>JAVEDJ010000058.1 GCA_030841025.1 Actinomycetota bacterium
GCTGCAGCTGCTTGTTCTTCTCGCTCCCCCGCCAGTACGCCGCCGCCGAGCGCTGCAGCTTGAACGCCGGGATGAGCCGAGTGGTGGGTACGTGCGGTCCGCGGCACAGGTCCTTCCAGGCCAGCTCACCGTCGCGCCGGTGGTTGTCGTAGATGGTGAGCTCGCCGGCCCCCACCTCGGCCTCGGCACCGTCGGCAGCATCCGCCGCACCGGAGCCCTTGAGACCGATCAGCTCGAGCTTGTAGGGCTCGTCGGCGAGCTCGACGCGAGCGTCCTGGTCGCTGACCGCCCGACGGCTGAAGGTCTGACCCTCCTTGACGATCTGCTGCATGCGCTTGTCGATGCGCGACAGGTCCTCGGGCGTGAACGGCTCGGGAACGTCGAAGTCGTAGTAGAAGCCGTTCTCGATCGGCGGGCCGATGCCGAGCTTGGCCTCGGGATAGAGCTCCTGCACCGCCTGGGCCATCACGTGCGCGGTCGAGTGGCGCAGGATGTCCCGGCCGTCGCGGGAGTCGATGGCGACCGGCTCGACCCGGTCGCCATCGGCAAGCACGTGGGCCAGGTCGCGCAGCTCGTCGCCGACGCGGGCGGCCACCACGGACCGGTCACCGTCGAAGACGTCCGCCGCCGTCGTGCCGGCGGCGACCTGACGCTCGCTGCCGTCGACGGTGATACGGAGGTCAGGCACGGTGGTTCCCTTCGGTGGTGAGCGCACGGCGGTGCGGCGTGCTCCGCAACGATGCTATCCATCGGCACCCGGCGGGCTCGCGTGCGTTTCAGCCGAGCGTGACCTCGTCGCCGACGTGCACGTCCCCCGGCGTGGCCACCTCGGCGTACACGCCGAGGCAGTGGTCGGGATGCCGTACGACGGGGAGGGTGGCCGTCCCGATCGACAGCTGTCCGCCGAGCCACTCCCGCTCCGCTCCCCCACCAGGTGCGAGCTCGAGCACCAGGTTGGCCCGCGGCTCGCGGATGTCACAGGCATCGCACTGCTCGGCGTGTGCCGCATCAGCCATCGAGAATGTGGACACCACGTGCACGGGTGCGACGTCGACGAAGCCCGTCCCCTCGCGGTGCGCCAGCTGCACCGGACGGCCCAGCCAGGCACTCAAGGCGGCTGCGGCCGCCTCCGGGCGCAGACCAGGCGCTGCACCGGGCACGTCCACGAGCACCTGACCGTCGACGATCCGGGTCGCGACCTGCCGCAGCCGCGGCTCCTCGGCAGCAGTCACCGTCGTACCGCTGTCGTCGACCACGGCCCAGGACCGGTCGCCGCGCAGCCCGCCGGCGACCACCTGCGCGGTGTCGACCCGCGCGCCGCGCATCGACTTGACCGGGAAGATCCACAGCTGTTGAACGCGGGCGACGACCGGCATGCCCTCAGGTTAGGCGTCCACCGTCAGGATGCGGACGATCCCCTTGTCAGGACGCTGACGATGCCCTTGTCAGGACGCTGACCATCCCCTTGTCAGGATGCCGACCATCCCTTTGTCAGGATGCCGACCATCCCCTTGTCAGGATGCTGACATTGAGTACAGCCCGCCGTCGATCGTGACCGCCCACAGCTCGCGGGTCGCTCCCTCACCGAAGCTCGTGACGTTGGGCAGGCTGCCGGCGGTCACCAGCGACCTGCCCGACCCGTAGAAGATCTTGCCCGACCCGAAGTCGCCACCGATGTAGCGACCACCGAGCTGGCTCTTGTACCGCGACCCGCGGTAGATGAACCCGCCGGTGATCGACTGGCCGAAGCTGCGGCCGTACGTCCAGACCGGTGCGTGATATCTCGCGCCCGGCCGGCACCGGGAGCTGTTGAAGACTGCGGTGCCCTCGCGACACGACCAGCCGAGGTTGCGGCCGCCCTGGTCGGGCGTCAGGTGGTCCACCTCCTCCTGAGCGCCCTGGCCCACGTCGCCGATCCACAGGTCGCCGGTGACGGGGTCGACCGAGAAGCGCCACGCGTTGCGCAGCCCGACCGCCCAGATGGGGCCGAGGCCCGGCTTGCGGCCCGCGAACGGGTTGTCCTTGGGGACGCAGGCGAACTTGCCACACGCGGCCTTCGCACCGAGGACCTTCAGCCGCAGGATCTTGCCCTGCAACGTGTTCTTGCGCTGCGCGTTGTCGAACGGGTCACCGCCACCGCCACCGTCGCCCGTCGACATGAACAGCAGCCCATCGGTACCGAAGGCGAGCTGGCCGCCCATGTGGTTGCTGAACTCGTGGGGGTGCGGAACCGTGATCACGGTCCGGGCGCTCGACACCGCGGCGGTGTTCGACCGGTAGGAGGCCGCACGGAACCGCGCGACCCGCACGTCGCCGGCCGTGGTCGTGTAGGCGACCCAGAAGAACGGGTGGGTCCGGTACCGCGGGTGGAACGCGATCGAGAGCAGCCCGCCCTCGCCGTCGTCCTTGATCCGTGACCGGATGTCGAGGAACGGCGTGGCGAGGACCTTGCCGCCGCGGTAGATGCGCACCCGCCCGGCTTTCTCGACGACGAAGATCCGGCCGGTGCCGTCGCGCGAGCTGGTCACGTGGGTGGGCTGCTCGAAGCCGGCGGCGCGCCGCTGCCAGGTGATCGACGTGGCGGCAGATGCCGAACCTGACGGTACGACGAGCAGCGGTGCGGCCAGGAGCATGGCTACCGCGAGTCGGCCGAACCGGCGGACTGCGGGTGAGCCGGCACGTCCGCGCCGCGCGATGTCTGTGTACATGCCCGGAACCTACCGTGCAGGTGCGTGCAGGCAGAGCATCCCTCCCGCTCTTGGTTGAACGGGCGGGATGGCACTCAAATCGTCGAGAAAGCCGGTTGCACGGGCGTTGCAGAACTGTCCGGACCGGGCGCACTAGCGCTTGACGCCGTACGCCAACAGGCCGATTCCGCGCCGCTCTACCGGCTCGTCGTCGACCTCGAACTGAGGTCGGGGTGGGCGATACTGGGTTCGAACCAGTGACCTCCTCGGTGTGAACGAGGCGCTCTACCACTGAGCCAATCGCCCGGGAACGAGGCGCAACCCTACCCGATCGTCGGGATCCAGCCGGGCACGCCCTGGACGCGGATGAAGAGAGCGACGGCACCCGCGACGACGACCAGGCTCGCGAGCCCGATGAGGCCGCGTACCGCGAGCGACTGGTGGGTGACCCAGTCCGTCCATGACCGGACCTTCCCGCGCGCGAAGTCCAGCAGCCGCCCGGCCCAGACGAACTCCGTGGAGAGCAGCGCGAGGCCGGCGAAAACGATCAGCCACCCCGGCCCCGGCAACGGGATCAAGACGATGCCGGCGACGATGATCGCGAAGCCGACGACGGCGACGATCACCCGGTAGGCGAGGTTCAGACTGCGGTGCTGCCGGAGATAGTCACGAAACCCGAGACGCCCGGCAACCTCCTCCAGCACCGTCGATGTCTCATCATCATCGCGCCGGTCGCGCACGCCGACCCCTTTCGCCCAGGTATGTCGCCCGGTATGTCCCGCCATGGTCGCCCCGCCAAAATCTTGCTGCCCTCGCACGTAACACCTTAGGGATCGGCTCGTTCATCTCGCTGACGGCGCAAAGGTTTTCCGGTGCTGCGTCGTGGGGAATCCACAGGAAGCATGACGGCCCTACCTTCAGGGCCGAATGTAAGGAGTGCAGACTATGAGCGGCTGGGTCCCGACCACCGTCACGCGAGAGCTCACGGTCCATCTCGTCGCCCCGGGCGACGGCAGCGTCTCCCTCCCCGTGGTGCTGCACTACGACACGGCCGACCCCTATGCCGTGCACGCAACCTTCCGCACCGGTCATGGTGACGGGGTCTCCTGGGTCTTCGCCCGCGAGCTGCTGACGCTCGGTGTGCACCGCCCCGCGGGCGACGGCGATGTGCGGGTCTGGCCGTCGTGGAGCTCCGGTGCCGAAGTGATCTTCATCGGGCTGACGTCGCCCGACGGCGAGGCGTTGCTGCAGGCACCCACCCGCGAGCTCGTCGACTTCCTGGGCCGCAGCTACTCGGTCTGCCCGCAGGGGCAGGAACGCGAGCATCTCGACGTTGATGGCGCGATCGAGGCCTTGCTCACGTCCTGACCCTGCGAGTCCCTCCCGCGGGCATTCATCGCTAGGACGCAGCCGGGGGCCGGTCGGTTACCCCGATCTCACAGACGTTGCTGTACGACGCCGCCGATGACCGTCGTGCGCACCGGCCGGCCGCCGAGGTGGGCAACCACGTCGGCCTCGTGCTCGGCGTCCAGCACGGCAAGATCGCCCCAGGCACCGACGCCGAGATGACCCACGTCGTCGCGCCGGAGCGAGTGGGCGGATCCCAGCGTGGCCGCGCGGAACGCCTCGTCCACCGAGAGACCCATGGCCAGACAGCCGAGCTGGATGGCGTAGGGCATGGACTCGCACCACGAGGTCCCGGGGTTGCAGTCGGTGGCGAGGGCCAGCTCCACGCCCGCGTCGCGCAGCACGCTCGCGTGGCCCCACGCCGCGGAGCGCAGCGACAGGGTGACCGTCGGGAGCAGCACGCCGACGACCCCGGAGGCGGC
The DNA here is from genome assembly GCA_030841025.1 of Actinomycetota bacterium. GTDB lineage: Bacteria > Actinomycetota > Actinomycetes > JACCUZ01 > JACCUZ01 > BP-173. The sequence continues at coordinate 4,517 of JAVEDJ010000058.1, forward strand.
CATCGCACGCGCGTCGTCCGCGCGGACGTGCTCCAGATGGTCGGCGCTGGCGCAGCCGAGCTCGGCGGCCAGGGCGGCCGCCCCGGTCCACGCGATCTCCTCCGCGTGCAGGCGCAGGCCCAGGCCGTGGTCGCGCGCGGTCGTGAGGACGTGGCGGGCCTCAGCAACCGTGAACACGCCCTGGTCGCAGAAGACGTCGCACCATCTCGCGCCGCGGGCCGCCGCCTCGGGGATCGTGGCCACGACCTCGTCGACGTACTCGTCGCGGTCGCGTCCGGCCGGCACGACGTGGGCCCCGAGGTAGGTCGCCTCGAGCCGCAGCGGGGTACGACCGGCCAGGCGTGCCGTGATGTCGAGCAATCGGAGCTCGTCCTCGGGGGTCAGTCCGTAGCCGGTCTTGACCTCCATCGTGGTCGTCCCGTGCGACATGGCCGTCGCGGCCCGCGCGGCCGCCAGGTCGAGCAGCTGCTCGTCGCTCGCCGCTCGGGTGGCGTCGACCGTGACACGGATGCCACCGCCGTCGTACGGCTGCCCGGCCAGCCGGGCCACGAACTCCTCGCGCCGCAGCCCCGCGAACACCAGGTGCGTGTGCGCGTCGACAAACCCCGGCACCACGCAGGCGCCCTGGACGTCGAGCTCCTCCGCGGGGGCATCGGCGGGCAGCTCGCTCGCCGCCCCGGTCCAGGTGACGCGCCCGCCGCGGACCACGAGCGCCGTGTCCCGCTGCGGCTCGTCGGTCATCGTGAGCAGGCGACCGATGCCGCGGACGGTGAGGTTCATGCCTCGATCGTGGCCGACACCGGTGGCGAGTCCACGGAGGGGGACGTCGGTCTGCGTCGTCCGACCGTAGCAACGACGACACCGGCGAGGACCACGGCACAGCCCAGGAGCTGGGCCGTCGAGGGCCGCTCGTCGAGCACCGCGGCGGACAGGCCGACCGAGGCGATCGGCTGCAGCAGCAGCACCACCGACGTGAGCGCCGCCGGGACGCGCGGGAGCGCGGCCGCGATCAGCAGCCAGCCCATCACCTGCGCGGTGACGGCGAGCAGCAGCAGCCAGCCGTGTGCCGGCCACGAGGGCACGAGGTCGATGCCACCCGAGATGGGAGCGAGCGCCACGCAGCAGACCGCCGACACCGCCGTCGCGTCGAACAGTGGGCCGGCGATGCGCCGCAGGTCACCTGAGCCGGCGCGCAGCACGAGGATGAACCCGGCGTAGGCGACCGAGGTGCCGGCGCCGAAGAGCACGCCGAGCAGTGGATTCTCGCCGTAGGCCCCCTGCCCGATGACGCCGGAGATGAGCACGACGCCGAAGATCACCACCGGCACGGCGGCAACCAGACGGGCACTGGGTCGCTCGCCGAGCAGCCACCAGGCGAGGAAGCCGACGAGGAGCACCTGCAGGTTGCCGAGGACGGTGGCGATGCCGGCGCCGACGGCCGCGATGGCGTGGTGCCAGAACACCAGGTCGATGGCGAAGAAGACTCCGGCCAGGGCCGCGAGCCACCGGGCCCGGGCCGGTCGCGGGCCGTAGCGCCGGTCCTCGCGCACCATCAGCATCCCGAGGAACGGCAGCGCGTAGAGGCAGCGGAAGGTCGCCGCCGTCGCGGGAGCGACGTCGGCCAGGCGCACCAGCGTGGCCGACGTCGCGATGCAGGCCGCACCGGCGGCTGCGGCCAGGACCGGCCGCTCGCGCAGTGCCACCGGTAGCCTCCGTCTTCAGTGCTGGTGTGATCAGGAGCAGCGGTCAGCCCTGTGTACCGCCTGTCAGGAGCATCGTCGCAGTACGCTCCTGTCCGCGGAACGATAGCAGCGGAGGTGCTCATGGATCTTGGCCACGACACGGTGTGCGCGTTGGGCACCGTGGTCGACATCGTCAACACCTCGCCACGGATCACCGGCGAGGCCGAGGGCCTGCCCGACCTCGCCACCCTGGCGCAGCTCATCGAGCGGCATGCCGTCTCTGAACCCGGTCCGCTGGTCGAGGACGACCTCGCGTCGGTACGACGGCTGCGCGACCGGCTGCATGCCGTGTTCGCCGCGGCCGACCAGCCCAGCGCCGTGCACCTGGTGAACGACCTGATCTCCGACGCCCGTACGACGCCGCGGTTGACCGACCACGACGGATGGCCGCTGCACGTGCACTACCACTCGCCCGAGGCCCGGCTGGCCGAGCACCTCGCGGCCGACTGCGGGATGGCGTTGGCCTTCGTGATCGCGGCCGGTGAGCGGCAGCGGCTCGCCACGTGCGCGGCCCCTGACTGCGAACGGGTCCTGGTGGACCTGTCCCGCAACCGGTCCAAGCGCTACTGCGACGCACGCACCTGCGGCAACCGACTGCACGTGGCCGCCTACCGTGCCCGGCAGAAGACCGGCTGACGCGGGCGTGCCCGGTGACGGGCCGGAGCCGATGCCCGGCAACCTGAAGCTCCCGCGCAACCTGCCGGACTTCGAGCAGCGAGCGCAGCACCAGCTGACCGAGCGCGTCTGGGCCTACCTGGCGGGCGGCAGCGGCGACGAGCACACGCTGCGCTCCAACGCGCAGGCCTGGCAGCACATCCGCCTTGCACCCCGCGCGCTGTGCGACGTCAGCCAGCTCGACACGCGGCAGCGACTGGTGGGCCACGAGCTGGCCGCGCCGATCCTGCTCGCGCCGACCGCCACGCATGGGCTCTTCCACCCGGACGGCGAGCTCGCCACCCTGCGTGGCGCGGCGGCGGCCGAGACGCTGCTGGTCGCCTCCACCCTCTCGACGGCCAGCGTCGAGCAGATCGGGGCAGCGGCGACCGGGCCGTGGTGGTTCCAGCTGTACATCCAGCGGGACCGGGGCTTCACCCGCGAGCTGGTCGGCCGCGCGGAGCGCGCCGGCGCCAGCGCACTCGTGCTGACGACCGACCTGCCGGTGCTGGCGACCCGTGACGCCGATGTACGCGATGAGCTCGGCGCCACGCCCGGCGCGGTGTACGGCAACCTCGAGGGACTGGACCTGGGCGCCCTCGCAGCACGCGGTCAGCGCGTCGACAACCCGCACCTGGACCCGGGTGTCACCTGGGCCGACCTCGAGTGGCTGCTCTCGCTCACCCGGTTGCCCCTGGTGGTGAAGGGCCTGCTGCGCCCGGACGACGCTGCGCGGGCCGTGGCGTACGGCGCCGCGGCCCTGCTCGTCTCCAACCACGGCGGCCGGGCGCTGGACACGACACCGGCCACCGCGCTGGCGCTGCCCGGCGTGGTCCGAGCGGTGGACGGCGCGGTGCCCGTGCTGGTCGACGGCGGCATCCGGCGCGGTACCGACGTGGCGAAGGCGCTCGCACTGGGTGCCTCGGCGGTGCTGGTGGGTCGGCCCTACGTCTGGGGCCTGGTGGTCGACGGTGCGAACGGCGTGCGCGCCGTGGTCGACGTACTGCGCCGTGAGCTGGAGACGGCGATGGCCCTGCTGGGTGCCCCCACGGTCGCGGATGTCTCCGAGGACCTGCTGTGGCCCGGCCAGTGAGGCTCGGCGCGTCGTTGTGACCCAGATCGTGAGGTTGTCCACAGGTTCGCCCGGTTGACTGCCGTCGTGGGGCCTGGGGTTGGGAGGGCTTCGCGCTGTCTTGAGGGGGTTGGGCGATGCGCAAGGCGATCACCGCTGTGGCGGTTCTGCTGTTGTTGGTGCTCGCCGGGTGCAGCGGGGGCGTCCGCAGCTCGGACTCCGCTGCGCCGGACGGTGCCGCCGCGGGTGGCGCTGCCGGGCAGGCAACCCCGCAGCGGGACAGCGGCGCGACCGGGGCGCCCACCGCGACCGGCACGAAGCACGCAGGGACCGCCACAGGCACGGGGACAGGCACGGCAAAGGCGGGCACCGACTCGTCGACGGCCGGCGCCAAGGCATCCGGTACCAAGGTCACCCAAGGTGGCAAGCCGTCCGAGTCGCAGGCGAGCTCACCTAAGGCCGGGGCCGGCAAGACCAAGGGCTCCTCGAAGTCGACGGGCGCGAAGGTCGGCGGCACGGCCGCGGCAACTTCGAAGGGCGCGGGCGGCGGCGCGGGTGCTGCCGGCGGCTCGGACGCTGCACCTGGCAGTAGCGCCGCAGGCGGCTCCGGCAACGGTGACACCGCGGCGCCCCCCGCACAGACCATCGCCGACAAGGCCCCGGCGGCCAAGCGGTACCGCGAGATCGACGACGCCTACACCGCCTCGCTGCGCGACCTGCTGAAGGCACTTGCCACCAGGCCCCTGAACATGAAGGCGGTCCGGGCCGGCGTCCGGAAGTCCACCACCGGTTACGAAGCGCGCCTCGGCAGTCTCCAGGCGGTCCAGTGGCCATCGGATGTCCAGCCGACGGTCGACCAGTTCCTCGAGCTGGCGTCCACGACGGGACTGCAGATGTTCAAGGAGATGGAGCAGGCGCAGAGCCCCGCGGACCTCACCGGACGGGCCGACAAACCCGCGCCGCGCAAGTTGCGCAGTGCCGAGATCGCCATGCGCGCCGCGCTGGGCCTCGCGAACCCGACCGGCGGCTGACCGACCGCTTCGGTCACCGCCCTGAGGCTCCCGTGCCGCGGCCCGCGGGCGCCGTCAGCGCTGCCAGTCGGGCGCGTGCGTGCCGTCGAGCATCGGGATGCGGATGCCGACAGCGCGCGCCGTCCGCTGCGCGATCTCGTAGCCCGCGTCTGCGTGGCGCAACACACCGGTACCGGGGTCGTTGGTCAGCACCCGCGTGACCCGCTCGTGCCCGGCGTCGGTGCCGTCCGCGACTACCACCACCCCGGCGTGGATGGACTTGCCGATGCCGACACCGCCACCGTGGTGCACGGACACCCATGAGGCGCCCGACGCCGTGTTGACCAGCGCGTTGAGGATCGGCCAGTCGGCAACCGCGTCGGTGCCGTCGAGCATGCCCTCCGTCTCGCGCTCGGGCGAGGCGACCGACCCGGCGTCGAGGTGGTCGCGGCCGATGACAACGGGCGCCGTGACCGCAGCCGACCGCACCAGGTCGTTGAACGCCTGACCGGCCACATGTCGCTCGCCATAGCCCACCCAGCAGATGCGGGACGGCAGTCCCTGGCCCTTCACCTTGGCTGCGGCGAACCGCATCCAGCGTTGCAGGTTGTCGTCGTCGGGGAAGGCCTTGAGCACGGCCTGGTCCGTCGCTG
>JAVEDJ010000089.1 GCA_030841025.1 Actinomycetota bacterium
GCCGACCTCGCCACCGTGGTCGGCGGCGCCGGACGTCACGTCGTACGCGTGTCGTACGACGACTTCCACCAGCCGCGCCAGGTACGCCACCGCGCGGAGCGGCTCTCCGCGGAGGGCTACCTGACCGACTCCTACGATCCCGGCTCGCTGCGTCGGCTGGTGCTCGACCCGGCGGTCTCGGGCGCGGCCGCCGTGGTGCCGGGGAGCTTCGACCTGGCGAACGACGAGCCGATCACACCCGAGCCGGTGCCGCTCGAGGCGGGCACCGTGGTGCTGGTCGAGGGCGAGTTCGTGCTGGCACCGGACTTCGACGACTGCTGGGACGTCGGGGTGCTGCTCGTGGCCGAGCCCGCTGCGCTGCTCGCGCGCGCCCTCGAGCGCGACGCGGACCTCGGCCCGGCAGACCAGGTGCGCGAGCTCTACCTGCGGCGCTATCTCGGCGCCTGGGCGCTGCACGAGGAGCGACACGACCCATGGCGGCGAGCCGACGTGGTCGTCGACCTCACGGATCCGCAGGCGCCGCGACGGCTGGGCTGAGCCCAGCGTCAGGGGCCAGCTCCTTCTGGCGGGCGCTCTGCCTGCAGCTGTGACTCGACGTCCGTGAAGCCCACTGACCGGTAGACGCGGATCGCCAGGTAGTCGGGATCGGCGACCATCACCAGGGTCGTGGCTCCCACCTCGTCGAAGCCGTACCGGCTGACATGGTGCACGAGCGAGCCCGCAAGGCCGCGGCCGCGCTCCTCGGGATGCGTCTCCACCGACTGGAAACGGGCGAGGCCGGGACTTGCCGCGTACAGCCCCATCTGCGAGAGCAGCCGGCCGTCGACGAAGGCGCCGAACCAGCCGCCGTGCCCGGCGTCGGCCAGCGCGCGGTTCGTTGCGGCCTTCCGCCGGGAGAACTCGCGGTACGCCTCCTCGTCGTGCTCGTCATCGCGGCAGGCCACGCGGAGCTCCACGCTCTGCGCCCAGTCGTCGTCGGAGCGCAGCAGGCGATAGGTGGCATCGCGGTTGGGACGCGGTGGCGCCCGCACGGCGGTCGCCGTCATCACGGTCGCCGTCTCGACGCGCAGGCCGTGCTCGGTGAAGGCCGCCGCGTCACCGACCCGGCCGTCGACGCCGTCGAAGCCCAGGGCCACGTGTGTTGCGTCCGGGAACTCGGCGGTGAAACGGTCCAGCCAGACATCGGTGTCCTGGGCTTGCGGCGCATGTTGCAACAGCAGGAAGTTGCCCCACCAGTGCGTCGGGTTGTGCGGGCTGCGCACGACGAGGTGGCCGCCACGGTCCTCCACCTGGGTGCCACCGAGCTGCAGCAGCGCCAGGTCGGTGCGATAGCCCAGCGACGTGACGTCCACGGCAGGACCCTAGGGGGGTCTGCGGCGAGCTCGCACGCCCTTACGTGTCAAGTGGCTCGCGCAGTGCGGGTCCAAGCCTCACACTCGTGCCCTGTGGGACACGTCGATGTCAACGGGGTCGGTTTCTTCCTGCCGGACGGGCGGCAGCTGCTGCGCGACGTGTCGTTCCGGGTCGGAGACGGGGCCAAGGTCGCGCTCGTGGGAGCCAACGGAGCGGGCAAGACCACCGTGCTGAAGATCATCGCTGGTGACCTGGATCCGCACGAGGGCTCGCTCGGGCGGTCCGGCGGCCTCGGCGTCATGCGCCAGTTCGTCGGCTCGGTGCGCGACGGCTCGTCGGTGCGCGACCTGCTCGTGTCGGTCGCGCCGCCGCGGGTGCGCACCGCGGCGGAGGCCCTGGAGCAGGCCGAGCTGCTGATGATGGAGCGGGACGACGAGCGGACCCAGCTGCAGTACGCCCAGGCGCTCGCCGACTGGGCCGACGCCGGAGGCTACGACGCCGAGGTCCTGTGGGACACCTGCACCGTCGCCGCGCTCGGCATCTCCTATGACAAGGCGCAGTGGCGCGAGGTGCGCAGCCTCTCCGGCGGTGAGCAGAAGCGACTGGTGCTCGAGGCACTGCTGCGCGGGCCTGACGAGGTGCTCATGCTCGACGAGCCGGACAACTACCTCGACGTGCCGGGTAAGCGGTGGCTGGAGCAGACGCTGCAGGAGTCGCCCAAGACCGTGCTGTTCGTCTCGCACGACCGCGAGCTGCTCTCGCACACCGCGACGCGGGTCGTGACGGTCGAGCTCGGCGCCGCTGGCAACACGGTCTGGACGCACGGTGCAGGCTTCGCGACCTACCACGACGCGCGACAGGACCGGTTCTCGCGGCTTGAGGAGCTGCGCCGGCGCTGGGACGAAGAGCGGGCCAAGCTCAAGGCGCTGGTGCTGATGTACAAGCAGAAGGCCGCCTACAACGACGGCTTGGCCTCGCGCTACCAGGCGGCCCAGACCCGCTTGCGGATGTTCGAGGACGCCGGCCCGCCGGAGGCGATCCCTCAGCAGCAGAACGTGACGATGCGGCTGCGCGGGTCGCGCACCGGGAAGCGGTCGATCGTCTGTGAAGGCCTCGAGCTCACCGGGTTGATGAAGCCCTTCGACCTGGAGGTCTGGTACGGCGACCGCGTGGCGGTACTCGGCTCCAACGGGTCGGGCAAGTCGCACTTCCTGCGGTTGCTGGCCATGGGGGGCAGCGACCCCGACAACGAGCACCGGCCGGTCGGCGAGACCGTCATCACGCCGGTCGCCCACACCGGTGTCGCGCGACTGGGTGCGCGGGTGCGACCGGGGTGGTTCGCCCAGACCCACGAGCATCCCGAGCTGGTCGGCAGGACGCTGCTCGACATCCTGTGGCGCGGTGACGAGCACCGCTCGGGGATGGGGCGGGAGGAGGCGACGCGGGCGCTCGACCGGTACGAGCTCGCCCACGCTGCCGAGCAGCCGTTCGAGTCGCTCTCGGGCGGGCAACAGGCCCGACTGCAGATCCTGCTGCTCGAGCTCTCGGGCGCGACCATGCTGCTGCTCGACGAGCCGACGGACAACCTCGACCTGGTGTCGGCGGAGGCGTTGGAGGACGGCCTAGAGGCATTCGCCGGAACCGTCGTCGCAGTGACGCACGACCGCTGGTTCGCACGAGGCTTCGACCGGTTCCTGGTCTTCGGCGCCGACGGCGGTGTCTACGAGTCCGACGAGCCGGTCTGGGACGAAGGCCGGGTCGAGCGCGCCCGGTAGATCTGCACCTTTTGCGACCGGCAGCGGCTGGACTAGGTTCCTGGCCCTGAGGTCCACCGTCCCGGGAGCCCCCATGCGTCGTACCCCTGCCGCTCTGCGTGCCCTGCTCGCTGCCTTCACCGTCGCAGGGGTCGGGGCAGCGACCGTGCTGAGTCTCGGCGCCACGCCGGCGAGCTCCGCCGACCGCACGGTCACCCTGGCCGGTTCGTTGCAGAGCGAGCTCGGCTGCTCTGGCGACTGGCAGCCCGACTGTGCCGCGTCGCACCTGCCGGTGGTGTCGGGCACGACGTACGCGAAGACCGTCACCCTGCCGGCCGGAAGCTATGAGTTCAAGGTCGCGCTCAACGACAGCTGGACCGAGAACTACGGGGCCTACGGCGCCCAGGACGGCAAGAACCTCGCGCTGGTGCTGTCGCAGACGCAGCAGCTCGTCTTTTCGTACGACGACGCGACGCACCGCACCGCGGTGCGTCCCGCCGGCAACCCGCCGTCGCACCCCGTCCGGTCGGACAGGGCGCTCGCCAAGGAGAGCCTGCGCGCGCCGCTCACCCGCGAGCGCTTCTACTTCGTGATGGCCGACCGATTCGCCAACGGCGACACCAGCAATGACATGGGTGGCCTGTCGGGCGGCAGGGACGTCACCGGCTACGACCCCGCAGGGAAGGGCTGGTACCACGGCGGTGACATCGCCGGTCTGACCCAGAAGATCGACTACATCAAGGGACTCGGCACGACGGCGATCTGGCTGACACCGTCGTTCAAGAACCGTCCGGTGCAGGGCACCGGCGACAACAAGTCCGCCGGCTATCACGGCTACTGGATCACTGACTTCACCCAGGTCGACCCGCACTTCGGCACGAACGCGCAGCTGTCGCGCTTCATCGACAAGGCGCACAAGAAGGGGATGAAGGTCTTCTTCGACATCATCACCAACCACACTGCCGATGTCATCGACTACCAGGAGAAGCAGTACTCCTACATCGACAAGGCCACCGATCCCTACCGCGACGTAGCGGGCACGGTCTTCGACGACCGTGACTACGTCGGCGGCTCCACGTTCCCGACGCTGGACCCGGCGACGTCGTTCCCGTACACGCCGGTGTTCGACCAGCCGCAGGACGCGACCGTGAAGGTCCCAGCCTGGCTCAACGACCGCACGCTCTACCACAACCGCGGTGACTCGGCCTTCACAGGCGAGAACTCGCAGTACGGCGACTTCTTCGGCCTCGACGACCTGTTCACCGAGCAGCCCAAGGTCGTCGCGGGAATGACCGACATCTACAAGACGTGGGTCGACTTCGGCATCGACGGATTCCGGATCGATACGGTGAAGCACGTCAACACCGAGTTCTGGCAGCAGTTCGCGCCCGCCATCCAGGCCGAGGCGCGGCGCATCGGCAACAACGACTTCTTCTCGTTCGGGGAGGTCTTCGATGCCAGCCCCGAGTTCATGTCGACGTACACCACCGAGGCGAAGCTTCCCGCCACGCTGGACTTCGGCTTCCAGGACAAGGCCCGTCGCTTCAACGACGAGAAGAAGACCGACGAGCTGCGCGACTTCTTCGCCAAGGACGACTACTACACCGACGTCGACAGCAACGCCTACCAGCTGCCCACGTTCCTCGGTAACCACGACATGGGACGGGTGGGCTTCTTCCTGAGCGGCGACAACCCCGGGGCCTCCGGTGCCGAGCTGCTTCGCCGTGACCAGCTCGCGCATGAGCTCATGTACTTCACGCGCGGGCAGCCGGTCGTCTACTACGGCGACGAGCAGGGCTTCGTCGGTGACGGAGGCGACCAGCTCGCGCGCCAGGACATGTTCGCCAGCAAGGTGGCGGAGTACAACGACGACCCGATGATCGGTACGACAAGGCTCGGCAGCCGCGACCGCTTCAACCGATCGGCACCGATGTACCGCTACCTCAAGGAGCTTGCCGAGGTCGTCAGCAAGCACCCGGCGTTGCGGGACGGGGCCCAGATCCAACGCTTCTCCGAGGACCGGGCCGGTGTGTTCGCGGTCAGCCGCATCGACCGGCGGGACAAGGTGGAGTACGTCGTCGCGTTCAACAACTCGTCGACCGATCGAACTGTGACGTTGCCGACCTACAGCAAGCAGATGCGGTTCAACGGGGTCTGGCCGCGCGGGCTGCGTCCCGTCCGGTCCGACGTCACGGCCAACGTCACCGTGAGCGTGCCCGCGCTCTCGACCCGGGTCTTCAAGGCCAGGTCGGCCCTGGCCCGTCGTACGTCCGCGCCGTCCATCACGTTCAACGCACCCGAGCCCGGGGCCACGATCGGCGGCCGGGCGGAGATCGGGGTGAGCGCCGACCAGGCCGCGTTCAGCCAGGTGTCCTTCGCCTACCGCAAGCTCGGCGAGACGGCCTGGCAGCTGCTCGGCACCGACGACAACGCGCCGTACCGCGTCTTCCATGACGTCAGCGCCGTGGAGAAGGGCACGATCCTCGAGTACCGCGCCGTGCTCAAGGACTCGTCCGGCAACCTGTCCGTGGCGAACAGCTCGGGCCTGGTCGGCGACCCGCCGCCGCCCGCGGAGCCGGTCGTCACCTCGGTGACGGTGCCCGGGTCGTTCAACTCCGAGATCGGCTGCGCCAGCGACTGGCAACCCGACTGCGTCCAGGCCCACCTGACCAAGGACCTTGCCGACGGTCTCTGGAAGGGCACCTTCGAGCTGCCCGGGGGCCAGAACGAGTTCAAGGTGGCCATCAACGACTCCTGGGACGTCAACTACGGCGCGGGCGGCGAGCGCAACGGCGGCAACATCGTCCTGACGGTCGCGGGCCCGGCGAAGGTGTCGTTCGTCTACGACCCGGTCGGCCACCAGGTCACGACGTCCCTGCCGCCGCCGTAACAGGTCGCGGGCGCGGTTGCCGGGGTAAGGGGCCCAGGGCCTCGTTGCGGCCGGGACGCTCGCTTTTGACCCTCCCGACCTACGGCAGGTAGTCTGCCAGGTCGTTGTGCCCTTTCGCGGGGCCCTTCTCTGGGCGCTCGCGTTCGAACTCACTCGACCAAGTCAGAGGCTATTCCCGTGCGTACGTACAGCCCCAAGCCCGCCGACGTCCAGCGCCAGTGGCACGTCATCGACGCGACAGACGTCGTGCTCGGCCGGCTCGCCACGCAGGTCGCGACACTGCTGCGCGGCAAGCACAAGCCGATCTACGCCCCGCACGTCGACACCGGTGACTTCGTGATCGTCATCAACGCCGACAAGGTGGCGCTGACCGGCAACAAGCGTGAGACCAAGATGGCCTACCGCCACTCGGGTTTCCCGGGCGGTCTGCGGGCCACGCCGTACTCCGACCTGCTCGACAAGCACCCCGAGAAGGCCGTCGAGAAGGCCATCAAGGGGATGCTGCCGCACAACACGTTGGGCCGGAACATGCTGCGCAAGCTCAAGGTCTACGCCGGCCCCGAGCACCCCCACCAGGCCCAGGGGCCCGCGCCGTTCGAGATCCGGCAGGTCGCACAGTAAGCACGCACAGCGGCCGCGATCCTCGAGATCACCGGCCCGACCAGCAACTGAACTTCCGAGCCCGACCCACGAGCACTGACGAGAGAACCGAGAGACACCGTGGCTGAGACCACCATCGAAAACCCCGAGACCGACGCGGCCCCCGAGTCGTTCACGACCGAGTCCTCGAGCGAGTCGTTCAGCTCCGCTACCCCTCGGGAGGTCGTGGTCGCTCCCGCGGCGGCCACCGGGCGGCGCAAGCAGGCCATCGCGCGCGTCCGCCTCGTGCCCGGCTCCGGTTCGTGGACGGTCAACGGCAAGCCGCTGGAGAGCTACTTCCCCAACAAGGTCCACCAGCAGGCGGTGAACGAGCCGTTCGTGACCCTCGAGGCCGCCGGCCGGTTCGACGTCATCGCCCGCATCCACGGCGGCGGCATCTCCGGCCAGGCGGGCGCGCTGCGTCTGGCCATCTCGCGTGCGCTCAACGCCATCGACGAGGAGGGCAACCGCCCCGCGCTCAAGCGGGCCGGATTCCTCACGCGTGACCCGCGGGCCAAGGAGCGCAAGAAGTACGGCCTGAAGAAGGCCCGCAAGGCTCCCCAGTACAGCAAGCGCTGATCGCCGCCGCGGCGCGACGGTCGCCCATCGTGGGTCGCATCTTCGGCACCGACGGTGTACGCGGGCTGGCCAACCAGTTCGTCACCGCCGAGCTGGCGCTCGACCTGTCGGTCGCCGCTGCGCACGTGCTCGGCGACGTCGGGGCCTTCGCCGGGCACCGGCCGGTTGCCGTCGTCGGGCGCGACCCGCGGGCATCGGGGGAGTTCCTGTCGGCGGCTGTCGTCGCCGGTCTGGCCAGCGCCGGCATCGACGTACTGGACGTGGGTGTGATCTCGACGCCCGGTGTGGCTTTCCTCACCGACACGACCGGGGCCGACCTCGGCGTCATGCTCTCTGCCAGCCACAACCCGATGCCCGACAACGGCATCAAGTTCTTCGCGCGCGGTGGCCACAAGCTCCCCGACGAGCTCGAGGACGCGATCGAGCAGCGGATGCGGGAGGACTGGCAACGCCCGACCGGCGCGGACGTCGGCCGGATCCAGCGGCGTGACGACCTGCACGAGTCGTATGCCCAGCACTTGCTCCGCTCGCTGCCCAACCGGCTGGACGGGCTCAAGGTCGTCGTCGACTGCGCCCACGGCTCGGCCTCGACGATCGCGCCGGACGTGCTGCGGCGCGCCGGGGCCGACGTCGTCGCGATCGGTTGCGAGCCCGACGGTCTGAACATCAACGACGGCGTGGGTTCTACGCACCTCGAGCACTTGTCCGCCGCGGTGGTGGAGCACGCAGCCGACGTGGGCATCGCGCACGACGGCGACGCCGACCGTTGCCTGGCCGTCGACGCGACCGGCACCCCGGTCGACGGCGACCAGATCCTTGCCGTGCTGGCACTGGCACTGCGTGAGGCGGGGCGGCTCGCCGCCGACACCGTGGTGGTCACGGTGATGTCCAACCTGGGCTTCAAGCTCGCCATGCAACGCGAGGGCATCGCGGTCGTCGAGACCGCAGTCGGCGACCGGTACGTGCTGGAGGCGATGCGGGAGGGCGGGTTCTCGCTCGGCGGTGAGCAGTCCGGTCACGTCCTGCTGCTCGACCACGCAACGACCGGAGACGGCGTGCTGAGCGGCCTGCAGCTGCTGGCCCGCATGGCGGCGGTCGGCAAGCCGCTCGCCGAGCTGGTGTCGGTCATGGACCGGCTGCCGCAGGTGATGGTCAACGTCACAGGTGTCGACAAGGCTCGCGCGGCGGACTGTGCCCCGCTGCTCGATGCCGTCGCAGCGGCGGAGGCTGAGCTGGGCGACACGGGTCGGGTGCTGCTGCGACCGAGCGGCACCGAGCCGCTGGTGCGCGTCATGGTCGAGGCCCCGAGCCAGGATCTGGCTCGAGCGGTGGCCGACCGGCTCGCCGGCGTCGTGAAGGCGGAGCTCGCGCTCTAGCGCGGCGCCCGCGCGTCGTACGGCCGATACCCTGGCTGCATGTGCGGAATCGTGGGTTACGTCGGCGAGCGCTCGGCGCTGGAAGTGGTGATCGAGGGCCTGCGCCGTCTGGAGTACCGGGGCTACGACTCCGCCGGCGTCGCCCTGTTGGCGGGCGGCAAGCTGGAGACCGAGAAGCGAGCCGGCAAGCTGGCCAACCTCGAGGCTGCGCTGGCCGAGCGGCCGCTGCCGGCATCGACCAGCGGCATCGGGCACACGCGGTGGGCGACACACGGCGCGCCCAACGACCGCAACGCCCACCCGCACCTCGACTGCACCGGGTCGGTGGCAGTCATCCACAACGGCATCATCGAGAACTTCGCCAGCCTGCGCGCGGGGCTCGAGCACCGCGGTCACGAGATGTCGTCCGAGACCGACACCGAGGCCGTTGCGCACCTGCTCGAGGAGGAGGTCGCCGCGATGGGTGGGGCCGTCGACCTCGCTGAGGCGCTCCGCCGCGTGTGCCGCAAGCTGGACGGCGCTTTCACGCTGGTCGTCACCCACGTCGACGCACCGGACGTGGTCGTCGGTGCGCGGCGCAACTCGCCCCTCGTCGTCGGGCGCGGCGCGGGTGAGAACTTCCTCGCCTCCGACGTGTCGGCGTTCATCGCGCACACCCGGGAGGCCGTCGAGCTCGGTCAGGACCAGGTCGTCGAGCTGCGCCGCGACGGAGTCACGATCACCGACTTCGACGGCAACCCCGCCGAGGTGCGCGAGTACCACGTCGACTGGGACGCCTCGGCTGCCGAGAAGGGCGGCTACGACTACTTCATGCTCAAGGAGATCGCCGAGCAGCCGCAGGCGGTCGCCGACACGCTGCTGGGCCGCCTCGGCGACGACGGGCTGCTGCACCTGGACGAGATGCGGATCTCCGACGAGGACGTGCGCGAGATCGACAAGATCATCATCATTGCGTGCGGTACGGCGTTCCACGCCGGTCTGGTCGCCAAGTACGCGATCGAGCACTGGACCCGCATTCCGTGCGAGGTCGAGCTGGCCTCCGAGTTCCGCTACCGCGACCCGGTCCTCACGCGCACGACGCTGGTCGTCGCGATCTCGCAGTCGGGCGAGACCATGGACACCCTGATGGCGTTGCGGCACGCCCGCGAGCAGAAGTCGCGGGTGCTCGCCATCTGCAACACCAATGGGTCCACGATCCCGCGGGAGTCCGACGCGGTGCTCTACACGCATGCCGGCCCGGAGGTCGCGGTGGCGTCGACCAAGGGCTACCTCACGCAGATAGTCGCGTGCTTCCTAGTCGGGCTGTACCTCGCCCAGGTGCGGGGCACGAAGTTCGGTGACGAGATCAGCGCCATCATCGAGGACCTGCGCCAGATGCCCGACAAGGTCGCGACCGTG
>JAVEDJ010000130.1 GCA_030841025.1 Actinomycetota bacterium
GACATCTTCGAGAAGTGGTACTCCCGAGGCGCTGCCGCGAACATCTACCGCAGCCGCACTCACATGGCCGCGCACTGGGCGTACATCTCCCTCGACCTGTCGGTGCTCACCCGCAACCCGGCGCGGCGCTCGCTCTACGACAAGGTCTTCACCAACATCAACCGGCACATGCCGAACGGCGGGTCCTCGCTGCGCCGCCAGATGTCGACGAGCCGTGCGGTGCCGACCGCCTATGTCTGGAGTGACCAGTGGAACGCCGGCCCGGGGCGGCCGCAGGACGTTGACCACGCGAACGGCGTGTTGTCGTACGTCGTCGAGGCGCGGGAGGTGGGTCGCGAGTGGACGGCAACAGACATCGCCCGGTTCACCGACACCTTCACCAAGCTCGTGTGGCCGAAGAGCGGCGTCTCGCGTCAGTACGTCGACGGTTCCGGGAGCGGGTCGGGGTGGTTCGCCGACGGTTTCGTCAAGCTGGGCCGCTACAGCGCGCCGCTCCAGCGCCGGCTCGAGGCGCACACGCGCGGCCGGTCGCTGCAGTACATCGCCGCACTGGCCCTCAACGCACGGCTGCTGAGTCGCTGAGCACCGGGTCGGGCTCAGCAGCTTGCCGGCCGTGCACCACCATCGCCGCTGCCACCGCGGCGCAGCACCAGGCGAGCCGGGAGTCGTAGTAGTTGCCGGAGAACAGGCTGGCGACGGCGATGTACGCGGCAGCGGCGACGAGGGCGGCAGTCTCGACGTCTCTCAACGGCGCGGTTCTTATGGTCCGGACCCACAACGCCAGGGTGATGGAGAACAGCGCCAGCCCCAGTACTCCACCCTCGGCGGCCACGGCCAGTACGTAGTTGTGCGGGTACTCGATGCCGGTGGTCGTGCCGATCAACGCGTAGAACCCGTCCAGCCCCGAACCGGCGAGCGGATGCTGCGTTGCCAGCTCCGCGGCCTGCCGCCACACCGTCCTGCGGCTGGAGTCATAACCCTGCTGGGTCGTCTGCTGGACGAATCGCGTCTGGATGACATTGGCCACTGTCGGAGACACGACGTACGCGACGGCGACAGAGGCACACACCCCCACCATTGCGGTCAGGGCAATGCGGCGAGCGCGCCGTCCGCCCACCAGAGCCGCAGCCAAGCCCACAAGGATGCCGGCGACGAGACCACCGCGCGACCCGGACAGGACCGCGCACACGCCGAACAGCGGGACGCTCCACAACAGCGCCCGGCGGGCGCCGGTGATCACCAGCGCCGCCACGGCGAGCATGGCCAGCATCTCGATCCGGACGAAGACGTTGGGGCCGCCGCCGAACGCGGCGAACCGGCCTTGGGCGCCTGCTCCAGTGAGCAACAGAGCGCCGAGCCCGAAGACGACTCCTGTGCCCCACAGGAACCACAGCAGCCGGCGGGCCACGACCCGCGGGTTCTGGCGCGCGTGTAGGTACAGCGCCACCGTCAGCAGCCCCATGCAGATGATGTCCAGGGCGTCGGCGCCGACCCGCGCTCCGGGTGGCGCCCATGCGGCAGAGGCGATCTGGAAGAGGAAGAACACCATCGCTGCGACGAGCCAGCCTTCGGGGCGCCGCCGGTCGGCCGGCAGCCGCCGTACCTGCCGTAGGTCGAGCCAGACCAGGGGCAGCGCGACCGCCAGGCCCACGACGCGCAGGTCCAGCCAGGCCAGCGCGGAGAGTCCCGCCCGGTCGAGGGTGTAGCTACCGCCGATGGCGACCAGCAGCAGGGCCAGGGTCGGAGCAAGCAGCGGCGTCGTGGGGCGCCCAGAGGGCGAGGCCTGGAACGCGGGCGCCGTCATGGACGCTCACCGTCGCGAGCAAGCCGTCGATGTCCGCTCAGGGCTGCGGCGGCGACGAGGGACGCGGCGTAGCCGATCAGCGAGCCATAGGCGGCACCTGCTGCCCCGTGGTCGGGAATCAACAGGACATAGGCGAGTGCACTGACGCCGAAGCCGACCGTGGCAGCGAGCGAGGCGCTCGCTCCACGGCGCCCGGCGAGCAGCAGCGTCCCGAGCACCTGGCTGAGCCCGTAGACAGCGGCTGCCGCGACGAGGGGTACGACGAGCTGACGGGCCGGCTCGTACCGATCTCCCAGCAACGGGACGACGAGCGCCGCGATGAGCGCCGTCAGCACGGCGCCGGCCACGACGACGTAGGCCACGGCGACGACCAGAATGCGCCGCTGCCGAAGCGTCGCTTCGTCGGCCGCGGCACGCCAGGTTCCGAGCCGGGCGTCGGCATAGGCGAGCAACGGCCAGGCCAGCAGCTCGGTCATCGTGCCGACGGCCGCGTAGATGCCGAGGGCGCTCGTGGAGGCCAGGGCCGGCAGCAGCAGCCGGTCGAGCCGCAGCATGCCCGAATCGGCCATGGCCGCAGGGAGCACGGCGAGCCCTTCGCGCCGGGCTTGGCGGATCCGGCCATCAGCGGCCCCAGCGTCGGAGGCTCCAGCGTCGGAAGCCGCATCGTCGGCGCGCTGCCAGCGTCGGAAGCACAGCAAGGTCGGCAGCGCGCCGGCTACCAGGTAGGCGACGAGCCACACCTCGACGACATGGACCCTGCTCACGAGCAGCAACGCCATCGTCGCGAGCAGCAAGAGCTGACCAGCCACGGTAAAGCGGACGAAGTCGCGGTATCGCCCCGCGGCGATCGCCACCGACCGCATCGACCGCACGAACGCGTTGACAACGGCGAAGGCAGCCACGAGCAACACGGAAAGCCACCAGGCACTGCGGTCCCCGAGCGGCAGCACGGCGACGGTGGCACCCGTGATGGCGAGCCCGCACAGGATGGGACGCAGCAGCAGCCGCCGCACGGCGTGAACGGCAACGCGTGAGGGAGCGCCGCCGAACACCGCCACGGTGCTGCGGTCAGTGCCGAGCAGCAGCCCCAGGCTGCTCAGGTAGGCGATCTGCAAGAGCAGCGCGAGCTCACCCCTGCCGTCCGGTGCGAGTCCGCGGGCGGCCAGCACATTGGCGATGAAGGCAGCCGTGGCGACCGCCAGCTGCGCCAGCAACAGGGACGAGGAAGGGTCGCGCGCCCCGCGCAGGAATGACGCGCGGGCGGCCACACCCCGTGACCGGGCGCGCGGGGTCGGACCGGACTCGGGCGGCCGTCCGAGGAGCGCGTCGAGGTCCATCGGCTCAGGGATCCTGCGGTGCCACGCGCGGAGCAGGCAGCTGGGTGGAGGCGGCGTACAGCTGGACTGCCCGGCCAATGGGCAGCAGGTTCCAGGCATGCATGGCGGCGGTCAGCGGGCCGCGCTCGGTAGGGCCGTGCGTCACGACGGCACCCAGCAGCGGTGCACCGCTCTGGCGCACCAGTCGGACCGCCTGCCCCACTGTGTTGCGCCGAGTCTCGCCGCGCCGCACGACGAGCAGCACGCCCGCTCCTGTCGACTCCGCCAACAGGGCGGCCGCCACTGAGTCGGGCAGTGGCGGCGCCTCGACCAGCACCACATCGACCTCGCTCTGCAGCCGGGCCAGCAGCTTGCTCATGGCATCGGAAGCCAGCCGTTCGTCGAGGAACTCGGTGTCCTGACCAGGAGCCAGCCGCTGCAGGAGGTCGTGCGACGTCGGCTGGAGCACGTCGTCGAGGGTCACGTCGCCATTGAGCAGCTCTGCCAGGCCCGCTGGCGGCTGGTCAGGGAAGTCGGACCCATGAGAGGGATCTGCGCAGACCAGCACGGTCCGCAGGCCCGCGTCCGCCAACGTGAGAGCGAGACCCGACGAGGTCGCCATCGCGCCCGCGCCGCCTGAACATGCGGCCACAATGATCGTCCGCGGAGCGGGTGCCCCCGTGAGCTGCAAGGCAAGTCTCAGCCGCCGAAAGGCAGCATCCAGCGGCCGGCGTCGGTCATCCAGCAGGACGGCCGCATTGTCCTCGTCGGGCGACACCGGCAGCTGGACCAGGGTCCGCAGACCGTGGTCGCCGAGCAGCTGGTCATCGGAGGAGACCCGGTCGTCCAGACCCTCTCGTACGAGGGCGAGGATGACGCCCACGAACAGACCGAGTGCCGCGCCGAGAGAGAGGTTGCGCCCCAACGGCGAGTGCGCTCTCGCCGGTGTCGCCTTCTGGGCGACGCGAAGCCCTGACGAGGGGGCCGTGACCGGCTGCGGCTCGAGGGCGGCCGACAGCCTGACGAGCTCGCTGGTGGCGACGGTCGCCATCTGTCGGGCCTGTGTCGGCGACGACGTGGTCGCCGTCACCTCCACGAGCAGGGTGCCGGGCTTCGTCACCGCGGACAACGAGTCACGGACGTCGTCCAGGCTCTCGTCGAGATGCAGCCGGTCGATGACGGCCGACGTCACACGTGGCGACTGCACCAGCGAGGCGTACGTCGCGAGTCGCTGGTCGTCCTGGCTCGAGGCAGCCGTCGAGCCGTTCTGGGAGAAGAACAGCGTGGTCGACGACGAGTAGCTGCGCGGACCGAGCAACGACAGCGCCAGTGCGGCGAGCACGGTAACGAGCAGAGGGACGACGATCAGCGCCTTGCGCCGCCGCAGCACCTTGACGTACGCGAGTAGCTCCACGGCGCTACCTCACACCCGCTGCGCTCGACGGCCTCGGGTCGGGGCGAAGGTCGCCCAGCAAGGCCTGCTCGAACCGTGCGAACAGCTCGTCCCGCGAGAACTGGTCGACGGCGAGCTGTCGTGCGGCCGCCGACGCTCGGGTCAGCCAGGCAGAGTCACGAAGTGCGCCGCCGAGGACATCGGCGGAGCCCGTCACGTCGTGGTAGTCCAGCACGATTCCCGCGCCCGTCTCACGGAGGAGGTCGGCTTGCCAGCCGCCGTAGTTGAGGACGACCGGCCGGCCGGCGGCCAGTGCATCGAAGAACTTGTTCGCGGAGTTCGCGCGCATGCCGGGCAGCGGAAGGAACACACTGGTCGCAACGGTGGCGGCACGGAGCAGGACCGGCATCTCGCCCTTGGGAGCCGGCGGTTCGAAGAACAGCGACCGGCCGAGGACGCCGATCTCCTCGGCCAGCCGGCGTGTCGCGGCCAGCTCCCGCCCCTCACCTACCAGGAGGAAGCGCACGTCCGGGTCGCGGTCGTGCATCTCCGCGGCCAGTCGCACGAGGTAGTCGACGCCGTTGATGGTGCCGAATGTCCCCGCGTAGACCACCAGGGGCCGCTCCTGCAACCACGGACGCGCAGCACGGAACCGGCGTACGTCCTCGGCATCGACATCGTCGAACAGGTCGAGGTCGCAGCCGTTGGGAACAACGGTGATGCGCTCCCTCGGGTAGCCGTAACCCACGACTCCCTCGGCCATCCCCGGCGACAGCGCGATCACGTGCGACGCGTTGTGGTAGGCGGCGCGTGCGAGCAAGAAGGCCAGTCGCTTCCCGAGTGGGTTGCGCAGAGCGCCGATCTCGATCGGGAGCTCAGGCCACAGGTCGCGTACCTCGAAGACGAAGGGCACGCGCCGTAGCCGTGAGGCGAAGATGCCGGGCAACGCCACAGTAAGAGGGGTGCTGCTGGCAAACACCACATCAGGTCGTACGGCGGCCGCCCGAGCTCCGGATCGAGCGGCGAACCGGAAGAATGCCTTGATCCGACTGCGGTAGGGCATGTGGTTCGAGTACGGCACCGGCAGCCAGTGAACCGTCACCCCATCGACCTGCGAGGTGTGCCAGGTGCCCGACGGCTGGTCGACGCCGGTGTCCATGGTCACGACGTGCACCTCGTGACCGCGCTCCGCGAGACGGCGCGCGAACTCGTACGCGCGCGTCCCCCCCGGCATGTCGCGCGTGGAGAAGTATTGGTCGATGTAGGCAATCCGCACTATCAGTCCTCCCGCCCCACGTCACCGCGAGCAAGCGCTCCAGCCGCCGGCAACGCCCACGCGCCGACGGCCCGACGGCACCGTGGCGGCCGCCTCGAGGAGACCGAACCGGCCCGATCCTGTCGTGCATACTGTGGCCACAACGCGTCGAGCACCGCGAAATGAGCCGCCGTCAGCGTACCGCTGGTGCGGTGCTGCCCATCGGTCTTCGCGTCGCCTGACCGGTGGACACTGGCGAGGGAGAGGTTCGGGCGGTGCGGGGGACAGCAGAGGCGGCCTGGCTGCGACCGGATGGCGGGGCGTGGAGCGAAGTGCTCCGCCGGGTCCGCCACGACGCCTACCACCTCCCGGGCTACGTGGACATGCAGGCCCGGTCCATGGGTGGGACGGCCGCCGGCTTCGTCTACCGGGAAGGCGACGACGTCTTTTTTCTGCCCGTGGTGCTTCGGGAGGTTCCTGGCACCGATCAGTTCGACGGCGTGTCGCCGTACGGCTATCCAGGACCCGCCAGCAACGTCGCGGTGGACGACACGGACTTCTGGCGACGGGCGAGTCGTGCTCTGGTCGACGCGTTGGGCGAGCGCCGTGCGATCTCGTGCTTCGTGCGGCTCAACCCGGTGCTCGAGGTACCGCTGCCCGTACTCGCGGAGAGCGGGACCGTCGTGCAGCACGGACACACCGTCGCGATCGACCTCACGCTCGGCCTCGAGAAGATCCAGTCCCACACCAGGGCGAACCATCGTCGTCAGATCAACCGGGCGCGTCGGAACGGACTGGAACTCGTGCTGGACGACTGGTCGCGAGTCACGACGTTCGTCGACATCTATCACGAGACCATGCGACGGGTAGGTGCGGACGACTACTACTTCTTCGATGTCGCGCACATCAGCGGCCTCCGTGCCGCGATGGGCGACAGCGTGCACCTCGTGCTCGTGGACGTCGAGGGCGAGGCATGCGCGGGCGGAGTCTTCTTCGAGCGTGACGGGATCGTGCAATATCACCTCGGTGCAACGCGCACCGGTGCCCTGTCCATGCAGCCGACCAAGCTCATGTTCGCCGACATCAGCGGGTGGGCGAAGCAGCGCGGCAACACGGTCCTGCATCTCGGCGGCGGGGTGGGTGGTGAGGACAACCCGCTGTTCCGGTTCAAGGCCGGCTTCTCCCCGTGGCATCCGGCCTTCGGCACCTGGCGCATCGTGGTGGACGAGCGCGGGTACGCGGAGGCGCTCGCCGCGCACCATCCGGGGGCGGACGCGGCGGACCGTCGAGGCTTCTTCCCGGCCTACCGCGCGATAATCGGCTGACCGGAGACCCTCGCCGTCAGTCCTTCGCATCGGCGGCCAATGGCTCGTCGTTGCCGAGGAAGTAGTCACTGGTCGGGTGCCCCTCGGACGAGATGCCCTCGGGTCGCACGACCCGTCGGAGCGTGTCGCGAAGGATGGAGACGTCCGTGCGCCACGTGGCGTGGTCGACGTAGTCGACGTCGAGCCGAAAACGCTCCTCCCAGGCCAGCATGTTGCGACCGCTCACTTGCGCGGCGCCGGTGAGGCCCGGCCGCACCAACAGCCGCCGTGCCTGCTCGGGGGAGTACCTCTCGACATACTCGGGCAGGAGCGGACGAGGGCCGACCAGACTCATGTCTCCGCGCAGCACATGGAACAGCTGCGGGAGCTCGTCGAGGCTGGTGGTCCGAAGCCATCTCCCGAGACGGGTGATGCGTTCGCCCTCCGCGACCTCGTTGCCGTCGGCGTCGAGCTCCGGCGCCATCGTGCGAAACTTCCATACGGTGAACGGGCTACCGCTGCGGCCGGCGCGCACCTGACGGTAGAAGACGGGGCTCCCCATCATCACTCGGACGGCCGCGGAAAGGCACGTGAGCACCGGGGCAGCTGCGACGAGCAGGCCGGCAGCGACGGCGACGTCGATGGCGCGCTTGGCGGGATGCATGGGCCACGGCGTCATGCGTCCACCGCCGGGAGCGAGCGGGCAGTCGTGAGCACTGCCTCGACGACGCGCGACTGCTGGCTCGCGGTCAGGGCCGAGCCGCTCGGCAGGCAGACCCCCCGGGCATAGATGGCCTCGCTGACAGCTCCGCCGACGCGTGGCGCATCGCGGAAGACTGGCTGGAGGTGCATCGGTTTCCAGGTCGGGCGCGCCTCGATGTCCTGAGTGGCGAGGTGGTGGCAGACCTGCTCAGGGGTGGCCCCGAACTCGGCGGGGTCCAGGAGCACGCAGGTGAGCCAGCAGTTGGACTCGCCGTACGTCGCCTGCGGCATCATCGTGATGCCCGGCACGTCCCGGAGCGCCTCGGTGTAGACGGCGTTGATCCGTTGCCGCGCGTCCACTCGCTCGGGCAGCTGCGCCAGCTGGGCTCGGCCGACTGCTGCCAGCAGGTTGCTGAGGCGGTAGTTGTAGCCGATGGCGCGGTGCTCGTAGTGCAAGACCGGGTCCCGTGCCTGCGTGGCGAGGTACTTGGCGGTGTCGGCGATGTCGTCGCGGTTGGTCACGAGCATCCCGCCACCGCTGGTGGTCAGGATCTTGTTGCCGTTGAAGGACAGGACGCCGGCGGCGCCGAACGCACCGGCTGCCTTGCCGCGGTAGGACGAGCCCAGGGCCTCCGCCGCGTCCTCGAGGAGGGGGACGCCGTAGCGATGACAGAGCTCGGACAGGGCGTCGTAGTCGCAGCACTGGCCGTAGAGGTCGACGGCCACGACGGCGGAGACGGGGTCACCCACGTCCTGGCGGCGCTTGAGCTCGGCTTCGACCAGAAGTGGGTCGAGGCACCACGTGCTGGGGTCGCTGTCGACGAACACCGGCTCCGCGCCGACGTACGCCACGGCATTGGCCGTCGCCGCGAACGTGAAGGTCGGCACCAGGACGCTGTCACCCTGGCCGACGCCCAGGGCGAGCAGGGCCAGGTGGAGGGCGCCGGTTCCGCTCGAGAGGGCCACGGCGCGACGGACGCCGAGCTGGTCGGCCATCTCGGTCTCGAAGGCGTCGACATGCGGGCCCAGCGGCGCGACCCAGTTCGAGTCGAAGGCGTCGAGCAGCATGGCCCGCTCGGCGGCTCCGACGTGCGGGGGTGACAGGTAGATGCGTTCGGCCATGGCCTATCAGCGCATGACGGAGGGGTCACTTGCCCGTCGCCGCGCCGACTGGTCTCGCACGATGTCGTGGATGTCCGGCTCGGCCGCGGTGGACGGCGCCTCACCGGCATCGACGCGCATCGACGCGCCGGCGACCTCGCGACACAGGGCCATGAGGTCACCCGCAGGCAGCCGTGGGTCCAGCCCCCGGACGTCGGCCGGGGCGAGCGCCGGGACCGGAACGTGGGAGATGAGGTCATGGACCGGTCGCAGGTCGGGCTCTCCCTCGGCGAGCAGAACTTCGTGCAGCTTCTCGCCGGGACGCAGACCGGAGAACTCGAGGGCGATGTCCCGTCCTGAGTCGTCGACCAGCCTCCTGGCGACGTCGGCGATCCGCACCGGCTCGCCCATGTCCAGGACCAGCGCTTCGCCGGAACGACCGACGGCTCCTGCCTGGATGACGAGGCGGACCGCCTCCTCCACCGTCATGAAGTAGCGGGTCACGTCCGGGTGGGTGACAGTGACCGGTCCGCCCATCGCGATCTGCGCCTCGAAGGAGGTCAGCACGGACCCGCGACTGCCGAGCACGTTGCCGAAGCGGACGCTGAGGCAGGTCCCGTCGATGCGCGTGGAGAACCACGACGTGAGGCGCTCGGCGATCCGCTTGGAGACGCCGAGCATGCTGATGGGGTCGGCGGCCTTGTCGGTGCTGACGTTCACGAACCGCTGGACCCCGACGGACGCGGCGGCCTCGAGCACGTTCCACGTGCCCCAGACATTGGTCTTGACGGCCTCGTCGGGGTGCATCTCCAACAGCGGGAGATGCTTGAGCGCAGCGGCGTGGAAGACCACGTCCGGCCGGTGCTCCGCGAAGACGGCACGCAGACGCTGGCGGTCGCGGATGTCGGCGACGACCAGCTCGCGCGAGTCCAGGAGCGCCCGGCCCTGGATCGACAGCTGCACACCGTGCAACGCTGACTCGTCCCGGTCGAGCATGACGAGTGAGGCAGGGGCGAATCGCGTCAGCTGCCGGCACAGCTCCGAACCGATCGAACCGCCGGCCCCGGTGACGAGCACTCGCTTTCCGGTCAGGTAGCGCGCGATGGACTCGATGTCGATGTCGACCTCGTGCCGGCCGAGCAGGTCGGAGTACGACGCAGATCGGATGTCCTCGACCTCGACGACGCCATCGATCAGCTCGCTGACGGACGGGAGCACTCGCAGCTGCAGGCGCGCATCGTCGGCCCTGGTCGCCAGGTCGCGGATGAGCTCGGCGTCGGCGCTGGGAATGGCGACCAGCAGCGTGTCGGCGGCGGTCGCCCGAGCGATCTGCGCCAGTGCCCGCCGGTCACCCCGCACTGGTACGCCATGGATGCGCAGGCGTCGTTTGGCCGGGTCGTCGTCCAGCAGGGCCACCGGAAGGTAGGGCGAGGAGCCGCGGCGCAGCATTGCGGCGATGACGCTGCCTGCCCCGTCGCCGGCGCCGAACAGAATGACCCGAGAGGTGCCCGCGACGGCGGCGGTGAGGCGCGGTTCCGAGCGCAGGCGGATCATGAAGCGCAGCCCGGCGATGGCGAGGAAGGCCGGCGAGGCGGCGCCCAAGGCGGCGCTCACCGGGATCGGATGACCCAGCGCCAGGTCGGCGACCGTGACGGTCAACGCGCTCGTCAGCACCACGAGTCCGACGGCGTAGGCCTCCTCGAAGCTGCCGTGCCGCCAACGACCGGTGTAGAGGCCGAAGGCGAGCCCTACCAGCGACTGGGTCAGGACGGCCAGCAGCACGAGCGCCAAGAACCGGATGTGTGACGTGGTGACGAGGTGGAAGTCGTAGCGCAGCAGCGTCGCACCGAGCAGGGCGGCGACCCAGGAGAGGCAGTCGGCGGCGGCCAGCGAGAGGCTCCGCCGGTGCAGGAGAACCAGGCTGTTGGACAGTCGCCGCCGACGGGAGAGCGCGGCCCGGACCGCCACGGCCGCGCCGATGGGCAACGGTGCGATGGTCACGAACGACCCCGACGGCGCAGGCTGGCCCGTAGTCTTATGACTACGCTCAGTAGCGAATTTCTCGTCGCGCTACGTCGGATGTTCACTGCGCCTGCCCCCGTGTCGTCATGCTGCTCCTTCGTCCCCTGGTGCAGTTTCATGTGTCGAACGACGCCTCGCAACCCTTGTCCACAGGCATATACCGGGAAAACATGCTGATGGTGGGTACTAGGACACGCTCTGTCAGTGATCGGTTACAGAGATCATCTTGGCGGGGGCGCAGCCCTGGGTGAGTGGGCGGCTTGATTACGCTGCGTGATGGAAGTGGGGCGTCGTGTCACGGGCGATCGGGAGGGGTGCGGCGCCCGCCCCCGCCCACCCCGCCATTCGCCCCGCCACCCGCCCGCCCGCCCGCTCGCAGGTGGGGTCCGTCGGTGGGCCCGCATACCGTAGAGAGGTGAGACCCACCACCGACCTCGAGCGCAGCGTCGCCCCTTTCCAGGTCATCAGCGACTTCCAGCCTTCGGGCGACCAGCCGGCGGCGATCGACGAGATGGAGCGGCGGATCCGCGCGGGCAACAGCAACGTCGTGCTGCTCGGCGCCACGGGCACCGGAAAGTCCGCCACCACGGCATGGCTGGTCGAGCGGCTCCAGCGGCCCACGCTGGTCATCGCGCCCAACAAGACGCTGGCTGCCCAGCTGGCCACCGAGTTCCGTGAGCTGCTGCCGAACAACGCGGTGGAGTACTTCGTCTCCTACTACGACTACTACCAGCCCGAGGCTTACATCCCGCAGACGGACACCTACATCGAGAAGGACTCGTCGATCAACGACGAGGTCGAGCGACTTCGGCACTCCGCGACCAACAGCCTGCTCACCCGCCGCGACGTGATAGTTGTCGCCTCGGTGTCCTGCATCTACGGCCTCGGCACGCCGCAGGAGTACGTCGACCGCATGGTCCGGCTCAATGTCGGTGACACGATCGACCGCGACCAGCTCCTGCGGCGCTTCGTCGAGATCCAGTACACGCGCAACGACCTCGCCTTCACCCGCGGCACGTTCCGCGTCCGGGGCGACACCATCGAGATCTTCCCCGTCTACGAGCAGCATGCCGTGCGCATCGAGATGTTCGGCGACGAGATCGAGAAGCTCATGACGCTGCATCCGCTGACCGGCGAGATCGTCACCGAGGACGACCAGCTCTACGTCTTCCCCGCCACGCACTACGTCGCGGGCCCGGAGCGCATGGAGAAGGCCATCACGGGCATCGAGCTCGAGCTGGCCGACCGGCTGGCCGAGATGGAGCGGCAGGGCAAGCTGCTGGAGGCCCAACGGCTGCGCATGCGCACCACCTACGACATCGAGATGATGCGACAGGTCGGCTTCTGCTCCGGCATCGAGAACTACTCCCGGCATATCGACGGGCGGGCGCCGGGGTCGGCACCCAACTGCCTGCTCGACTACTTCCCGGAGGACTTCCTGCTGGTCCTGGACGAGTCGCACCAGACGGTCCCGCAGATCGGAGCCATGTACGAGGGCGACATGTCTCGCAAGCGGACTCTGGTCGACCACGGCTTCCGGCTGCCCAGCGCCACGGACAACCGGCCACTGAAGTGGGAGGAGTTTCTCGGGCGCATCGGCCAGACCGTCTACCTCTCCGCGACCCCGGGACCCTACGAGCTCAGCCAGGAGAAGGAGGACCCCGTCGAGCAGGTCATCCGGCCGACCGGACTGGTCGACCCCGAGGTGATCGTCAAGCCGACGAAGGGCCAGATCGACGACCTCGTGCACGAGATCAAGCTGCGTTCCGATCGCAACGAACGCGTCCTGGTCACCACGCTCACCAAGAAGATGTCCGAGGATCTGACCGACTACCTGCTCGAGCTCGGCGTCCGGGTTCGCTACCTGCACTCGGAGGTCGACACCCTGCGCCGGGTCGAGCTGCTGCGCGAGCTGCGCATGGGGGTCTTCGACGTGCTGGTCGGCATCAACCTGCTGCGCGAGGGGCTCGACCTGCCCGAGGTGTCCCTGGTCGCGATCCTCGATGCCGACAAGGAGGGGTTCCTGCGCAGTGGGACGTCACTGATCCAGACCATCGGTCGCGCAGCCCGCAACGTCTCCGGCCAGGTGCACATGTACGCCGACAGGGTGACCGACTCGATGGCCCGCGCCATCGACGAGACCAACCGGCGGCGGGAGAAGCAGGTGGCCTACAACGTGGCCAACGGCATCGACCCGACGCCGCTGCGCAAGCGGATCAGCGACATCACCGAGCTGCTCGCCCGGGAGGACGCCGACACCGAGGAGCTCATCGGTGGGGGAGGGCGTCAGCAGTCTCGCGGCAAGTCACCGGTGCCCGGCCTGTCGTCGCGCGGGGCGGGTGCCCACGCCAAGGAGCTGGCCGGCCTACCCGCGGCCGATCTCGCCGACCTCATCCAGCAGCTGACCGATCAGATGCACACGGCCGCCGGCGAGCTGCAGTTCGAGGTCGCGGCCCGGCTGCGCGACGAGATCGGCGAGCTGAAGAAAGAGCTGCGCGGCATGCGGGCAGCCGGAGCCATCTGAGGCAAGGGGCACGACATGTCGCGCGACGAGCTGATCGGCTACTGCCTGGCCAAGCCGGGCGCGTGGCGGGACGAGCCGTGGGAGGGGGACACGGTCGCGAAGGTGGGCGACAAGATCTTTGCGTTCGTCGGTGACGGGAACAGCCTCGGCGTGAAGTGCGGGCGATCTCGGGACGAGGCAGACGAGTGGCTGCGGCGCTTTCCGCGGGACGCGACGGTCATGGCCTATATCGGTCGCTACGGCTGGAACTCGCTGAGCCTGCGCGGTGACATCAGCGACGAGGAGATCATGGAGGCGGTCGACGCGTCGTACGACGACGTGGTCGCCCGGCTGCCCAGGAGCCGGCGCCCCTGACGACGTTTCTTGTGGTGGGCCGATTGGCGGACCTGCGCGGGCGTAGGGGAGACTGCACTGGGTGGAGGGGAGTATTCCTTCGCGGCGGAGTCGTCATCACGGTCAGCAAGGGGCAGCAGCCCGGACGCTGATCCGGCCCCGTCGGCCTGTCCGGCAGAAGCCGGCGGCGGAAGAGACCTCCGGTCATGACGTCATGTCCGGAGGAAGAAGGTATTGATGAACGTTCCCACCTGGCTCTGGCTCGCAACGGTCGGGCTGCTCGTCGGTCTGTTGGCCTTCGACGTGTTCGTGATCGGACGCCGGCCCCACGAGCCGTCGATGCGCGAGTGTGCCATCGCGATCGCCGGCTTCGTCGGCCTCGCGGTGATCTTCGGGCTGGGTGTATGGATCTTCGCCGGGGGACGCTACGCCGGTGAGTTCTACGCCGGCTGGTTGACGGAGTACAGCCTGTCGATCGACAACCTGTTCGTCTTCGTCATCATCATGGGGAAGTTCGCCGTTCCCCGGAAGTACCAGCAGACGGCGCTGCTGATCGGCATCATCCTGGCCCTGGTCATGCGCGGCATCTTCATCGCACTCGGTGCGGCCGCGATCCAGAACTTCAGCTGGGTCTTCTACATCTTCGGTGCCTTCCTGATCTACACGGCCGTCAAGCTCGCGACACACGCCGACGATGCGGACGAGTTCGAGGAGAACCGGCTGCTGAAGATGGTGGAGCAGCGCTTCCCGGCGACGCAGGAGTGGCACGGGGTCAAGCTGGTGGCCAGGGTCGGCGGGAAGAGGCTGATCACGCCGATGTTCATCGTCATCCTGGCGCTGGGCACCACAGACCTGCTCTTCGCGCTTGACTCGATCCCCGCGATCTACGGCCTGACCAAGGAGCCGTACCTCGTCTTCGCGGCGAACGTCTTCGCGCTCATGGGGCTCAGGCAGCTCTACTTCCTCATCGGTGGCCTGCTCGAGCGCCTCGTCTACCTCAGCCTCGGCCTGTCGGTCGTGCTCGGGTTTATCGGCGTCAAGCTCGTCCTCGAGGCGCTGCACGAGAACGAGCTTCCGTTCATCAACGGTGGCGAGCACGTCGGTGTGCCCGAGATCCCGATCTGGCTGTCGCTGGTGGTCATCCTCGCGACCCTGGTGGTCACGACCGTCGCGAGCCTGCTCAAGGTGCGCCGCGACCCGGCCGCCGCGAAGACGACAACGGCAGGTGACGTTGCGGTGGACGGCGGGGACCAGGCCGGCCGTCGGGGGACAGCGCCTTCCACCACGGACGCTCCAGGTCAGGACCGGGAGCGCACGCCGGAGGAGTGACCGATGACGGGTCAGCCGGTCGGCCACCGACTGGGGCCGACCGGTCGATGGTCGCCGGTCCACCGCAGTCCTAGCGTGGCAGTACAGGGGGCGCGAGAAATCGGGGGACGGGATCTCGGTGCTCGTCGGCCGGTGCAGCACTAGCCGCCGGCGAGCCCGGGATCATCGCTCGAGCCTGGCGCTGGCGGGCGAGCCGTCACCAGCCGCGAGCGCGCCACTCCTGGAGTGCGGGCCGCTCGGCCCCCAACGTCGAGTCCTTGCCGTGTCCGGGGTAGAACCACGTCTCGCCCGGCAGCGCACCGAACAGCTTCTGCTCCACGTCGTCGAGAAGTGACGTGAGCTCCGCCGGGCCCGCCGTCTTGCCGACCCCGCCCGGGAACAGGGAGTCTCCGGTGAACAGGTGCGGGTGACCGGCTGGGTCGTCGTACAGCAAGGCCACCGACCCGGGTGTGTGCCCCACGAGCGTGATGACGCGCAACGACGCGTCCCCGACGGCCACCGTGTCGCCGTCCGACAGCGCCTCGTCTGTGGTCACGGGGATGCCAGGTACGTCGTCGCGCCCGGCGGCCGTCCGGGCCCCCGTGGCCGATACCACGTCCGCGAGGCCCTGCCAGTGGTCCTGGTGCCGGTGCGTCGTGACGATGCGAGTGAGCGGCCGGCCGGCCAGCAGCTCGACGAGCCGAGCGGGCTCGTTCGCCGCGTCGATCAGCAGCAGCTCGCCGGTGGCCGAGTCCTCCAGCAGATAGGCGTTGTTGTCCATCGGACCTACGGACAGCTTCGTGATGGTCAGCCCGTCGAGCGTCCGCACGTCCGGCGGCCCGCCAGGCTGTACTTCGCCGGTGTACGGCACGTCCGCCTCCTGCAGGTCATCTGTTCGGTGGAAGGGTCATCTGTTCGGGTGATTGGTGCTGAGTCCGGCTACGAGCACAACCCTCGCAGGCTAGCCTGCGCGTGATGCCGGATCCGGGGGGATCGCGGCCACAGCAGGGGGAATCCAGTGTCTGAGCTGCCGGTAGATGTCGAGTTCGGCGAGCATGTCGTTGACGTACGCGCAGTCGGTGCGCACCGACTCGAGATCATCGACGCCACGAGGGGCGGCCGGTTCCATCACGCCATGAGCGACCAGCGGTCCCGGGCGCAGGCCTTCGAGCGACTGCTGCGGTGGCAGCGGATGCGCCAGGGGCTGAAGGAGCCGGCCGTGCTCCGCGAGGACCCGCCGGTCAGGGTCGAGCTCCGCGCGGTCACCTCCATCGCGGAGCCGGCGGCACCTCGCCCGGTGGCCGTGCACTGAGCCCGGCACCGCGCGAGCGCCCGGTCAGCCACGACAGCAGCTC
>JAVEDJ010000072.1 GCA_030841025.1 Actinomycetota bacterium
CCAGGATCATCTTGATCAGCGTCGACTTGCCGGCGCCGTTGGCGCCGATCAGACCGACGACACCGGGCTCGATCTCGACGGTGAGCTCGGAGACCGCGGTCACCTGGCTGTACCTCTTGGTGAGGGCGTCCGTCCTGATCAGTGCCATTGCGGCGAGACTACGCACTCGTCCGGCGGCTTTGTGGACCCCGGCCATCTCTCACGCCGGTGTCGCGGCGGGTCGCCGAACGATGATGGTGTCGCTCTCGCGAGCGACCACGACAGGCAGCGGGCTGCTGGCCCTGACCTCGTCGGCGATCTCGTCCAGATCGTCGTCCGTGCGGCCCGGCGCATGGTGGGTCAGGACCAGCGTGCCGACCCTGGCCTCGACGGCCAGCGCGATGGCGTCGTTGATGGTCGCGTGACCGAACCGGTCGGCGATCTCGCGTTCGCTGTGCCGGAACTGCGCGTCGTGCACCAGGACATCGACACCGGCCACCAGGTCACGCAGCTCCGTGCTGCAGCCGGCGGCGGGCGCGTGGTCCGGCAGGTAAGCGATGGACCCGGTCGGGTCCTCGATGCGGTAGCCGAACGTCCGCCCGCCCTTGTGCGCGACCTCGCAGGCACGCACGTGCCAGCCGGCGATGCCGTAGGAGCCCTCGTCGAGGGCGTCGAACGACCAGCCGCCGAGCAGTCCCCCTGGCTCGATGGGGAAGCTCGGCGGCGACATCGAGCGGGCGAGCAGCTCTCGTCCGTCGTGGCCGTCCTGCGCGGGCAGGCAGACCTGCACGACGGCGTCGTCACGGTCACCGGCGACGAAGAACGGCAGCCCCTGCATGTGGTCCCAGTGCAGGTGGGTGAGCAGTACGGCGCCGCGGTACGGCGCTCCGTGCAGACGATCGGTCAGAGCACGCAGCCCCGTCCCCGCGTCCAGCACGAGATCAGGGACCTCCGAGTCGTCTCGGAGAACCGCTATGCAGGACGTGTGTCCGCCGTACCGCACGAAACTCGCGCCAGGGGCCGGTGTCGATCCGCGCACACCGAGCAGCCAGAGCCTCACGTCGCCGGGGCGCTTTCGACGTCAGACGGCAACGGAAGCAGCCAGCTTGTCGACCGCCTCGACCCAGGGCGTGGCGCCCAGCAACTCGAAGATCGCGCGCGCCTCCTCCAGCAGCGGCGCTATCGGCACCACGGTGTCCTCGCGCAGCCCGGCGAGCGACAACAGGCTGCGTGCGAGGAAGTAGGGAGCGCCGAACGCTCGTAGCTCCTCAACTGCCCGGGTCAGGTCCTCGTCGGCACGGTCGGTCTCTCCACGGGCGAGAGCGGTCATCCCCCGCAGCCGAAGGTGCTGCGCATGCACGAGCGGTGTCACGAGACCGGGCGGCGCCTCGGCGACAGGCGCCAGGAGGTCGTGCGCCCGTTCGATCTGGCCGGCGGCCAGCGCGAACTCGACGGCGAACGGCCAGTACAGGACGTAGTCGTCGTCAATCCCGGATGCGTCGATCGAGCTCTCGACGGCGACGACTGCCAGGTCCACGGCCTCGCCAGGGCGATCCTGCATGGTCAGCTTGAGCGCCTGGTCTATCGAGATCGAGGCACGGACGTAGGGGTCGTCGGCGATCTCGTAGGCGACGTCAGACCGGGGCGGTTGGTCGAGTGTGCCGCGCGCGGCGCGAACCATCGACCTGAGGGCCTGCAACAGGAAGACTGACTGAATGTCGGTGGAGTCGGCCAGGTCGCCCCCCGAGAGAACCTCGTCCCAACCTCCGGAGTACCACAGTCCTATGTCGAGGTTGGTCTGGACGGAGCCATAGCGGTCGCGCGCACCCATCTCCTCGATGATTGCCAGACCTTCGCGGGCCGCGGCTTCAGCGGCTTGAAGGTTGCGCCCGTTGTTGAACGACGCGATGTTGCCGAGCGGGCGCAGCATCGCGTAGGGCAGGTGGTGCTCACGGGCCAGGTCGACAGCCTTTGCGAGCAGGGTCATGCCTCCGGTGGGCATGCCCTGCATCACCCAGAGCGTCGCGTAGCGCGTCAGCTGCTCGACGATCTGCGCCCAGTCCGAGCGCGATTCGGCGAGCTGGAGGGCGACTTTGGCGAAATCCTCGCCCTTGCTGTTCTGCCCCTGGTAGCTGTAGGCCCGGGCCAGCTCACTGGCCAGCGGCGCGATGGCGGTGGACGCCGTTGGGTCCGAGTGCAGCCGGTCGTAGTAGGGGCTCATCATGTCGATGGCTTCCTGCAGACGGCCCGCGTCGACGAGCACCCAGCCGGTGATCGCTACCGCCCGCCCGGCGTCGATCGGGCGGCCGGCCTGCTCATAGAGCAGCTTGGCCCGGTCGGCATGGGCGAAAGCCTCCTCGCGCATGGCGACCAGACCCGCGCTGCGTGCAGCTCCTTCCCGCAACCGAGCCTCCGCGTCCGTCCCCGGTTCTCGGTCGAGCGCGACGAGATAGTGCCGCAGCGCCTCGCCGGGAGAGCCGACGACGTTCGCTCGCTGGGCGGCCCGTTCCAGCAGATCCAGTGCGATCGCGCGAAGCTGGTCGGCGTCCTCGTCGCTCGGGGCCGCGTCGATGGCGTCGAGGTAGTGGCGGGCGAGGACGCCGGCCAGCTCGTCGACCTGTTGCTCCGCTGCAATCTGCGAGGCCACAGCCAGGTGTCGAGCCTTTCGGTCACGACGCGACAAGGTGTCGTAGGCGACCGTGCGGACGAGGGCCTGGACGAAGCGGTACTGCCCGCGCTCGGGAGACATGGGATCGGTATGGAGGGTCAGGATCTCCTTGCGGACGAGCGAGGCGAGTACGGCATCAAGGTGTTCCACCGGGCTCGTCGCCTCGAGCGCCTCCCCGGTGAAGGTCATGCCGTGCACGCTTGCGTCGCCGACAGCGCGGCGCTCGTCAGGGCTCAGTGCGTCGAGCCGGGCGGCGATCAGCGCCTGCAGGCTCGTCGGAGCTCCGAACTCCGTCAGATCGACCTTGCCACCGGCGTCGTCGGCGAGGACATAACGGCCGTTGCGCGGGATCACGGCGTCCCGGTCGATCAGAGCGCGGACCGTCTCCACGGCGTACAGCGGGATGCCGTCCGCCCGAGCCGTCAGCGCGTCGCGAGCTGACGCGGGGAGTCCGTCGACCAGCCCGTCGACCAGGTCACCCATGGCCTGGTCACCGAGTGGCTCGAGGTGGATGGGCATCGACCGTCGGCCGGTGCCGAACGTGGGTCGGACCTCGTTCAGCTCGGGGCGCGACAGCGTGACGACGAAGAGCGGAAAGCGTGCGGAATCGAGCAGGCGGTCGATGAAGTCGAGCAGCCCGCTGTCCGCATGCTGCATGTCCTCGAACACCAGCGTCACGCATGCTCCGCCGACCGAGACCCGTTCGAAGAATGCCGTCCACGAGGAGAACAGGTCTTCACGTGAGAAGGACCCGGTGACGTCCTCACGCGTGTCCAGCCCGAGCAGCACCGCCAGCCTGGCGGCCAGCCGCTCGCGCTCGTTCGGGTCCGGAACGATATCCGGTAGGGCGGTCGCGAGCCGCTGTTGTTGCACCGCCGCCGGCTCGCCGTCGGCGATGCCCAGGCGGGCACGGACCATTTCCGCCAACGCCCAGAAGGCGACACCGTCGCCATAGGAAAGGGCGCGTCCGCGATGCCACAGAGTGACTGCGCCGATGCCGTCGACGTACTTCTCGAACTCCCAGCCGAGCCTCGACTTTCCCACCCCCGCAGCGCCCCACACGGCCACGTGGCGCGGTCTGCGGTCCTCGATGACCGCGTTGAACAGCTCCTTGACGAGACGGAGGTCCCGGTCCCGGCCGGTGAACGGCGCCTCGAGCCCGTCAACGCGCTGCACTCCGCCCAGCGCGGCGACCACGGCCCGTGCCGCGAACAGCCGCATGGGCTCGGCCTTGCCCTTGAGCTGGTGCTCCCCCGCGTCGGCGTAGGACACCGCGGCCGCTGTGAGCGATCTGGTCGCGTCGTCGACCCACACCTGACCGGGCGCCGCGGCGACCTGCACGCGTGCCGCAGTGTTGACTGCGTCGCCCGCGACCATGCCCTCACCGACCGCTCCCAGCGTGACCGCCACCTCGCCGGTGACGATGCCGACGCGGGTGGCCATCTCGGAGACGCCCACCTGCTCACCGAGGGCCTGGACAGCGGCCACGAGGTCGAGACCGGCCCGCACGGCCCGCTCGGCATCGTCTTCGTGCGCCAGGGGGACGCCCCAGACCGCCATGACTGCATCGCCGATGAACTTCTCGACCGTGCCGCCGTAACGCTCGATGACCTTCCTCGACTCGGAGAAGTAGCGAGACAACAGCTCGCGTACCTCTTCGGGGTCACGTGCCTCTGACATGGACGTGAACCCCACCAGATCACCGAACAGCACAGAGGTCACCCGGCGCTCCGCAACCACTGCTTCGGGTGTCGACCCCGCGGCCTTAGGTGCCATCTGAGCCACAGCCGTCTGGCGCGCCTGCGCCCCGCACTCCATGCAGAACTTGGCACCCGGCACCAGGGCAAAGCCGCACCCGGCGCAGGACGCCTGCGCTGGCGTCCCGCACTCCATGCAGAACTTGGCACCCGCGGGAAGGTCCTCGCCGCATGCTCCGCAGCTCACCTCGTCATCCTAGGGACGGCAGAGGCACCACGCGCCCCATTGGTTGTTTCGTCCTTCTTGCGTGTTCGCTCGCAACGGACCGTGCTGCTGCCCTACCGTCGGCCTGACTCGATCGGGCTGGATCACGTCGGCCCCGTCGTGGCGGCAGGTTTGAGGAGGTCGTGATGGGGGCGCACCAGGCAACCAAGGGTGGCCGCTACCGCGCCGCCCTCCGCCGGCCGGACCTGCGGCTGCTGGTGTGGTCGTTCATCATCGACGGCCTGGGCAGCTGGGCGTACTCGACTGTCTTGATCGTCTACGTCTACGACCGCACCGGCTCCGCCACCTGGGTCGCCGCGACCACCGCGACGAGATGGATCCCTGGTCTGGTGCTGGCCTCGCTGGGCGGCGTGCTTGCCGACCGTTACGAACGCACGCGAGTCATGGTCGTCTCGGCGTTGGTTTCCGCGGTCCTGGTCGCCGCGATGGCTCTGCTCATTGCGACCGATGGACCGCTCGTGCTGCTGCTCGCGCTGTCCGCCCTTGTCGCGATCGCCTACGTCCCCTACCGTCCCGCGGCCGGCGCACTCACGCCCGACGTGGTCGACGAGAAGGAGCTGGCGGCAGCCAACGGTCTCTTCTCGGCACTCGAGAGCCTCACCATCGTGCTCGGTCCGGCGGTCGGCGGCCTGCTGCTGCTCACTGGCGAACCGGTTGCCGCCTTCGTGCTCAACGCGCTCAGCTTCGTCCTGGCGGCAGCGCTCGTCTCTCGTATCAGGGCGCGAAGTCGGGGCAACGCGGGCGAGAAGGGCGAGGGCCTCCTTCGCGGGATGGCCGACGGGTTCGCGGCGCTCGGGCGCGAGCGCGTTGCCGCCGTACTCATCCTGTTCTGCGCGCTCGACTCCGGCATCTACGGCGCGGCCACGGTGCTCTACGGGCCGATCAGCCAGCATCTCGGCACCGGCGTGACGGGCTACACCTACCTGCTGGCGGGCTCTGCTCTCGGCGGCCTGATCTCCGCCGCTCTCGCCGACCGACTCAGCAGTTCAGCACGGCTCGCGCCGGTCATCATCGGCGGCATCGTGCTGCAGGCCGTTCCGTTCGCGCTCACGGCGTTCGTCAGCAACGCTCCGGCAGGTTTCACGCTGCAGGTCATCAGCGGCGTCGGCATGATCATCGTCGATGTGCT
The DNA here is from genome assembly GCA_030841025.1 of Actinomycetota bacterium. Lineage (GTDB taxonomy): Bacteria > Actinomycetota > Actinomycetes > JACCUZ01 > JACCUZ01 > BP-173. The sequence continues at coordinate 5,760 of JAVEDJ010000072.1, forward strand.
CGCGCTCACGGCCCTCCAGCGGGACATGCCACGCGAGGTGCTCAGCCGGGTGCTGAGCCTGCTCGACGGGGCGGTCTTCGGCGCGACGCTCGCCGCGAGCTTTATCTTCGCGGCCGTCTTCGCGCAGTTCGGACTGCGTGCCTCGCTGCTCGCGCTTGGCATCGGGTTCCCGGTCGTGGCGATGCTGGGCATCGGCCCAATGCTCAAGGCGGACCGCCGCGCCGCAGAGACGGTGCGTGCGCTCGCGCCCCGCATAACGCTGCTGCAGGCGCTCGACCTGTTCGCGGCGGCCAGCCGTCCGACCATCGAGCGCCTGGCAGCGGCAATGGAGCCGGTCGAGCTGCCCGAAGGTGCCGTGCTGATCCGTGAGGGAGAGACGGCCGACGCGCTCTACGTGATCGTGGACGGAGAGGTCGAGGTCACCGCGCAGGGTGAGGGCAGTGAGGTTCAGCGGCTGCGGACCGTCGGGCCGCGGGGCTACGTGGGAGAAATCGGTCTGATGACGGCCGGAACCCGCACCGCGACCGTGACAGCGATCGAGCCGCTGACGTTGTGGCGGCTGCCGGGCCAGGAGTTCCTCGACGCGCTGCAGGCGTCGCGAGCGAGCACCTCGCTCATGCAGACGTCGGCTCTGCGCCTGGCGCGCACGCATCCGCGACTGGCGGAGAAGCCGTTGGCGGACGCCGGTCTGCCGTCGGCACTGCCGCAGGGCAAGCACGCCCGCAGCGGAAACTGACGCTCATGCTCCTGGGCCGCTCGGGCAGACGAGACCGAGCACAGCACAGCCAGGGTCGGCAGCATTCACAACGGCAGCAGCAGGTTCGCGCTCGCCTCGCCCAGGCGCGATCAGCGGGACAGTGTGTCCTGTCGTGCGGGTGCGTCGGCGACCGGCCAGGTCAGTGCCGCCATCGCGAGCGACACGGCGATGACCGAGGGCCATGCACCGATGGCCCGTGCCAGCAGGTGAGAGACGACGAAGAGAGCGATGAAGACGACGGACAGCACCACGGCCACCGTCGTGCTCCTGCGTCTGCGCCACAGCACCACGCACCAGGTGAGACCGGCGAGCAGTACGACGCCGCCCAGTGCACGCACGCCGGTGGCCTCGGCCACGGCGAAACCGACAAGCAACGAGGCACCGGCGACCAGCGCCGAAGGGATGCGCGTCATGACGTGACGTGCGGAGCGAGCAGAGTGACCAGCACGAGCACCACCGGGAAGCAGACGAGGAACATCGCGAACGTGTAGCCCATGATGTCGCGTGCCTTGAGACCGAGCACGGCCAGGGTCGGCAGCATCCAGAAGGGCTGCAGCAGGTTGGCGCTGGCCTCGCCCAGGTCGTAGACGACGACCATCCAGCCGGCGTCGACGTTCAGCCGGTTGGCCGCGTCGAGGACGTAGGGCGCCTCGATGACCCACTTAGAGCCGCCGCTCGGCACGAATATGCCGAGGATGCAGGAGTAGATCGCGATGAGCGGCGGGAAGAAGAACTGGTTGCTCGCGTGCACGAGCCAGCCCGCGATGCGCTCGGACAGCCCGGTGAACACGATCATGCCGAAGATGCCGCCGTAGAAGGGGAACTGCAGCAGCACGCCGCTCGCGGCTGGGGCGCCGTCGCGGACCGCGGTGACCAGACGTCGCGGCCGCCAGTGCAGCACCAACGCGGTGATGATGAGGATGAGGTTGACGGTGTCCAGATCGAGGGCGGCGATCGGGTTGCTGCCGGACTGGAAGTGCCGCACCAGGTAGAAGAAGGCGATCGCCGCGATGATCACCGTGAAGATCGGCGAGTTCTCCAGCCAGTCACCGGGTCGCCGGGGGGCACCGTCAGAGTCGTCGTCACGCGAACCTGGACCGAGCAACGGACGCAGCGTGATCCCCATGTCCTCGGCCGTGCGCGCCTTTTCGGGCGACGGTGCGAGCATCCACGCAAGGGCGACGGCGATGATGAACACGACGACCGTCGCGAGAATCGCCTGCCAGGTGAAGATCGTGTCCGACAGCGGGATGACGCCGGAGGCGAAGCCCGCGTCCTTCACGACCGCCTGCACCGGAGGAGGGCTGCTGGTCGCACTGGCCACCTGCAGCGCAGCCGAGCCGGAGAATCCCTGCGCCCACACGGTGCCGAGCCCGAGGAAGGCCATCGCGCCGAGCGCGCGGTAGTCGACGCGGGGCAGCACCCGGGCGACCTCGCGGGCGAGGATCGCGGTGAAGACGAGCGAGAACGCCCAGTTGAGGTATGACGTCACCATGGCGACCGCCGCGACGAACGGGATCGCCCCGCGCGGGGTCTTGGGAAGCGTGGCGAGCCACACGATCAGTCGCGCTACGGGACGTGACGTGGCGACGGCGTAGCCACCGATGACGATCATCGCCATCTGCAACGTGAAGACGATGAGGCTCCAGAACCCCTTGCCCCACGCGTCGACCATGCCGAAGCCCTGGGTCGCCGTGGCCGCATCCTGCGGCGTGGCGAACAGCTTCTCCCCTGTCACCAGCCCCAGCAGCAGGACGACGACGGTGCCGACCAGCACGAAGCCGAAGGCGTCCGGCAGATAGCGCTCGGTGAACGCGGTGAAGCGGAGGGCCGCGCGGGCAAGTGGCGACTCTCCCTCTGTGGCCAGTGGCTCCGTCGTCCGGGGGTTCGCGTTCATGCCGGTGAGAGTAGACCCGCGCTCCCCTAGAGTCATCGCATGAACGGCCCCGCTGGCGCGATCGTCCCGGACACCAAGAGCTGGACCTGGGTGCTCGAGCGCCCGTGTCCCGAGTGCGGCCTGGACACCCGCGACGTGCGACCGGAGGACGTCGCCGGCCTGCTGCGTGACGTCACCGCCTCCTGGCGCGGGGTGCTCAGCGGCGACGGCCCGGTACGGACGCGGCCGGCGCCGGATACCTGGTCACCGCTGGAGTACGGCTGTCACGTGCGCGACGTCTTGCGTCGCTACAGCGGCCGTCTGCACCTGATGCTCACCGAGACCGACCCGCTCTTCCCCGACTGGGACCAGGACAGGACTGCGATCGAGGACCGCTATGCCGAGCAGGATCCTGCGAGGGTTGCGACGGAGCTGGCCGAGGACGGAGCCGTCCTGGCCGACTGCTTCACCGCCGTCACGGGGGACGACTGGCACCGGACCGGCACGCGCAGCGACGGGGCGCGGTTCACCGTCGCGACCTTCGCCCGGTACTTCGTGCACGACCCGATCCATCACCTGTACGACGTCACGGGGCTGCGGGCCGTGCGCGACTGACCTGGTCGCGCGCTCTGGGGCTGTGCCCGAGTGTCGGTGGCGTGCCGCACAATGCGAGCGTGCTGCTCGCCCGCGTCGCCGCCACTTCCGCTGAGGTCGCCGCCACGACGGCGCGTTCCGCGAAGGTCGCTCTCATCGCGGCCTGCCTGCGCGAGGCGTCGCCGCCGGAGGTGCCGGCGCTGGTGTCCTACCTGGCCGGCGACCTGCCGCAGCGACGGACCGGGGTCGGCTGGGCCTCACTGCGCGAGCTGCCGGCACCGACCGACGATGTCTCGCTCACCGTGCTGGAGGTCGACAGCCGGCTGACGGCCATCGCCGACGTGGCCGGTCAAGGCTCGCAGGCCCGGCGCGGCCAGCTCGTGGCCGACCTCTTCGGCCGGGCCACCGCCCCGGAGCAAGAGCTGCTGCGAGGACTGCTCACCGGCGAGCTCCGGCAGGGCGCGCTCGAAGGAGTGATGGTCGACGCCGTCGCGAAGGCTGCCGGAGTACCACTGGCCGACGTACGCCGGGCGGCGATGCTGCGCGGTGCGGTCGGACCGGTCGCGCAGGCCGCGCTCGCCTCGGGTGCCGACGGGCTGGCGCAGTTCCGCCTCGAGGTGGGCCGTCCGGTGCAGCCCATGCTTGCCTCGCCCGCCAGCGACATCGCCGATGCGTTCGGCAAGGTGAGCCCCGCCGCGGTGGAGTGGAAGCTCGACGGCATCCGCATCCAGGTCCATCGCGACGGCGACGACGTGGGCATCTTCACGCGCAGCCTCGACGACATCACCGGACGGTTGCCCGAGGTCGTCGAGCAGGTGCGTGCCCTCCAGGCGCGCTCGATCGTCCTCGACGGAGAAGCCCTAGCGCTGTACGACGACGGCCGTCCCCGCCCGTTCCAGCAGACGGGTAGCCGGACCTCTTCTCGGGTCGACGTCGGTCGGGCCCGGCAGGTGGCTCCGGTGTCACCGTTCTTCTTCGACGTGCTGCACCTCGACGGCGCCGACTTGCTTGGCGCGGCTGGCGACGAGCGATTCACCGCCCTGTCCTCGGTTGTGTCCGAGGGCACACGCGTGCCGCGGTTGGTGACGGCCTCTGAGACGGAGGCAGCCGCCTTTCTGGACCAGTCGATCGGCATGGGCCACGAAGGTGTGGTCGTCAAGTCGCTCGACGTCGCCTACGAGGCCGGGCGGCGGGGCACCGGCTGGCTGAAGGTGAAGCCGCGGCACACTCTGGACCTCGTGGTGCTCGCGGCGGAGTGGGGTCACGGGCGCCGGCGCGGCTGGCTTTCCAACCTCCACCTGGGCGCGCGTGACCCGGTCGGCGGCGGTTTCGTCATGCTGGGCAAGACGTTCAAGGGCCTGACCGATGCGATGCTCACCTGGCAGACGGAGCGGCTCCTCGAGCTGGCTGTCGACCGCAACGACTGGGTCGTGCAGGTGCGTCCCGAGCTGGTCGTCGAGATCGCGTTCGACGGCGTGCAGACCTCGACACGTTATCCCGGTGGCATGGCGCTGCGCTTCGCCCGCGTGCTGCGGCACCGCCCCGACAAGCGTCCGGACGAGGCCGACGACATCGAGTCGGTGCGGGCCATCCACCAGAGATGACCAATGACACGGCTGGGGAGCTGCTGGCCGGCCGGCGAATCACATGCGCGCCGGGCGTGTCCCTTGCTGCATGATCAACAAAAGGAATGGGTGGCTGGTCAGGTGCCATCGGTCGCGTACGCGCGTTTGCGGGCGGTCTTCACCGCGGTCGCCAGGGTCGGCAGATCGTAGGCGCCGTGATGGCGCTGGCCGTTGATGAAGAACGTCGGGGTACCGACGACACCGCTCTCGGCGGCACCCTCGACATCCTCCTCGATGTGTCCGGCATGAGTGTGCTTGCGCAGGTCGTGATTGAACTTGTCCGTGTCCAGACCAAGCTGATCGGCATACCGGGCAAGATCCTTCGGCGTCAACGCGTCCTGGTTCTCCAACAACAGGTCGTGCATCTCCCAGAACTTGCCCTGGTCGGCCGCCGCCTCGGACGCCTCCGCGGCGAGCTCGGCGCGGGGATGGACGTCGGTGAGGGGCAGGTGTCGCCAGATGTAGCGGACGTCCCCCGATTCGGCGAGCAGGTCACGCACCGCAGGTTCGGCCTGGCCGCAGTACGGGCACTGGAAGTCGCCGTACTCCACAACGGTGACTGGCGCGTCGTGCGGACCCCGGACATGGTCGCGGCTCGGATCCGGTGGCACCGCCAGATCGACCAGCGGCGCGGAAGTGCCCAGCAGCGCCAGGACCCGCTGACGAGGTGGCAGCAGGGCAGTGATGCGGAACAGCAGCCAGGTCAGCGCTCCCGAGATGAGTGCGGCAGCGAGCACACCGAGGACGGCTTCCTCACGCTGCTGGCCTTCGAAGGCAAGTGAGGCGATCAGCAGCGAGACGGTGAAGCCGATGCCGGCGCTCGTCCCGGCGCCTGCGACCGCGGCCCATCCGACCGGAGGACGTAGCCGGCCACGGCTCAGCGCGGTCGCGAGGCTGGACGCGATCAGGATGCCGGCGGGCTTGCCGATCGTGTAGGCGACGACGACGCCGATCGCGATCGGCGAGGTAGCCGCGGCCGCGAGAGTCTCGCCGTTGAGTGTGATGCCGGCGTTCGCCAGCGCGAACAACGGCACGATCACATAGCTCGTCCACGGATGGAACACATCCTGCAAGCGAGCGTTCGGCGAGAGGGCAGCATTCATCCCGATCCGTGCGGTCCGCGCCAGCTCGGACGTCGGCTGCTCGCGGAACATCCGGAACGACTCCGTGGCCCGCTCGAGGTCGGCCCGCTCCACCGGGGACGCGTAGGTGAGCAGACCCATCGCGAGTCCGATCACCAGCGGGTCGACACCGGACTCGAACAGCGCGATCCACGCCCCCGCACCCAAAGCGAGATAGACCAGCCCGTGACGGATCCGGAGCCTTAGTGCGAGCACCACCAGTGCGAACACCCCGACTGCGATCGCGAGAGCCAACAGCTCGAGGTCACCGCTGTAGACCGTCGCGATCACTAGCAGCGCGACTATGTCGTCGACGACGACCACGGTGAGCAGGAAGGCCCGGAGCCGGTCGCCGCCCTTGGGTCCGACCAGCGCCAGCAGCCCGAGAGCGAATGCCGTGTCCGTGGACATCGCGACACCCCACCCGTGCGCGGACGGACGGCCGGCGTTGATCGCCAGGTACAGACCGACAGCGGCAGCCATGCCGCCGAGACCCGCCGCCACCGGGAGCGTGAGCCGCCGACGTTCGCGCAGCTCACCGATGTCGAACTCGCGGCGGCACTCGAGCCCCACGACGAAGAAGAAGAAGGTCATCAGGCCGGTGTTGATCCAGCCGGTGAGGTCCTGGGAGATGCGGGCGTCACCGACCTCCAACGACACCTCGGTCGACCACACGCTCCGGTAGGACGTCACGTCGAGGTTGGCCCAGACCAACGCGAGGACGGTTGCGACGAGCAGGATCAACGCACTGCCGGTCTCCGTGCGCAGGTACTTGCGCAGCGGCGTCTCGCGCACCCGCAACCAGGGCGTGCGGTCGGTCGTCGACCCCGACTCTGTACCGGACATTGCGCCCTCGACCTCGCAGCGGTCCTGGCTTGTCGTCGGACCTGACGGTGGCTCAAGCTGGTCAACCAGCACAACGTTAGCCGCGCAGGCTCAGCCGGGCATGCGGTCCTGGCCGATGCCTGCTCTCTCTTCCTGCGTGATCGCCTGCGAAAAGGGGTGGGTCAGTGCTGAGCGGCGAGGAGGCGGTGGGCGTTGCCGGACGCGATGGCGGTCCGCGCCTGCGGCGACAGCGCCTCGAGGCGCGACACGTTGTCCTCCACCAGCACCTGGGTGTTGGGCAGGTCACTGCCGAAGAGCACCCGCGAGTGGCACCGCTCCAGCACCTCGGCCGACAAGGCGACCTGGTCGACGACACGAGGCGTGAGGTCGACGTACACGTTGTCGTGCCGCTCCACCAGCGCCACGGCCGCCGCCGTGTCCGGATGCGCGGCGTGCGCGATGACGAGGGGTACGCCGGGGAACCGCTGCGCCACCCGGTCGAGCGGAGCCAGCTCGACCCCACGTGTCTCGCCGGACACGTCGTGTCCCGCGTGCACGACGACTGGGACAGCACGTCGATCCACCAGCCGCCACAGCGGCTCCAGACGCGGGTCGTCGACCTCGAAGTCACCGACCGAGCAGTGCAGCTTGACCACGCGCAGCCCGAGCTCGTCGAGTGCCTCCTCCACGAGATCGGCCGGAGCGTCGTCACCGGGATGCACCGCGATCCCGCCCACGAGCGACACGGCGTGGTCACTCCACCGATGTACGAGCTCGGCGCTTGCCCGGTTGAGGTCGGCGGCGACGCCGGGCTTGTGCGCGTACGGCAGGTGCCAGGCCTGCACCACGCCGGCCTGCGCGAGGCAGTCGAGCACGACTCCGTGGTCGTTCGGGTAGGCGAGCTTGCCCTCGATGTGGGCGTCGAAGAACTCGCGCACGGCTTCGCCGAGCCGACCCGGCAACAGGTGCACGTGGCAGTCGACGATCCCCCCGGCCGGGCAAAGCACCAGCACACCGTACGACGGGAGTGGTTGCCGTCCTCACGGACGCTGGTCGAGGCGGGACGTCGGGCGTAACGTCGGCCCATGGCTGACTCCGACCTCTGGCCGCTCATCCATCGACAGCGGACGGCCGTGGCCGACATGCTCGAGGGCTTGTCGCGCGCCCAGTGGGACGAGCCGTCGCTGTGCCGCGGCTGGCAGGTACGCGATGTCGTCGCACACATGATCGCTACCGGGCACACGACTCCCCGGTCGTTCCTCGGCGGGTTCGCCGCCGCAGGCTTCCGGTTCCACACCTTCTCCGCCAAGCAGGTCGCGCAACGGCGCGACCAGGCGCCGGACGAGCTGGTCGGCGAGCTCCGCGAGACGGCATCCCTGCGCAAGCGGCCGCCCGGTCCCCCGCAGACGCCGCTGTCCGAGGCGGTGCTGCACGGGGCGGACATCGCCCGCGCACTGGGCATCCGCCAGGACGTGGACGAGGAGGCCCAGGTTCGGGTGGCCGACTTCTACAAGAACACGCAGCCGCTGATCGGCGCCAGGAAGCGCATCGCCGGACTTCGCCTGCGCTCGACCGACACCGACTGGCAGACCGGCGACGGCCCCGAGGTCGTCGGTCCGACCATGTCACTGTTGCTCGCCATGTCCGGCCGAGCCAGCGCGTTGGACGACCTCACCGGTGCGGGTGTGGGCGAGCTCGCGTCTCGCATGCCTGATGCACCACGCGCGCGCTGACGAGGGCGCGCACGGCCGCACTAGTCATCCGGTGTTCGTCGAGAGGCCCAGAGCCGTACGGATGGCGTGCTGCACGGTCTCCTTGTCCGGCCGCGCGTCAACCGTCACCACGCGCTCCTTGCGACGGAACAGCTCGAGCAACGGGCCGATCATCTCGTGGTACTCCCGCAACCTGTTCTGCAGTGCCTCCTCGGTGTCATCCTCGCGAGTCACCAGCTCGCCGCCGCAGACGTCGCAGGTGTCCGCGCGCTTGGGGTGGTGGGCCATCAGGTTGTAGTCGAGGCCGCAACGTGAGCAGACCCGCCGGCCCTGCACCCGCCGCCGTACCTCCTCGTCTGGCAGGTCGAGATAGATGACGGCATCGATGTCATAGCTCTCGAGGAAGAACTCCGCCTGCGGCGCGCTACGCGGGAACCCATCGATGATGAACCCGTAGTTCCAGTCATGGCCGCGCAGCCGGTCATCGACGACCTGCTGCACGAGGTCGTCCTCCACGAGCTGACCGCGCGCCATGGTGCGCCGCACCTGCGCGCCAATCTTGGTGTGGTTCTGCACGTTCCACCGGAAGATGTCGCCGACGCTGATCTGCGCGAGGTCGAAGTCGCGGGACAGCATGGCCGCCTGCGTTCCCTTGCCACTGCCCTGGATGCCCATGACGATGTACTTGCGCATGCCCCGACCCTGGCACAGGTCGGCGCCGGGCGGACGGCCGCCGTTACGTCGGGGCGCCGACGCCCAACCGCTGCATCAGCGCCATCGCGTCGTACGGCGCGCGCACCTTGACGTCGTTGTCGAAGTAGACGTAGGTGTCGCGGCTCCACTCGCGGACCTTGTCCGCCCAGTAGTCCAACGCCACGTCGGAGTAGCCGCTGACATAGAGCTCCTCCGCGCCGTGCAGCCGCACGTAGGCGTAGTCGGTCGTAGGGGTGTCGATCATTGGCCACTTGCCCGCAGTGTCGGCCGTGACGACCGCCATGTCGTGCTGCCGGAGCAGGGACAGGAACTCCGGCACTTCGAACGACGGATGCCGCACCTCGACGGCGTGCCGCAGAGGACGGTCGGCATCGGTGGTGAGCCATGCCCTGTCCTCCATCCGCTCATCGTGCTGTGCCGCCAGCTGGACCGCTTCGGCAGTCGTACGCGGCAGCAGGGACAAGAAGTGGTCCAGCCGGTCCGCGTGGAAGCCGAGGTTGGGGGGCAGCTGCCACAGGAACGGCCCGAGCTTCGGCCCCAGGGCGAGCACTCCGGAGGCGAAGAAGTTGGCGAGCGGCGTCTCTACGTCGCGCAGCTTCTTCATGTGGGTGATGAAGCGTCCGCCCTTCACCGAGAACACGAAGTCTTCCGGCGTCTCGCGCGCCCAGGACTGGTAACTCTCCGGGCGCTGCAGGGAGTAGAAGGAACCGTTGATCTCGATGGAGCTCATGCGTCGCGACGCGAACTCGAGCTCGCGGCGCTGGGCGAGCCCCGGCGGGTAGAAGTCACCGCGCCACGGGGGGTACCTCCAACCAGAGATGCCAATCCTCGTCTGCGGCACAACACGAGCCTAGGTGACGCAAGATGGTCGGGTGATCTCTGTCGCCCTGGCCCGGGAGCTCCGGGATGCCGGCCTGGTCTGGAACCCCGTGCGCGGCGACCACTTCGTGGTGGCCGACCGCGGCATGGACGAGGAGGTCTTCGTCCTCTCGGACATGACCATCGAGGTGCACGACCGTGCCACGGGCCCGGTGATCGGGTTCAACGGCACTACCGAGTGGGCGCTCGACTCGTTGGAACAGCGGGACGCCCTCTGGCTGCCGTCCGAGCATCAGCTCCGGGAGCTGCTCGGTGCCGCATTTGTCCGGCTCGAACGGGTGGGTGACCAGCATCGCGTGGTCGTCGCCGTCAACGGCAGGCAGGAGACAGCCGAAGCGCCCGACGCGTCGGATGCCTATGGCCGGATAGTTCTTAGTGTCATCCTCCCCATTGGGGATGCACGACCTACCTCACCCTTGGCAGAATGACCTTGTGAGCACGAGCCAGGCACGGGGCCGAGCATCGGGGCAGACACGGACTGCCCGGTCGTGACGGTTACCGAGCGCATTACGACAGAGTCTCCGTCGGTCCACCGCCGCGGCACGCAGGTCCTCACCAACCGCTGGCGTCGTCTCCCCCTCGAGCTCTCCATGCTGTTCGCGATGTTCGTGGCCTACCGGCTCGGCCGGCTGCTGACGACCGACCACACGTCGACGGCCTTCGCGAACGCCCAGGACCTCTGGCATGTCGAGCGCTGGCTGAGGTTGCCCCGGGAGACCGGGGTGCAGGACTGGTTCCTGCAGAGCACCCATGCCATCGAGCTGGCTAACACCTACTACGCCGTCGTGCACTTCCCGGCCACGGTTGGCTTCCTGATCTGGATGTTCCTCCGGCGGCCGGCGCACTACCTCTGGATCCGCCGCAGCATCGTGATCCTCTCGGCCAGCGCGCTGATCGTCCATGTGCTGTACCCGCTCGCGCCGCCGCGGATGCGCCCGGACCTCGGCTTCATCGACACGGGGGCGGTCTACGGCCCGGACGTCTACGGGCCGCCTGAGGGCGCGAGCATCGCGAACCAGTTCGCGGCCATGCCGTCACTGCACATCGGCTGGGCGGTGCTCATCGCCGTCGGACTCATCGCCACCACGCGCAGCAAGTGGCGCTGGCTGTGGCTGGGGCACCCGATCCTCACGGTCCTGGTCGTGGTCGGCACCGCCAACCACTGGTGGCTCGACGGCGTCGTGGCGCTCGTGCTGCTGGCCGGGGCGATGGCCTTGGCCGCCGTTCCCGAGCGGTGGACGATCAACCGCCTGCTGCGCGGCGAACGGCGTACGCCCAGCCGGCCTGACCCCACCTGAGCCGGGCCGACCGGGGTCCGCCCGGATGGGCGGGGCCGCTCAGCCGGCGCCCGGCGCTGGCTCTGAGCGGTGCCCGGACGCGTCACGAGCGTCGCCGCCGTCCCTCGCCGGGTCGCCGATCGCCTCACTGTCGACCATCTGGCTCGAGGAGGTCGAGACGGCCGCCGCCTCGGCGTTGAGGCGGCGGGACGCCTCGTCCTGGGCCTGCTGACGGCGTGCCTCGATGCCCGACACCTGACGCAGCCGCTCTTCCGGGAGGAAGAACACGAGAGCGAGCGCCAGCGCCAGCACCGCGACTCCGCAGACGAAGACCAGATCGATCGACTCGGTGAAACCGATGAGGAACGGCCGGGCGAGCCGCGGGTCGAGGTTGGAGAGGAACGACGTGTCGTCGAGCGCGCCGGCCGGCAGGCCGGCCCCGCTCTTGATCGCCTTGATCACAGCGGCGTTGTTGGGGTCGGACACGACCGAGGGGTCGGACAGAGCGGCACGGAACTCTGGCGTCGTGGCCGAGACCCGGAAGGCGGCCTTGATGTTGTCGCCCACGGTCGAGAAGAGCACCGACAGGAACACCGCCGTGCCGAGGGTGCCGCCCATCTGCCGGAAGAAGGTCGCGGACGACGTGGCGACGCCCATGTCCTGTGGCGGCACTGCGTTCTGCAGGGCGAGCACCAAGGGTTGCATGTTGCAGCCCAGCCCGAGCCCGAAGATGGGAGCCATGAGCATGACCTGCCAGAGCGGGGTGTCGACACCGAGCCTGCTGAACAGCGCCATGCCGATCACGAGCAGCACGGCGCCGATGATCGGAAAGATCCGGTAGCGCCCGGTACGCGAGATCACCTGGCCGGAGATGATCGAGCCGACCATGATGCCGGCCACGAGCGGCACGAGCAGCAGACCCGCCCGGGTCGGCGAGACGCCCTTGACGATCTGCAGGTAGAGCGGCAGGGCGGCGAGGCCACCGAACATGCCCATGCCGATGATGAAGTTCAGCGCGGAGCCGACGCTGAACGTCTTGCCGCGGAACAACCTCAACGGCAGCAGCGCATCGTCGCCGTAGCGGCGCTCGGCGAGCCCGAAGAGAACCAGGCCGGCGGCACCGATCACGTAGCAGGACAGCGCACGCCCGGAGGCCCATCCCCAGTCACGGCCTTGTTCGGCAACGGTGAGCAACGGGACAAGGCCCATCACGAGGGCGAGGGCGCCCGGCCAGTCGATCTTGTGCTCGCGACGGGTGTGCGGCAGGTGCAGGTTGCGTGCGACGACGGCGAGGGCCACGGCCCCGATGGGGATGTTGACCAGGAAGACCCACCGCCAGCCGGTGATGCCGAGCAGGGTGTCCTGGCCGGCGAGGAAGCCGCCGATGACCGGACCGGCGACGCTGGACGTGCCGAACACTGCGAGGAAGTAGCCCTGGTACTTCGCCCGCTCCCGCGGCGGGACGATGTCGCCGATGATGGTCAGGGCCAGCGAGAACAGGCCGCCGGCGCCGAGCCCTTGGAAGGCGCGCGCGGCAGCCAGCTGGTACATCGTGTCGGCGAGCCCGCACAACGCGGAGCCCGCCACGAAGATGGTGATCGCGGCCAGGAAGAACGGCCGGCGTCCGTAGAGGTCGGAGAGCTTGCCGTAGAGCGGCGTGCTGATGGTCGCGGTGATCAGGTAGGCCGTGGTGGCCCAGGCCTGGATCGACAACCCATGCAGGTCGTCGGCGATCGTACGGATGGAGGTCGCCACGATCGTCTGGTCCAGGGCGGCGAGGAACATGCCCATCATCAACCCGGACATGATCGTCAAGATCTGCCGATGGGTCAGCTCGCCGCTGGAGGTCTGCGGCACGTGTGCGGCGGTCGTCATGAGGTCTCCCCGTCGGTGCGTGTGGTGGTGGCCGCCGCGGCGGCATCGGCGGTGGCCGCGATGGCGTCGAGCAGCGAGCCGCGGTTCTCGAGGAAGCTCTCGTTGAGCCGGTGCAGGAGGGAGCCCAGGCGTCGTACGTCGTCCTGTGGCCAGTCGGCGAGCAGCTGCGCGAACACCCGGTCGCGCCGCTCGTGGATGGCCTGGTGACGGGCCTGGCCCAGCTCGGTGGCCGCCAACAGGCTGGCCCGGCCGTCGTCGGGATCGGCCCGGCGCTCGACCAGCCCGAGCGAGACGAGCTGGCTGACCTGACGACTCACGGTCGACGGGTCGACGCACGCGCTCGCGGCCAGCGCCGAGGAACGCTGCGGCCCGCCCTTGCAGAGCTGGAACAGCAGCATGTATCCCGCCCACTCGACGCCGTCGCCCTGCCGAGCGTGGATCTGTGCGCGCATCGACTGGCCGGAGCGAACCAGACGGACGACCTCCTGGCTGACCCGGGTGTGGTCTTCCAGGTGGGTCGGCTGCTCACTCAGCGGCTCGCTGAGGCCGGTGGGCCACGCGGGGTCGGTGCTCGTGGTCCTGCACCCCTCAATAGATGTATGTAGCAACTAATTCGTTGTACCGTACATGCAATCCGCCGGGGTCGCAAGTCGTTTCCGCGCTGTCGGACCGGGATGCGACGCTGTGCCGAGGCTCTGGGTAGCCAAGTTCGGAGTTGTACCCAGTTCTAGTCGGTCTACGAAGCAGGGAGCGAGTGTCCGGGTGTCGAAGCGTGGCTGGATCCTGTTCGGCGCCATGGGGCTCATCTGGGGCATCCCCTACCTGCTGATCAAGGTGGCGGTCGACGAACTCGAGCCGGCCACCCTGGTGCTGGCCCGCACGGCGCTCGGCGCCGCGCTGCTGATGCCGATCGCGCTCGCCCGGGGCCTGGTCGGCCCCCTGTTCGCCCGGTGGAAGCCGCTGCTGCTCTACACCGTCATCGAGATCTGCATCCCATGGCTGCTGCTCGGCTTCGCCGAGCTGCGGCTGTCCAGCTCGCTGACCGGTCTGCTGATCGCCGCGGTGCCTCTGGTGGGCGCGGCGCTGGCGCGGTACGGCCCGGCGCACGACCAGCTCGACAGCCGGCGGGTCGCCGGATTGCTCGTCGGCCTGGCGGGTGTCTGCGCGCTGGTCGGCTTCGAGGTCTCGGTGTCCGACAGCCGCGCCGTGGTCGCGATCGCGATCGTGGCCGTGGCCTATGCCGTGGGCCCACTGATCCTGGCGCGCAGCCTCTCCGACCTTCCGGCGATGGGCGTGGTCGCCGCCTCGCTGCTGCTGTCCGCTGTCATCTACCTGCCTGTCGGCGTCGCCCAGGCGCCGAGCCACTGGCCGTCGGGCAAGGTCATCGCCGCGGTGGTCGCGCTGGCGGTGATCTGCACCGCACTGGCGTTCCTGCTGTTCTTCGAGCTGATCGCCGAGGTGGGTCCGGCCCGGGCGACCGTCATCACCTACCTCAACCCCGCAGTGGCCCTCGTCCTCGGCGTCGCAGTCCTGGACGAGAAGTTCTCGGTGGCCACCGGCATCGGCTTCGTCCTCATCCTGATCGGGTCCGTCCTGGCCACGGCGGGCAACCGCGGCCAGCCGCGGCGTCGTACGACGGGGGATGACGAACGGGCGGAGGTCGAGTGCAGGGACCTGTCCTCGCCGGTGCCCGAGCCGTAGACCTCGCGGTCGACGGCCAGGTGCCATGCTGCCGCCCATGACGACGTCGACGTTCGATGCGATGTGGCAGGCGCTCCTGCCGGTCGGTCGCGACGTCACGAGCGGGGGCTACCGGCGCTTTGCCTGGACTGAACCCGACCTCACCGCTCGTGAGTGGTTCGCGGGTGAGGCCGAGGCCCGCGGGCTCACGTTGGTCGTCGACCGCAATGGCAACCAGTGGGCCTGGTCGGGCGACCCTGACCGCGACGGGCCCGGTGTCGTCGTCGGCAGCCATCTCGACTCGGTGCCCGACGGCGGTGCCTTCGACGGCCCGCTAGGTGTCGTGTCCGCCTTTGCCGCCCTCGACCTGCTGCGCGAGCGCGGCGTCGCCTTCGACCGCCCGCTCGCTGTCGCGAACTTCACCGACGAGGAGGGCGCGCGCTTCGGTGTCGCGTGTGCCGGTTCGCGGCTGTTGACCGGCGTCCTCGACCCCGACAGGGCACGCGGCCTGCGCGACGGCGACGGCAACACGATGGCTGGCGCGATGCGCGCAGCCGGACAGGACGTCACACATCTCGGGGCCGACCGAGAGACCCTCGGCCGCATCGGCACGTTCGTCGAGCTGCATGTCGAGCAGGGCCCAGGCCTGGTCGACCTGGGACGTCCCGTCGGTGTTGCCGGCCGGATCTGGCCGCACGGACGCTGGCGACTCGACTTCCACGGCGAGGCGAACCACGCGGGCACCACTCGGCTGTCCGATCGCAAGGACCCGATGCTGGCCCTGGCGCGTGCCGTCCTGGCCGCGCGCAGCCAGGCGGAGCAGTACGACGCGCTCGCCACGATCGGCCGGCTGCGGGTCGAGCCGGGCGGTACCAACGCGGTCCCCTCCCTGGTCCAGGCGTGGCTCGATGCCCGCGGCCCGGACGAGGCGGTGGTCCGTGCGGTGGTCGACGGGGTCGGACGCGAGTCCGGCGCCACCCCGGTCGAGGAGTCGTGGACCCCCGCCGTCGACCTCGACGGCGGCCTGCGCGAACGGCTCGCGACACTGCTCGACGGGGCACCCGTGCTGCCCACGGGAGCCGGGCACGACGCGGGCATCCTGGCGGCCGCGGGCATCCCGGCGGCGATGCTGTTCGTCCGCAACCCGACGGGCGTCTCGCACTCGCCGGCCGAGCATGCCGAACGCGACGACTGCCTCGCCGGCGTCGCGGCACTGGCGACCGTCCTCGAGGAGCTGGGGCGATGAGGCCCTATCCCGCCCGGCAGGTGCTGCGTTGCGAGCTCGCCTGGCTGCCGCCCGGCCGGGTCGCAGCCGATGTCACGATCGTGACCGACGGTGCCACGATCGTCGAGGTGAGCGAGGGCGGCCCAGCACCCGCGGGCGCCCAACAGCTGCACGGCCTGGTCCTGCCGGGTCTCGCCAACACGCACTCGCATGCGTTCCATCGGGCGCTGCGCGGACGCACCCACGCGGCCGGCTCTGGGCAAGGCTCCTTCTGGACCTGGCGCGACCAGATGTACGACGTCGCCTCGCGGCTGGACCCGGACCGCTACCTCACTCTGGCGCGCGCCGTCTACGCCGAGATGGCGCTGGCCGGCATCACCAGCGTCGGCGAGTTCCACTACCTGCACCACGCCCCCGCCGGTCGCCCCTACGACGACCCCAACGCCATGGGTCACGCGCTGGTCGACGCAGCCCACGACGCGGGACTGCACATCTCACTGCTCGACACGTGCTACCTCACCGGCGGTATCGGTCAGCCGCTCGACGGCGTCCAGCGACGCTTCGGCGACGGCGATGCGCAGCGGTGGGCGTCGCGCGTGGAGGCGCTGCGCGGGCCCTACGACGGCCGTGCCGACGTCGTCATCGGAGCCGCTCTGCACTCGGTGCGTGCCGTGCCCGTCGAGCAGATGCCGACTGTCGTCGCGTGGGCTGCGAACGCAGCCGCGCCGCTGCATGCGCACGTCTCGGAACAGACCGCGGAGAACGACGCCTGCCTGTCGGCGTACGGCGTCACACCCACCCGCCTGCTGCGCGACCGCGGAGCACTCGGTCCGCGCACCACCGCGGTGCATGCCACCCACCTGACTGCGCAGGACATCTCTCTGCTCGGCGAGTCGTGGACCTCCGCCTGCTTCTGTCCCACCACCGAACGCGACCTGGCCGACGGCGTCGGACCGGCCGTCGCGCTCCGGGATGCCGGCGCACGTCTCACCCTCGGGTCGGACAGCCACGCCGTGATCGACCTCTTCGAAGAGGCCCGGGCCGTCGAGCTGGACACCCGCCTCGTCACCGGGCGCCGCGGGCACTTCCAGGTCGCTGAGCTGCTGGACGCCGCCACGGCAGCCGGTCATGACCGGCTGGGCTTCTCGAACGCCGGCCGCCTCGAGATCGGCTGCCGCGCTGACCTCGTTGCCGTGCGGCTGGACTCTGTTCGCACCTCGGGCCCTGCGCAGGCGGCCGGTTCGAACGCAGCTGCCGAGACCGTCGTGTTCGCCGCCACCGCCGCGGACGTCACCGACGTCATCTCCGCGGGGCGGCACATTGTCGAGGGCGGCCGGCACGCCTTGGGCGACGTGGGACTGCTGCTGCGCAACGCCATCCAGCAGCTGCGCTGACCGGTCGCCACCCTGGGCGCCTCCCCGCTGCTCGTGTCCCGGAGCGCATGCGCACCGGCGCAGGCAGCGGATCTAGGCGGATCTAGGCGGCGCGAGGGAGGGACTCGAGCGCGGCCGCGGCTTGCAGCTCAGGCTCTGGCTGGTGTTCGTGCTCGAGCGCCTGCACCGACCGGGCCGCCCGGCCGGCCAGCCGGAACCCCACGGCGATCACGGCGGCGCCGGCGACGGCGTCGAGGACGTAGTGGTTGGCTGTGGCGATGACGACCAGCGTGGTGCCGATCGGGTAGGCGTAGGCGAGGACCCGCACCCACCGCTTGCCGGTCAGTCCGGCGACGACCCAGGCGCACCAGAGGGCCCAGCCGACGTGCAACGACGGCATGGCGGCCAGCTGGTTGGTCAGCGCACCCAGCCCCTTGGGAGCGCTGGCGTCACCACCCCACCAGCCGTGCTGGGCCGTCATCGCCAGCGTGTCGACGTAGCCGGGCAGCATGCGAGGAGGCGCCATCGGCAGCAGCGTGAAGCCGATCAGGCCGATCGCAGAACCGATGACCAGGGCGTTGCGGACGCGACGGTAGTCACCGGGGTGCCGGCGATAGGCCCACAGCAGGACGGCCGGTGTCACGACATAGTGCAGCAAGGAGTACCAGTAGCTGACGATCAGCGCGAGCAGCGGGAACGCGCCGAGGACGTGGTTGGCCGGCCGTTCGATGTCGAGGTGCAGCGCGTCCTCGATGTGCAGCAGCCGATAGGCGTGGTTGGTGGCCTGCCCGAGGTTGGCGTCGCCGATGAGCCGGGCGACGCTGTAACCGACGTAGAGCAGCGCGAGCAGGGCCAGCTCCAGCTTGGCCGTCGGCCGCAGTGTCGAGGCCCGCGGCCCAGTAGCCCGCCCGGCCCACGTGCGGGTCGCCCGAGAGGCCCGAGAGGCCCGGCAGGTCGACGTCAGCTCGCACGTTGTCACGACCACCAGCCTCCTTGCGTCTCCTCATGGCCACCATGGCGCTGACCACCGACAGTCAGTGGGGCCAGCCCCACTGACAGGACACCAGCCAGGACTTGCAACCCTCCTGCAGACCACTGTGCGGGCCCCGGTGATACACGGTGCGCAGTCCAAGCAGTGGGAGGCAACGCATTTCCCGGCTGATCAATGCCGGGTACGGCGTGTCCCGTCAGACTGTGACGGCGAGCGGGAAAGACGGCCGTCGTCAGATTGTCCGCGTTGTCTATTGGCTTCGTCTAGATTAGGGTCGTCTCATGTCGCTGCTGACCACACGGAGCCCGGCCGGCCTCGCTGGGCTCGCTGCCGCCTTCGGGCCCGATGCCCACACCGACGTCGTGGTCGAGCCGACCGACGCCAGCGTGGGGGCCTGGGTCGGCGCGCCGAGCGCGCTGCTGCACGAGGGCGTCTTCTACCTCAGCTACCGGGTCCGCCGGCCCATCGGTCAGGGCCGCGGCATCTCGAACGTCGTTGCCCGGTCCGAC
>JAVEDJ010000191.1 GCA_030841025.1 Actinomycetota bacterium
CCCCACCGAGCCGACGGACCCGACCGACCCGGGTGACGGCGGTCCTATCGCCACCTGACCGGACGGCGGTCGGCGCTCGGCCCAACTGAAGCCGCCCGCAGGTCGGGACCTGCTCCCCGGCGGTCCCGGCCTGCGGACGCAGGAGGTGGATCATGACCTGCATGGTCCACGACATGACGCCACCGCTGCCGGCCGCGCGGGCCTGAGCCGCACGTGGAGCACGCACCGCAGCTCACACCGGTGGGTACGACGGCCGCGCGTCTCACCGTCGAGCCGGGGACGGCGGCTTCCTGGCGCTCGCTCGTCCTCGCGCTCGCGGCCGAGGGTCTCCTGCCGCCACCGGCCGACGTCGTACCGGCGCATCGCACCGTGCTGGTCGACGGGGTCGACCCTGTCGTCCTTGCGGCCGCGCTCGAAGGACGGTCGCCCGCCGAGCAGAGCGCTGCGCCGCACCACAATGACGTCGTGACCATCCCGACGGTGTACGACGGCGAGGACCTTGCCGAGGTCGCGCGCTTCTGGGGCGTCGACACGGACACCGTTGTCGCGCGGCACACCGCCACGGACTTCGTCGTCGACTTCTGCGGCTTCGCGCCGGGCTTCGCTTACCTCACCGGCCTCGACGCCGAGGTCCCGCGGCACCCCACGCCGCGGACCCGGGTCCCGGCCGGCGCCGTGGCACTGGCCGGCCGCTACTGCGGCATCTACCCGTCCGCGTCGCCCGGCGGCTGGCGGCTCATCGGTCGTACGTCGGTGCGCCTGTTCGACGTCACCGCCGATCCGCCTGCGCTGTTGCCGCCGGGCACCCGCGTGCGGTTCACCGCTGTCGGCGAGCAGCCGCCCGCCGGCGAAGACGCGCCACCGCGAGCCGAGGCCAGCGAGGTGGCTGGCCACCGGACCATCACCGTCGTTCGGCCCGGTGCCCTGACCACCGTGCAGGACACCGGTCGCGGCGGCCGCGCGCATCTCGGCGTCCCGCGCTCGGGTGCGCTGGACCAGCCCGCCGCCCGGCTCGCCAACCGGCTCGTGGGCAACCCGGTCGGGGCGGCGGTTCTCGAGACCACCCTCCACGGCGTGGCCGGGCGACTCAGCCACCCAACCACCGTCGCGGTGACCGGTGCACCTGCGACGGTTCGCGTGGACGGCCGGCCGGTGGAGTTCGGAGTGGCCATCCCGGTGCCCGCGGGGGCGGTGCTGGACATCGGCTCGGCGACGGCCGGGGTGCGGTCGTACGTCGCCTTCGCCGGCGGCGTCGCAGTGGAGCCGGTGCTCGGCAGCCGCTCCACCGACCTGTTGTCGGGCCTCGGGCCGCCGCCGCTCGCGGCAGGTCAGTCGCTGCCGCTCGGCCGCCCCACGGAGACGGCCGAGCCGGGCCCGTTCGCCGACGCCGACGCCGGCAGCACTGCCATCACCGGGAGCACCGGCGAGGTGATCTTGCGCCTCACGCTGGGCCCCGACGACGACTGGTTCACCGCCGAGGCACTGCGCACGCTGCGGCAGGGGACCTACGCGGTCTCGCCGGCGAGCAACCGGGTCGGCGTACGCCTGCGCGGCCCGGCCGTCGACTGGGCCGAGCAACGCGAGATGGACAGCGCCGCGATGGTGCTGGGCGCGGTGCAGGTGCCGCCGGACGGCGAGCCCCTGGTGTTCCTCGCCGACCACCCGACCACCGGCGGCTACCCGGTCATCGGCGTCGTCGACCACGACGACCTGGCCGCCCTCGCCCAGGCCAGACCCGGTGCCACCGTGCGCTTCCAGGTGACGGCACCGATGGGGAGTGACGCAAGATGACCGGCGCGATCGACCTCAACAGCGACCTCGGTGAGGGGTTCGGCGTCTGGCGCATGGGCGACGACGCGGCACTGCTCGGGATCGTGACCAGCGCCAACGTCGCGTGCGGCTTCCACGCCGGCGATCCGACGATCATGAGCGCTGTCACCAGCACGGCAGCCGACCGAGGTGTCGCGGTCGGCGCGCAGGTGTCCTACCGCGACCTCGCCGGGTTCGGCCGGCGACGCATCGAGATGGACCCGGGCGAGCTCACCGACGAGGTGATCTACCAGATCGGCGCGCTCGACGGGTTCTGCCACGTGGCGGGTCAGTCGGTGCGCTACGTCAAGCCGCACGGCGCGTTGTACAACACCTGCGTGGACGACGAGGTACAGGCGGCGGCCGTGGTGCGTGCGGTCGCGCTGTACGACGACAGCCTGCCGGTGCTCGGGCTGCCGGGATCGGCCCTGCTCCGGCACGCCGGGCGCGCTGGCCTGCCTTGCGTGGCCGAAGGCTTCGTCGACCGTGCCTACACCCCAGACGGGCGCCTGGTGCCCCGAAGCGATCCCGGTGCCCTCGTCACCGACGTCGACGAAGTGGTGCAGCGCGCGGTCCGACTGGCGCAGGACGGCGAGGTCGTGGCAGTTGACGGCACCGTGCTGGCGATGAAGGTCGAGTCGCTGTGCGTCCACGGCGACACTCCGGGAGCCGTGTCGCTGGCGAGGCAGGTGCGGGCCGCACTCGAGCACGCCGGCGCCGTCGTACAACCGTTCGTGCGGTGACCACCATGCGGTGCACCGAACGCCGGCCCCTCCGTCGGCCACGAGTTATCGCTACGCAGAGTGACACCTGCTTGCACGCCGGTGATCCAGTTAGGCGTGAGGGTGAACTTGCGGCACAGTCCGGTGATGAACGCTCCGTGACGGGGACCATGGCGTGCACGGACAAAGGGGGACGCGGCACCACATGCCGAACAAGGTGGCGTCGCCAAGGGGGGTTGGACCACTGACGCACGACGAGCTCCAGCACGATCTGACGCACGAGGCGCAGGTCGTGACTCGTCTTGCCCTCGAGACCCATCAGCTGCGGGCCATCTTCGAGCGCAGCTCCGTCGCCACTGCCGTGGTCGATGCGCAGGGCCGCATCCTGCGCACCAACCCGGCCCTGTGCCAGTTGATCGGCCGCTCGGAGGCCGACCTGCTGTACACCTCGGTGCTGGACCTGACCTCCGGCGACGAGCCGACGGTCTTCGGCGACGGAGTGACCGAGCAGCGACTACGGCACTCGGGCGGGCGTGAGATCTGGGCCGTGGCCTCCGCCGTCGACCTGCCGGAGGCCGGTGAGGGCGCGCTGCTGGTGTGCTTCGACGACGCGACGACGCGACGCAACACGGAGAAGATGCTGTTGCACGCCGCGCTGCACGACAGCCTCACCAACCTGCCGAACCGGCGCCTGCTGCGCGACCGGCTCGAGACCGCCCTGCACCGCGCTGAGCGGAGCGACAAGACCGTCGCGGTGCTGTTCGTCGACCTGAACGACTTCAAGCGGATCAACGACAGCCTGGGCCACGACGCCGGCGACACGATGCTCGTCGCCGTCGCTCGCAACATCATCTCGGTGCTGCGCACGTGCGACACCGTTGCGCGCATCGGTGGTGACGAGTTCGTGGTGCTGTGCGAGGACGTCACCGGAGAGGGCGACATCTCGATCCTGGTGTCGCGGCTGCTCGAGGCCATCCGGCGCCCGGTCATGGTCGAGGGGCGCAGCGCCACGGTCTCCGCGAGCATCGGCGTCGCGGTGCCCGGGCCACGCAAGGAGACCAGCGACCAGCTGGTGCGGATGGCCGACCTCGCGATGTACCGCGCGAAGCAACGACCCGAGGTGGACTACCTCCTCGCGGACGAGACGCTCGCGACGCTCGGCGTCCCGCGATCGGGGCTGGTGGCCGAGCTGCGGCACGCGATCCAGGTCGACGAGCTGGAGCTGCACTACCAGCCGGTGATCCGCATGGACGGGCACATCGTGGGCCTCGAGGCGCTCCTGCGCTGGCCGCACCCGCGGCTGGGCCTGCTCGTGCCGCGCGAGTTCCTGCACCTCGCCGAGGGCGGCGAGCTGGCCGGCCCGCTCAGCGACTGGGTGCTGCGCACCGCCATCGCCGAGCTCGCGAAGCTGCACGACACCACGCTGCGGGTCAGCGTCAACATCTGGGCCTCCGAGGTCGCGCGGGTCGGTTTCGCCGACACCGTGGCCGAGCTGCTGACCTGGGCGGGCCTCCAAGCGCGCCAGCTCTACCTCGAGATGCACGAGGGCGACCTCCCGACGGCCGGCGCCGGGCTGAACCATGAGCTCGACCAGCTGAGGAAGATGGGTGTCGGCCTCGCCATCGACGACTACGGAACCGGCGGCTCGTCGCTGGCCAACCTCAGGCGGCTGCCGGTCGACACCCTCAAGGTCGACCGCAGCTTCGTCGCCGGGTGCGTCGACGACCCGGCCGACGCCGCGATCGTCGAAGCGGTCGCCACCGCCGCCCGGGCCACCGGGCGCCGTGTCGTCGCGGCCGGGGTGGAGACGGCGGCCCAGTTCGTGCGGCTGCGCGAGCTCGGTTACCAGTGCGTGCAGGGCTTCCTCGTCGGGCATCCGCGACCGCTCCGCGAGCTGACCGACGTACTGCGGCGCAAGCGGATCGACCTCAACCTCTCCTGAGGGGCGGGGCGCGTCAGTCGTAGCCCAGGTCGTGCAGCCGGTCGTCGTCGATGCCGAAGTGGTGCGCGATCTCGTGCACGACCGTGATGCGCACCTCGTCCACCAGCTCCTCGTGGCTCTGGCACATCCGCAGCAACGGACCGCGGAAGATGACGATGCGGTCCGGCAGCACGCCGCCGTACGACCAGTCGCGCTCGGTGAGCGGCGTGCCGTCGTACCACCCCAGCAGGTCCGGATCGTCCGGCGGCGGCTCGTCCTCGACGAACACCGCCACGTTGTCCATCAGCCGGGTCATCTCGACCGGTACGCCGTCCAGCGCCTCCCCCACGGCGGCGTCGAACTCCTCGGCGGACACGTCAAGCACGGCCCGATCCTGCCCGGTCCGACACCCGATGTGCGCAGTGGCACCGACCGGTGTCGGGTAGACAGGTGTCAATGGCAGCTCCCGACGCGCCCGCTCCAGCCCCGCAGTGGGGTCCGTGGCGGCGTTTCCCGCGCACGACACTCGCGGTCGAGATCGTGCTCATCGGGCTCGTGGGGGCGTGGCTGGGCCTGGTTGTCGGCGGCCGCCTTCAGACGACCGTCGGACCGCTCGAGACCCGCCTGACCATCGAGCTCGCGCCGACCGGCGACTCGGTGCTCTCGCTGCCGCCGCTCGGCGAGCTGAGCCTCGACACGCACGACGGGCCGTTCCGGCTGCGCGCCGAGGTCACCCAGATCGACGAGACGGCCGCACGGCAGCTGTTCGCCGACCCGACCGGCCTGAACAAGCTGCCCGGCGAGGTGGCCGTGGACCTGAAGTCGGCGCTGCGCGACCTGGTGCTGCGCGCGGTCGGCTCGGCGGTGCTGGGCGCGCTGCTGCTGGGCGTCTTCGTGTTCCGGCGCCGCCTGCGGCGAACGCTGCTGTCCGGCGGGGTCGCGGTCGCCATGGTGGCCGTGGGTGGTGGCATCACCGCGGCCACGTGGAACACCAAGGCGATCAACGAGCCGAAGTACGACGGGTTGCTCGCCAGCGCGCCGAGCGTGGTCGGCGATGCGCGCGACATCGTCAACGACTTCCAGAAGTACGAGCGGCAGCTCGCCAAGATCGTCACGAACGTCTCGCGGCTGTACGACGTCACCTCCACGTTGCCGGCGTTCTCGCCGAGCCAGAGCACGATCCGGGTGCTGTCCGTGTCGGACCTGCACGTCAACCCGGCGGCCTGGGGAGTCATCCGGTCGGTGACCAAGCAGTTCGACATCGACCTGATCGTCGACACCGGGGACATCAGCGACCACGGCACGGCGGCCGAGAACGCCTACCTCGAACCGATCGGGTCGCTCGGCGTGCCGTACGTCTTCGTCCGTGGCAACCACGACTCGCTCGAGACGCAGCGTGGCGTGGCGGCGCTGCCCAACGCTGTAGTGCTGGACGACGAGGTCCGCGAGGTCGCCGGGCTGCGGCTGGCCGGCATCGGTGACCCGCGCTTCACCCCCGACAAGAACACCCGCGACCGGCCGGCCCCGGCCACGGTGAAGCAGACGGGTCTGGCGCTGGCCGACCTGATCCGGGCGCAACCTTCTGACTCGCCCGTGGACATCGGGCTGATCCACGACCCGGACGGGGCCACGCAGCTGGACGGCAGCGTCCCGTTGACGCTGTCCGGGCACCTGCACGTGCGCAAGGAGAACAAGCTGCCGCGGGGGACGTTCCAGTTCATCCAGGGCTCGACCGGGGCGTCGGGGCTGCGCGGGCTTGAGAAGGAGAAGCCGACGCCCTTGCGTGCGTCGGTGCTCTACTTCGACCGGGCGACGCACGCCTTGCAGGCCTGGGACGACATCACCCTGGGCGGGCTGGGGCTGCAGTCGGCGTCGGTGGAGCGCCACGTCCGGCCGGACGACACGGCGTACGCACCCGGTCCGTCGCCGACCCCCACCCCCGCCGTGTCGGAGACCCCGGTGCCGGACTTCTCGACGTCCGGTTCACCGGAGCCGAGCGGATAGTGGGGAGCGCTGCGGCGACCCTCGGGGCAGCGCTTTGGAGAACCCCGGCGGCCTCCCCTATGCTGTTGCGGTCCCCGACGGCTTGGACGCCGTGGGCCCCACCGCCCTCATCGTCTAGTGGCCCAGGACGCCGCCCTTTCAAGGCGGTAGCACGGGTTCGAATCCCGTTGGGGGCACGCACGACCGCGGTTCGCCGCGGGCTAGGTCCTGTGGAGCAGCTTGGAGTGCTCGCCACCCTGTCAAGGTGGAGGCCGCGGGTTCAAATCCCGTCAGGACCGCGCCGTGGCCGGCTTTGCCGGTCCTTCGGCCAGGTAGCTCAGTTGGTACGAGCGTCCGACTGAAAATCGGAAGGTCGGCGGTTCGACCCCGCCCCTGGCCACCACAAACCCGCAGGTCACAGCGTTGCAGTGACGATACGATCACTCTCTGTTAGCGATCTTGCTAACATTTTGCTAACAAGCGCTTTTTCACAGTTTTCGGCGTTGCCTACTCTGGGTGACATTGATCTTCCCCTGGCCTCGCTCCCACGGTCGTAGTCGTCCCCTTCGCACTCACCGCCGGCCGGGGTCGCTGCTGTCCCGCGGCGCCCGACAGTTGGACCGGCCGCCCCGTTCCCCTGCACCGCCGCATCGTTCGGCCACCACACCGCGAACGGGCTCCCTCAGCGTCTCTGGCGGTCGAGCCATAGGGACGTCCGAAAGGCTCCAGTTTGGGCTCGCTTGTGTCGAAGGTCCCGTCACGATGACCCGACGCGACGCGCAACGCCCCGAACACATGCCGGACTCACCGGCACGTCGGCGAGCCCATTAGAGCTGCGCTGGGCGCGGCCGCCGAACACGTCCCTACTTGCGGTCGTCGCGTGTATTCACCACCCGACATGCCCTCCGTGAAGACACAAAGGCATGTCCGACGGCCCTGACCTCTCGGCATCACCACCAGCGTTTCCGAACCCGGAAGGCTGGCCGCACGTACCAGGGAGTTTCCTTCATGCTCAGCCCACACCAAGTCCGCCCCAAGGCGACCCGCCTGGCTGCGATGTTCGTCGCGGCGGCGCTGTGCGCCGGCGTCGCCGGCGTCACGGCCACCACCGCTTCGGCCGCGGCCACCGCCGCCCCGAGCGCCCCGACCGGCGTGTTCGCGTC
Organism: Actinomycetota bacterium; assembly: GCA_030841025.1. Classification (GTDB taxonomy): domain Bacteria; phylum Actinomycetota; class Actinomycetes; order JACCUZ01; family JACCUZ01; genus BP-173. The sequence continues at coordinate 7,599 of JAVEDJ010000191.1, forward strand.
CAACAACAGCGGCGTGAACGTCGACGTCAGCTGGGACCCGACCGTCGCGCCTGACGGCTCCGACGCCGCTGACACCTACACGGTGAGCATCAGCGACGGCGTCCCCGCTGACGCCAAGTCGATCTCGGTCCTCGGCGACTCTCCGGACTTCGCCACGGCGAGGTTCACCAGCGTGAACCCCGGTGTGTACGACGTCACGGTGACCGCCGTGAACACGCTCGGCTCGGCGACCTCCGACCCGTTCTCCTTCGAGATGTTCGCCAACAACGCCGTGCCCAGCGCCCCCCTGAACGTGGTCGCGCACAACGTCGGCGACGGCATGCTGTCGATCACCTGGGACGCCCCGGTGTCCGCGGGCGACAGCCCGATCACCGAGTACATCGCCAGCGTCACGTTCCCGAACAGCGTCGACCCGTCCTACGGCGGCCCGTACGGCTCGTGGAACGGCCAGATCATCGGCGCCACCGACCGGGAGTACACCTTCCGCGACCTCCCGTTCGACCACGGTGACTTCATCGTCACGGTCAACGCGATCAACGACGTGGAGTCCGGCTACGAGGCCAGCACCGCCCCGGCTGCGCTGGTGCGCAGCACCGTCCCGTCCGCCCCGACCCAGCTTGCGGCGTCCAGCACCTCGGCCAACACGGTCACGGTCAGCTGGGCACCCCCGAGCTCGGATGGCGGCGTCC
>JAVEDJ010000227.1 GCA_030841025.1 Actinomycetota bacterium
CCCCACCGACAACGCGACGCCGGCGGGCTGGTCGGCTGCCGCGGGGGCGCTGCTGACCTACGCCGCGTACACCGGTTCTGAGCGTCATCGCGACGCCGCCGAGCGGGCGCTCGGGGTCTACGCGCCGCTCGCGGGAGCGCATGCCCGCTTCGCCGGCTGGGGTCTCGCGGTCGCGGAGGCGTTGCTCGACGGTCCGCGCGAGATCGCGGTGGTCGGTCGACGCGACGACGACGGGACCGCGCGGCTGCATCGCGTCGCGTTGCTGTCCACGTCGCCGGGTGCCGCCGTGGCCGTGGGAGACGACTCGGCCGGGGCCGCCGTACCCCTGCTGGAGCACCGGCCGATGGTCGAGGGCAAGGCCACGGCCTACGTGTGCCGCCACTTCACCTGCGCGGCCCCCACGACCGATGTGGCCACGCTGGCGGCGGCGGTCGGCGCCCGGTCCTGAGCGATCTCCATGCGGGTCGTCCGCCGGGAGCGAACAGCTCTGGCGCTCCCCCGTAATCATGTAATCATGCTGGTATGACGACGAGCTCAGAGCACGACGCGATCACCGGCTGGTTCATCGGACGACTGCCCGAGGGCTGGTTCATCGGTCCGGTGGAGGTCGTGGTCGATCGCGAGGAGATCTCGGTGCTCGGCCCGCTGGCCGCGCCCGAGCTGCCCGAGGCCGCCAGCGAGGCCGAGCGGGCAGCCGCTGTCGAGGGGCGCATCAAGGGCTTCCGCGAGGACACCCGGGACCGGCGCATCACGATCGCCCGCGAGGCGGAGCACCGCTTCGGCCGCAAGGTGGCGTGGGGCGTGGACTGCGGCGGTCATCGGGTGCTGTTCACGCACCTGTCCGTGCCGGTCATGACCCGGCTGCGCCAGCCGGAGCGGCTGGTGCTCGACACCCTCGTCGAGGCGGGGGTCGCTCGCTCGCGGTCGGAGGCGCTCGCCTGGGCGGTGCGGCTCGTGGGCAAGCACACCGAGGACTGGCTGCAGGAGCTGCGTGCCGCGATGGAACACGTCCGCCGCGTGCGCGAGCAGGGGCCCGAGGAGGACCCCGGGGCTCAGGCGGTCGTGGAGTAGGTCGCGATCGAGACGGCGATGTAGTGCGCCGCGAAGGCCGCGAGCGTGAGCGCGTGGAACACCTCATGGAAGCCGAACCACCGGGGTGACGGGTTGGGCCGCTTGAGCGCGTAGACCACGCCGCCGACGCTGTACAGCAGCCCGCCGATCGCCAGCAGGGTGACGACCGCTGCGCCGCCGGTGTCGAACAGCTCCGGCAGGTAGAAGACCGCCACCCAGCCGAGGCCGAGGTAGACCGGCGTGTAGAGCCAGCGCGGTGCACCGACCCAGAAGACGCGGAACGCGATGCCGCCCAGTGCCGCGAGCCACACGATCCACAGCAACGTGCCGCCGCCGTGGTCGTCCAGCAGGATCAGGCTGAAGGGCGTGTAGGTGCCGGCGATGATCAGGAAGATGTTGGAGTGGTCGAGGCGCTTGAGCCGCTTCTCGGCCCGCGGGGTCCAGTTGCCGCGGTGGTAGGCCGCGCTGACGCCGAAGAGCAGCACCGCGCTGGCGGCGAAGATGGCGTTGGCCACGGTGGCCCGGGTGCCGTCGGCCAGCACGACGAGGACGATGCCCGCCGCGAGCGCGACCGGGAAGGTGCCGGCATGCAGCCAGCCCCGCAGGTGCGGCTTGACGTGCCGGACGAGGTCGTCCACGACGTCCTCGGCGCGCTGCGGCAGGCTCTCCCGTTCGCGGGCAGGTCGGCTCATCACCCCATCATAACCTACGCAACCGTAAGTTACCTAAGGGTAGGTCTGCTGGCCCCCGTGCGTCACGGCTGCCCGCCGCAGGGGCCGGGCGTATCGTGCCCAGGACCGGCAAACACGGTGGTCCAGAACGGAGGCGATCCCCAGTCATGGGTCTGCGTGACGTCGTCTACCGGACCTACGCCCGCCGCCTCGCCCGCCGGCTCGACCACGACCAGATCCCCCGACACGTCGGGGTGATCGTCGACGGCAACCGCCGGTGGGCCAAGGCCTACGGCGAGCAGGCCTCGACCGGGCACCGCCGCGGGGCGGACAAGATCCAGGAGCTGCTCGGCTGGTGCGAGGAGCTCGACGTCGAGGTCGTGACGCTGTGGCTGCTCTCGACCGACAACCTCGCGCGACCCGAGGCAGAGCTCGCTCCCCTCGTGGCCATCATCGAGAACGCGGTGACCGATCTCGCCGACACCGGTCGCTGGCGGGTGCATCCCATGGGCGCCCTGGACCTGCTGCCCGACAGCACGGCCCGGCTGCTCAAGGAGGTCGATGACCAGACCTCGGGCAACAAGGGCATGGGGGTCAACGTGGCAATCGGTTACGGCGGGCGACGCGAGATCGCCGACGCCGTGCGATCGCTGCTGCAGGAGCACGCGACCCGCGGCACCTCCATCGAGGAGGTCGCCCAGGTGCTCGACGTCGAGCACATCGCCGAGCACCTGTACACGAAGGGGCAGCCGGATCCTGACCTCGTGATCCGCACGTCGGGCGAGCAGCGGCTCTCCGGTTTCCTGTTGTGGCAGAGTGCACACTCGGAGTTCTACTTCTGCGAGGCCTACTGGCCCGACTTCCGCAAGGTCGACTTCCTGCGGGCGATCCGCGCGTACGGCGCCCGGCACCGGCGTTTCGGAGCCTGAGAACCCGCTCGTCCCACTCAGCTCGGACCCGCGTGTCGGCACGGATCGGGACCGTCACCGGCGTACCGTCCGAAACGGCGACAGGCACCCTCGCCGGTCGCTCGGGAGGCCCACTTCGTGCATGTGTGCGCACCCTGCGGGGGCCCGGTTCCGGTCGACCAACACCTGGCGGCGGCGGTGCCGTCGGCCGGGTGGCTGCCCCAGGGGAGAACCACATCGTGGCCTTGAGCACTCGCGTTGGCACCGAGCAGAGCGTCGCAGTCGCCCCCGGCGCCGCGGACGCACGCCGGACCTATGTCCTGGACACCAGCGTCCTGCTCGCCGACCCGCGGGCGCTGCTGCGCTTCGACGAGCACGAGGTCGTCCTGCCGGTCGTGGTGATCACCGAGCTCGAGGGCAAACGCGACCATCACGAGCTGGGCTACTTCGCACGTCAGGCGTTGCGGCTGCTGGATGACCTGCGGGTGGAGCACGGTCGTCTCGACCAGCCGCTTCCCGTGGGTGACCAGGGCGGCACGGTGCGGGTCGAGCTGAACCATGTCGACTCGTCGACGTTGCCGGCCGGCTTCCGTGCCAACGGACGCGGCGACGACAACGACACTCGCATTCTGGCGATCGCGCACAACCTTGCTGCCGAAGGCGCCGACGTGACGCTGGTGAGCAAGGACCTGCCGATGCGCGTCAAGGCGTCGGCAGTCGGCATCACAGCGGCGGAGTACCGCGGGACTGGCACGGTCGAGAGCGGCTTCACCGGCATGGCCGAGGTCACTGTCACATCCGAGGTGGTCGACGCGCTGTACGACGGCGACGGTGCGGCCGTGGACCTCGCCGAGGCCCGCGAGCTGCCCTGCCACACCGGGCTGGTCCTCGTCTCCGACCGCGGTAGCGCGCTCGGCCGCGTGACGCCCGAGAAGCAGGTGCGGTTGGTGCGCGGCGACCGTGACGCCTTCGGCCTGCACGGGCGCAGTGCCGAGCAACGCGTGGCTCTCGACCTGCTCCTCGACCCCGACGTCGGCATCGTGTCGCTCGGCGGGCGGGCGGGCACGGGCAAGTCCGCCCTCGCGCTGTGCGCCGGCCTGGAGGCGGTGATGGAGCGCCAGCAGCACCGCAAGGTCGTGGTGTTCCGCCCGCTGTACGCCGTCGGCGGCCAGGACCTGGGCTACCTGCCGGGCAGCGAGGCCGAGAAGATGAACCCCTGGGCGCAGGCCGTGTTCGACACCCTCGGTGCCCTCATCACCTCCGACGTGGTCGAAGAGGTGATGGACCGCTGCATGCTCGAGGTGCTGCCGCTGACGCACATCCGCGGACGCTCGTTGCACGACGCCTTCGTCATCGTCGACGAGGCGCAGTCACTCGAGCGCAATGTGCTGCTGACGGTGCTCTCCCGCGTCGGCCAGGGCTCGCGGGTGGTGCTGACGCACGACGTCGCGCAGCGCGACAACCTGCGCGTGGGCCGGCACGACGGCGTCGCCTCGGTGATCGAGGCGCTCAAGGGTCACCCGCTGTTCGCGCACATCACCCTGACCCGCTCCGAGCGCTCCCCGATCGCAGCCCTCGTGACCGAAATGCTCGAGGGCCTCCCCATCTGACCCCCCGCCTCGCGATTCGACCACGTTAGGTAGGCGCAAGGGTGCGACAACCGGCCTAGACGCCTGTTGTCGCACCCTCCCGCCTGTTGCGGCAGGTCTCCGGACCGCGCGCAGTACGCCGACGCGGCCGCTCGCCGGGCCGGGTGGGTCAGGGGTGGGTCATGCGCAGTACGTCGAGTGCCTCGTCGAGCTGCTGCTCGGTCAGCTTGCCGTCTGCGACGAAGCCGTTGTCGATGACGACATCGCGGATCGTGCGGCGTTCGGCGAGCGCTTGCTTCGCCACCTTCGCGGCGGCCTCGTAGCCGATGTAGCGATTGAGCGGCGTGACGATCGCCGGGGACGACTCGGCGTACTCCCGGCACCGCTCGACGTCGGCCTCGATGCCGTCGACACAACGATCGGCGAACAACCGCGAGACCGTGGCGAGCAGCCGGACCGATTCGAGCACGTTGCGGGCCAGCATCGGCAGCATCACGTTGAGCTCGAACGATCCGGACGCGCCCCCGAACGCGATCGCCGCGTCGTTGCCGATGACCTGGGCCGAGACCTGCGTCATCGCCTCGGCCATGACCGGGTTGACCTTTCCCGGCATGATCGACGAGCCGGGCTGCAGGTCGGGCAGCCGGATCTCGGCGAGCCCGGCACGCGGTCCCGAGCCCATCCACCGGATGTCGTTGGCCACCTTGACCAGTGAGACCGCGATGGTCCGCAGCTGCCCCGACAGCTCGACGATCCCGTCACGCGCCCCCTGGGCCTCGAAGTGGTTGCGGGCTTCGGTCAGCGGCAGTCCGGTGGCCCGAGCCACCTCCGCGATGACCTTCGCCGAGAAACCGGGCGGCGTGTTGATGCCGGTGCCCACCGCCGTACCACCCAGCGGTAGCTCAGCGAGGCGCGGCAGCGAGGCGTTGAGCCGTTCGACACCGAGCCCCGCCTGGGCGGCGTAGCCGCCGAACTCCTGGCCCAGCGTCACCGGCGTTGCGTCCATCAGGTGGGTTCGGCCGCTCTTGACCACCGTTGCGAACTCCTCGGCCTTGCGATCGAGCGATGCCTCGAGGTGCTGCAGGGCAGGAACGAGGTCGTTCATGACCGCCGACGTGGCTGCCACATGGATGGACGACGGGAAGACGTCGTTGGACGACTGCGACGCGTTGACATGGTCGTTGGGATGCACGTCGCGGCCGAGGCGCTCGGTGGCCAGAGTTGCAATCACCTCGTTCGCGTTCATGTTGCTCGACGTGCCCGATCCGGTCTGGAAGATGTCGATGGGGAAGTGCGCATCCCAGTCGCCACGCGCAACTTCCTCGGCTGCGGAGACGATGGCGTCAGCGATGTCCTGATCGATGACACCGAGCTCCGCGTTGACCGTCGCCGCCGCCGCCTTGATGCGGGCCAGCGCCTCGATGTGCGCGCGTTCGAGAGTGGCCCCGCTGATGGGGAAGTTCTCGACCGCGCGCTGGGTCTGGGCCCGCCACTTGGCGTCCCGAGGGACCCGAACATCGCCCATGGAGTCGTGCTCGATCCGGAACTCGTTCTCAGTCATGGGCCAGTCCTACCCCAGAGGGCGGGTGCCTGCACCGAGCACCCCGCGGGTTGCTGCTGTCAGCCGGCTGTGGGCTGTGCAGAGGGTGCGTCGTCACGTGCGGTACGACGCGCCTTTCGCTGCATGCGGTAGTGGAGCACGAGGAACGGGAATCCGAAGACCCAGAACGCGTGCTCGGCCCGCAGCTCTCCGTCCTCGACATGGACGTCCAGCTGTTCGGCGAAGCCGTGCACTGCCAGGGCGGTGAGCTCGCGCGACGTGGGATCGACGTAGGTCAGGTAGTGGCCGGGCTGGTCCAGCGCACTGCGGCTGCTGAGCACCAGACCGCCCCCGCTACGAGCCGTGGGGGCCAACGTGGCCGTGAAGCTCGCCTGCGGCAGCGGGAAGCCGACGCTGACGTAGCCGCGCTCGCCGCGACGGTAGGTGGTGTAGATGCCGACGTAGATGGGTTCGTCGTTGTCGGCAAACGACCTGATCCACCCCCGCACTGCTGTCTGCTCCTCGCCATCAGGGGTGATGGTGTCGATGCGGCTGCGGATGCCGCGTTGGGTCTCGCGCTGGTTCATCGGCACGCTGGCCTGGCCGAGCGGTCGTGCCACGACCGTGCGGTAGAGCAGGTACCCGGGACGCACCCACAGCCGCCACTTCGGGACGATGTCGAGCGTGAAGCGGGTGGTGTGCTCGTAGAACTCCCGCACCAGCGGGTGCACCTCGGCCGGGTCGAACTCCGGCCCGGACAGCTCGTCGAGCGACGCGACGATGCCCACGTCGGGCGCCGCGGCGACGTACGTGCCCCCGAGCACCTGCGCGAGCTCGCGGACATAGCCCGTGCCGACGTACCGCGAGCGGGCCTCACGCGGTACGACGAAAGGCAGGTCCTCGGCCCGGACCTGCTCGGCGAGCAGGCTTACCTGGGCATCGCGGAACACCGCCGCGGAGAGGACGCGGAACGCCAGCACGGTGCCGCTCGCGACGACCGATGCCGGCACGGGACGTGCGCGACCGGACAGTGCGTGCCCGATCGCGGCCCCCAGCAAGGGGCCGAGAAGCACCTTCTGCGGACGGATGCCGAGCAGGCCGGCGACCCCTCCGGTGGACGTGGCGATGGTGCGGGTGGACGCGCCGGTCAGCGCTCCGATCGCGCCGCCGACCGGCGCTGCCACTGCGGCGCTGGACGCGATGCGTTGCCAGAGCGGCGGGATCTCACCGGGCTGCTGCACCGCCCGGGCAACGGCCTCGGAAGCGCCCAGTGCAACGGCCCCGATGCCGGCGCCCAGGAGAGCTGCCCTAGGACCGCGGTGACCCAGCAGGCTGAGGCCGGCCAGAGCCCCGATGCCGGCGGCGAACCCGACCTTCCCGGCCAGGCCCGCCGTCCTACCTGCTCCCGCCGCTGCGTCCACGTGCGCGAACCTACCCGCCACGCCCCCCTCACCACCGAGCGTTGATCATGCAGCAAGGGACACAGCAACGCGCCGTCAGCGACGCCGGGCCCGCGATCAGGCGTCGATCCGTTGCCCGTCGAAGAAGGTTCCCGTGGTCGGGCCCCCGTCCTGGATCTCCTTGCCCGTGTCGTCGAACACGGCCACCCGGTAGGACCCCGAGAGCTCGTCGTCGTGGACGCGGCCTTCGACGCGCACTCGTACCGCCACGCCAGGAGCATCCGGCCCGTCGCCGGGGAAGCCGGACCAGAACGTGGCCCGGAAGCTGTCGTCGCCAGGCGACTCCCAGGTGCCGGTGAAGGGTGGGCCGGCCGGCAGGATGTCGTGCTCCACGATGACGTCCCCGTCAGCGAAGCTGAACACTCCCCGGACCTTCGCCGGGTCGCCGTCGTCCTGCCGGGTGAAAAGCCAGCTGCCGGTCAGCCCGTGGTTCTGGTGCTCGCCTCGGTCCTTGGCGGCAGCGGGAGCCGCCAGCCCGACGCCCGCGACCACGCTGCCGGCCGCAACACCAGCCCCGAGCAGCAGCTCTCGCCGTCCTAGCGCCTGATCAGACATCGTGTGCTCCTTCGTTGGTCGGGGGTGATGCCAACCCGTCCAACGTGCTCGCGCGGCCACGGCCTGACAACCCTCAGGACCAGCGTTGTGGTCTCCCTCCCTGCTGTCTGTCCCTTGCTGCATGATCAACGCGGTGAGGGGTCGGGGATGACCTGCGGCTTTGGTGGCGATTGTCCCTAGCTGCATGATCGACATGGGATACGAGTGGTGGGGGTGGGGGCGCGTCAGGGAGTGCGCCCGATGGTGAGGGCGATGGGCTTCGCCGTCTCGGTGAAGAAGTCATTGCCCTTGTCGTCCACGACGATGAACGCCGGGAAGTCCTCGACCTCGATCTTCCAGACCGCCTCCATCCCGAGCTCGGCGTACTCCAGCACCTCGACGTGCTTGATGCAGTCCTGCGCGAGCCGAGCGGCGGGACCACCGATCGAGCCGAGGTAGAAGCCGCCGTACGTGCGGCACGCCTCGGTCACCTGCGCCGACCGGTTTCCCTTGGCCAGCATGACGAACGAGCCCCCGGCCTGCTGGAACGCGGACACGTAGGAGTCCATCCGGCCGGCCGTCGTCGGGCCGAAGGATCCCGACGCGTAGCCCTCGGGCGTCTTGGCGGGGCCCGCGTAGTAGACGGCGTGTTCGCGCAGGTACGAGGGCATCGGCTCGCCGGCGTCGAGGCGCTCCTTGATCTTGGCGTGCGCGATGTCGCGCGCCACGACCAGCGGTCCCGACAGGGACAGCCGCGTCTTGACGGGGTAGCGCGACAGCTCCGCGCGGATCTCGTCCATCGGTTGGCGCAGGTCGAGGTGTACGACGTCGTCGGTCGCCGCCGCGGACAACGACTCGGCGGTCACCTCCGGCAGGAAGCCAGCCGGGTCGCGTTCGAGCTGCTCGAGGAAGACACCCTCCGCCGTTATCTTGCCGAGTGCCTGCCGGTCGGCAGAGCACGACACCGCGATTGCGACCGGGCACGAGGCGCCGTGCCGCGGCAGCCGCACGACGCGCACGTCGTGACAGAAGTACTTGCCGCCGAACTGCGCGCCGATGCCGAAGTTGCGCGTCAGCTCGAGCACCTGCGCCTCCAGCTCGACGTCACGGAATCCGTGGCCCACCTCGGATCCCGACAGGGGCAGGTTGTCGAGGTACTTCGCCGACGCATACTTCGCGGTCTTCAGCGCGAACTCCGCGGACGTACCGCCCACGACGATCGCCAGGTGGTACGGCGGGCATGCCGCGGTCCCCAGCGACCGCAGCTTCTCGTCGAGGAACGCCAGCATCGACTGAGGGTTCAGCACCGCCTTCGTCTCCTGGTAGAGGAAGGACTTGTTCGCGCTGCCACCGCCCTTGGCCATGAACAGGAACTTGTACGACGGATCGCCGGGCGACGGTGTCGAGTAGATCTCGATCTGCGCTGGCAGGTTCGAGCCGGTGTTCTTCTCGTCCCACATCGACAGTGGCGCCAGCTGCGAGTAGCGCAGGTTGAGTGTCGTGTACGCGTCGTAGACGCCGCGCGCGATCGCCGCGCCGTCATCCCCGCCGGTCAGCACCCGCTCACCCTTCTTCCCCATGACGATCGCGGTGCCGGTGTCCTGACACATCGGAAGCACACCGGCCGCGGAGATGTTGGCGTTCTTGAGCAGGTCCAGCGCGACAAAGCGGTCGTTGCCGGAGCTCTCGGGGTCGTCGATGATGCGCCGCAGCTGGGCGAGGTGCGCCGGCCGCAGGTAGTGCGCGATGTCGTGCATCGCCTCACTGGTCAGCCGGGTCAGCGCGTCGGCCGTGACGCGCAAGAAGCGCTCGCCACCCGCGTCGAACGTCGACACCCCCTCCTCGGTGAGGAGCCGGTAGTCGGTCTGGTCGGGGCCGAGGGGGAGCAGGTCCGAATAGGCGAAGTCAGGCACGGCATTCCTAGCGTACGACGGGGCCGGTCGGCGCTCAGACTAGGCGGCAGGTCCGCACGGGCCGAGCCCCGGTCGTATCCGGCGTATCGTGCGGGCATGAGCACCCAGGGCAGTCCGGAGCCCGGCAACGTTGCGCCCCACGCCGAGGTGGCCCACGCCGACGTCCCTCATGACGCTGCGCACCTGGACGCGGATGCCAAGTGTCTGGAGGACCCGGTGCACTGCGGGGACGCCGAGCACCAGCACGCCGTACATGCCCGGGGCAAACGGACTGGGGACGGTCAGCCGGCCTGATCGCGCAAGAAGCCGAGCACCGTCTCGGCGTGTGTGTCCGGCGGGAAGACGGGATACCAGACATGCGAGACGGTGCCGTCGTCGATAAGCAGCGTCAAGCGCTTGATGAGCGTCTGACCGGCCACCCCGAAGGTCGGCAGTGACGCGGCGCGGGTGAACGCGAGCGACTTGTCGGATAGCAGCGCGAACGGCAGCTGCAGCCGGGAGACCTGCTCCTGCTGGTAGGGCGTGTCCTGCGTGGACAGGCCGAAGACCCGCGCACCGAGGGCAGCGAGCTCGCCATGGTGGTCGCGGAAGCCGCACGTCTCCGGAGTGCAACCGCGGGCGCCGGGGATCGAGTCCCAGTCGTCGACCAACGACGCCTCACCGGGCCGTCCGGTCCGCGGATATGCGTAGACGACGGTGCGGCCGGTCAGCGCAGCGAGGGCTACCGACGAGCCGTCGGTAGCCGCCAAGGTGACCGACGGCACCCGCGACCCCAACAGGTGCGCGGCGCCGCCGTCGTCGACCGGCACCGGCAGGTCGGCGGGCAGCGACATCGGGTCGAAGGCCACGGTCAGCTCGTTGGGGTGGCGTGCTCGAAGTCGACGGAGGAGTAGGCGCGCAGCTTGTTCAGCTGGTGCTCGCTCTCGACCATGCGGATCGTGCCGCTGCGCGAACGCATCACGATGGAATGGGTGCGCACGGTCGAGCCGCGGTAGCGCACCCCGCGCAACAGCTCGCCGTCGGTGATCCCGGTGCCGACGAAGAACACGTCCTCACCCTGGACGAGCTCGTGGGTGGTGAGCACGCGGTCGAGGTCGTGGCCGGCGTCCATCGCCTTCTGGCGTTCGTCGTCATCCTTGGGCCACAGCCGGCCCTGGATGACGCCGCCCAGCGTCTTGATGGCGCAGGCGGTGATGATGCCTTCCGGCGTACCGCCGATGCCGACGAGCAGGTCGATGCCGGTGCCCTCGCGCGCGGCCATGATGCCTCCGGCAACGTCGCCGTCGGTGATGAACTTGATGCGCGCACCGGTGGCGCGGATCTCTTCGACCATCGCCTCGTGGCGCGGCCGATCGAGGATGACGACCGTCACGTCGGAGGGCGATTCCTTCTTCGCCCGCGCGACCCGTCGTACGTTCTCGCCCACGGGCAGCCGGATGTCGACGTGATCCGCCGCGTCGGGCCCGGTGACGAGCTTCTCCATGTAGAAGACGGCCGACGGGTCGAACATCGAGCCGCGCGGCGAGACGGCCATGACGGACAGTGCGTTGCCCATGCCGAGCGCGGTCAGGCGGGTGCCGTCGATCGGGTCGACGGCGACGTCGCACTCCGGTCCCCGGCCGTCACCGACGCGCTCACCGTTGAAGAGCATGGGCGCCTCGTCCTTCTCACCCTCTCCGATGACCACGACGCCGCTCATGCTCACGGTGTGGATGAGGGTCCGCATGGCGTTGACCGCCGCGCCGTCGGCGCCGTTCTTGTCGCCCCGGCCCACCCAGCGACCCCCGGCCATGGCCGCCGCTTCGGTGACCCGCACCAGCTCCAGGGCCAGGTTGCGGTCGGGGGCTTCGGCGGGCGGCCTCAGCTCGGCCCGGACCTCGGTGGTGTCGATCGGCTCCGTCATGCTCCAGCCAGCTCCCTGATCGCGCCGTTCGTGGGCTTCGATCGTAGTGGCGCGGTCCGCGACCCTCCCGAGCGGCAAGCGACCTTTGTACGGCGACACGCCGGCGTGTCGCTGCCCGAAGGTCGCTGGCCGGGCCGTAGATGCACCGACACCGGGCCTTCCGGGCCACAGACACCCTACGGCGCCGCAGCACTCACCGGCATCGGCGAAGATGGGTACGTGACCGAGACACCGACCGCCCCGCCGCAGCCTGCCGCTCCGCCGCGGCGACAGCGCGGCCGCGAGACCGTGCGCGACATGGTGCTGTCCCTGGCCGTCGTGCTCGGCGTCGTCGCTGTCGTGCTGCTGGTCGGCATGCGCGACCAGCCCAGCGAGCAGGTGGTCCGCGAGATCGGCTACACCGCGCAGCTCGCCCAGACGCGGGAGGTTGCGTCGTACGACGTCCTGGCCCCTGTCGGTCTCGGCACCGGGTGGAAGGCGACCAGCGCGCGCGGACTCACCGCCGACGGCGACGTGACCTGGCATCTCGGGTTCGTGACGCCCGACGGGCACTACGCGGAAGTCGAGCAGTCCGACGGGCCGCGTGCGGGCTTGGTCAACCAGCACGCCGAGGGCGCGCAGATCGTCGGCAGTGAGCCGATCGGCAGCAGCCGATGGCAGCGGCTGGACGGCGGCAAGCCGGAGCGGCGGGCGCTCGTGCTGCGCGGGGACGGGGTCACGACGATGGTGGCCGGCAGTGCCACCTGGGCTGAGCTGATCGCTCTGGCGACGGCCCTACGCAGCAGCTGAGGGCTAGCTGTTCCGGTCTGCCGCGCTGGTTCCGTCCGCCGTGTCGGCCTGCGCCGCAGCGGCCAGCCGTTCGCGGGCGCCGTCCAGCCACTGCTGACAGATGGTCGCGAGCTGCTCGCCGCGTTCCCACAGGGCCAGCGACTCCTCGAGGGTCACCCCGCCGGTCTCGAGCTGGCGCACGACCTCGGCGAGCTCCTCGCGCGCCTGCTCGTAGCTCAGCTGCTCGGTGGGGGTGTCTGCGGCGTCCTTCGGCACGGAGGTCAGCGTAGGGCCCTCCCGTCCACCGCCGGACCGGCCTGTGCCGTGGTGCTGCGCACCTCGACGCCGAGCTCACCCTCGGCGACGCGGGCCCGCAGCACCTCGCCGACGGTGGTGTCGGCCGCGCGTCGCACGACGGTGCCCTCCGCGCGTTGCAGCACGGCGTAGCCGCGGTCGAGGGTGGCCGCGGGGGACAGGGCCGTGACCCGGGCGCGGGTGTGGCCGAGGTTGTCGCCGGCCCGGTCGAGTGCGGCCGACAGGGTGCGGCGGGACCGGCCGCGCAATGCCATGACCTCGGCGTGCCGGCCGTCGATCATCGTCTGCGGCTGGGCCAGGCAGGGCCTGCTGCGCAGCGAGAGCACGGTTGCGGCCTCACGGTCGACCCGCGTGACGATGGTGTGGCGCAGCCGGCGGCGGGCGTTGCCGACCCGCTCGAGCTCCTCGCTCACGTCGGGGACGACGCGCTTGGCCGCATCGGTCGGCGTGGAGGCCCGCACGTCGGCGACGAGGTCGAGCAGCGGGGTGTCCTGCTCGTGGCCGATCGCGCTGACGATGGGCGTGCGACAGCTCGAGACCGCGCGCACGAGCGTCTCGTTCGAGAAGGGCAGCAGGTCCTCGATCGAGCCGCCGCCGCGGGTGATGACGATGACGTCGACCTCGGGGTCGCGGTCGAGTCGTTGCAGTGCCTCGCTGACGTCGGTCACCGCCGACGGCCCCTGTACGGCCACCTCCTCGATGCGGAAGCGCACCGCCGGCCACCGACGGCGGGCGTTCTCGACGACGTCCTTCTCCGCCGCGGACGCGCGGCCGCAGATCAGTCCGACCACGGCCGGCAAGAACGGCAGCGCACGCTTGCGGTCGGCCGCGAACAGTCCCTCGGCGGCGAGCACCGACCGCAGCTGCTCGAGCCGGGCCAGCAGCTCGCCCACGCCCACCGGCCGGATCTCGTCCGCGGACAGCGAGAACGTTCCCCGCGTCGCAAAGAACCGCGGCTTCGCGTGTACGACGACGTGCGCGCCCTCGCGCAGCCCACCCGGGATGGCGTCCAGCAGCAGCCGGTTGCAGGTCACGGTCAGCGACATGTCGGCGACCGGGTCACGCAGCACGAGGAAGACGGTGGCCTGGCCGGGTCGACGGGTGACCTGCGTCACCTGTCCTTCGACCCAGATGACGCCGAGCCGGTCGATCCACTGCGTGATGAGCTGGGACACCCGTCGTACGGGCAGCGGTTCCTCCGCCGTGGTCGTCAGGGGCACGCTCGTGAGGCTAGCCGCGCTCCCGCGCCACCTACCATGGAGGGCATGACCCCGGCACCGACGACCTCGGCCGCAACGCCGGCGACCTCAGAACCGACGCCCGCCCCGGCGCGTCGAGTCCTGCTCGCCGCCCCGCGTGGCTACTGCGCGGGCGTCGACCGGGCCGTGATCACCGTCGAGAAGGCGCTCGAGACCTACGGCGCACCGGTCTACGTCCGTAAGCAGATCGTGCACAACAAGCACGTCGTCGACACGTTGCAGGAACGCGGTGCCGTCTTCGTCGAGGAGACCGAGGAGGTGCCGCTCGGCGCGACCGTGGTGTTCTCCGCGCACGGCGTGGCGCCCGTCGTCCATGAGGAGGCGGGGCGGCGGCAGCTGCGGACGATTGACGCCACGTGCCCCCTCGTCACCAAGGTGCACGCCGAGGCGCGCCGCTTCGCCTCCGACGACTACGACATCTTGCTCATCGGTCACGAGGGCCACGAGGAGGTCGTCGGTACGACCGGTGAGGCGCCCGAGCACGTCCACCTCATCGACGGGCCTGATGACGTCGACAACGTTGCTGTCCGTGACCCGGAGAAGGTTGCCTGGCTCTCGCAGACCACGCTGTCGGTGGACGAGACCCTCGAGACGGTACGTCGGCTGCGGCTGAAGTTCCCGTCACTGCTCGACCCGCCCAGCGACGACATCTGCTACGCCACGCAGAACCGTCAGGTCGCCGTGAAGGAGATCGCTCGCGAGGCCGAGCTCGTCATCGTCGTCGGGTCGATCAACTCGTCCAACTCGGTGCGGCTCGTCGAGGTGGCCCTGGAGTACGGCGCTCGCGACAGCCGACTGGTCGACCGGGCCACCGAGCTCGACGAGGCCTGGCTTGAAGGCGTGACCACCGTGGGCGTGACCAGCGGCGCATCGGTGCCGGAGATCCTGGTGCGCGGCGTCCTCGACTGGCTGGCCGAGCGAGGCTACGGCGAGGTGCAGGAAGTCGTCTCCGCCGAGGAGAGCCTGCTGTTCGCGCTGCCCCAGGAGCTGCGCCGCGACATGAAGGCCAAGGCCGCCACGACCAGCTGACCGGCGCACCGCCTCGAACCGGCGTGCCCCCTCGCGCCGTCGTTCGGCCGCTGCCCCCGCGCCACGACCGGGGCTGGTGCGGCCCCTGTGGCTTCTGGCGGGTCGCATGCGCCTCAGTGGCACCAGTTGCGTCAGCCGGTCAGCGCGCTTGTCTGCGGCGGCCGACGTAGACCACGTCGGGCTCGCCGCGGCGCACCGGCACCGCGAAGGTGCGGACGTCGTCCAGCGCACGGCGCAACCGCCGCTCATAGCTTGCAGAGGCGCTGGCGCTCCAGACCGACAGCACGCCGGCACCCCGCAGCGCGCCGACCGCCAGCCGGGTGCCCGCATCGTCGTACAGCG
>JAVEDJ010000280.1 GCA_030841025.1 Actinomycetota bacterium
AGCGGGCTTCCGCTGTTTCCGTACATGGACATCCACGTCACGCCGCTGGCCCGTCATCCCTCGGCGATCGAGCCGGGTGAGGCGGCGAGCGCACACCAGTCGAGGGCCTGAGAGGGCCAAGGAGAGAGGGAGATCATGGGCAACCGTGCAGACCAGGTCATCGGCGATGTGCTCAAGCGCATCCACGAGGCCATCGTCGACAACGATGTGACCTACGACGAGTACCAGGCCGTGAAGCAGTGGCTGATCGACGTCGGCGAGGCGGGCGAGTGGCCGCTGTTCCTCGACGTGTTCGTCGAGTCGGCCGTCGAGCAGCAGGTCTACCGGGACCGCGAGGGCTCGCAGGGCACCATCCTCGGCCCGTACCACCTGCCCGACGCGCCGGTCCTGGACGCGCCGTACGAGCTGCCCAAGCGCGACGACGAGCAGGGCGACCGCATGCACTTCAGCGGCCGGGTCGTCGATCACGAGGGCAACCCGCTCGCCGGCGCGGTGCTCGACGTGTGGCACGCCGACGCAAAGGGCCTCTACTCGGGCTTCGACCCGAGCGTCCCGGAGGGCATCCTGCGCGGCAAGGTGATCGCCGACGACGAGGGCCGCTACGAGGTCCGCTCGATCGTGCCGGCGCCGTACACGATCCCGCACGACGGTCCGACCGGGAAGATGATCGCGGCGGCCGACTGGCACCCGTGGCGTCCCGCGCACATCCACCTGATCGTGAGCGCGGACGGCTACGAGGCCCTGACCACGCAGCTGTACATCGACTCGAGCGACTACCTCGACGATGACGTCGCCAGCGCGGTGAAGGACAACCTCGTCGTGCACCTGGAGCCCAAGGAGGGCGAGCCGGAGGTCCTGCACTTCGACTACGACTTCGCCCTGGCCCCGGCGCGGACGCCCGCGGTCGCGTAGCGCGGCGAGCGTGGCGGAGGAGGCGAGCACCAGCCGCATGGCCGATGAGCTGCGCGTCGCCGTCGTCGGCGGCGGCATCGGCGGGTTGGTGCTCGCCATCGCGCTCGCGCAGCGCGATGTGCACGTCGAGGTCTACGAGCAGGCGGGCGCCCTGCGCGAGATCGGCGCCGGCGTGGCGCTGTCGGGCAACGCCAACCGGCTGCTGCACCGGCTCGGGCTCGAGGACGCGCTGCGCGCCGTGTGCGTGGAGCCGTCGGAGCTCGTCTTCCGCCGGTGGGACGACGGCGAGGTCATCGCCGCGCACCCGGTCGCCCGCGACGGCTGGTACGCGGACACGCAGGGCGCGCCGTTCTACGGCGTCCACCGCGTGGAGCTGCTGCGCGTCCTCACCGAGGCGGTCCCGGAGGGCGTCGTGCGGCTCTCCCGGCGTGCGGTCGACGTCGCCGACGGCCCGGACAAGGTGCGCGTCACGTTCGCCGACGGCACGAGCGCGGGCGCCGACGTGCTCGTCGGCGCCGACGGCGTGCACTCCGTCGTCCGTCGGCACGTGGCCGGCGAGGAGGCGGCGGCGGTGTGGTCCGGGACGATCGGCTACCGCGGCCTGGTGAGCGTCGAGGATCTCCCGTCGCTGCCCGATCCCACGCCGCTGCAGTTCTGGGCCGGGCCGGGTCGCCACCTCCTGCACTACGCGATCTCCGGCGGGCGCGTGATCAACTACCTCGCCGTGATCCGCCAGGCGGAGTGGACGGGGGAGACGTGGAGCGAGCCGTGCGCCGTGGACGACGCGGTGTCCGCCTTCGCGGCCTGGCACCCCGCGGTCACCGAGATGGTCGGGGCCGTCGACGAGATGACCCGCTGGGCGCTGCACGACCATGCGCCGCTGCGGCAGTGGACGGCGGGCCGCGTCGCCCTGCTCGGCGACGCCGCCCACGCGATGCTGCCCCACCAGGGCCAGGGCGCCAACCAGACGATCGAGGACGCCGTGCTCCTCGCCGACTCCCTCACCGGGATCGATCGCGACGAGATCCCGGCGGCGCTGCGGCGCTACGAGGATCAGCGCCGCCCGCGAACCCGCCGGGTACAGGGCTTCTCGCGCATGGCCGCCGACTGCCTGCACCTTCCCGACGGGCCGGAGATCGAGGCCCGCGACGCCATGCTCAAGCGCGTGCCCGACGACATCGCGTGGATCCACGGCTACGACGTCGAGGAGGCGGCCGGGCGCCGCGTCCAATGACGGGTCTCCTGAGTCCGTGAGCCGGAGCACGTCGATTTCCGGGCTTCCCGTTCGTCTTAAGCTCGACGGGACACACCGGGTCGATGTGACCCACGACTTCAGGAGTGACCATGACCGGCTCTTCCACCGAGGGAATCAAGACCGTGCTGCATCCCGTTTCCGACCTGGCTGCGGCCAAGGAGGTGTACGCCGCCCTGCTCGGCGTACCGCCACAGACCGACGAGTCCTACTACGTCGGCTTCGAGGCGGCGGGGCAGCACATCGGGCTGGTGCCGGCCGGCGGACCGCAGGGCATGACCTCACCGGTGGCCTACTGGCACGTGCCGGACCTCGAGGCGAAGCTGGCCGAGGTGACCGCCGCGGGTGCCACCGTGAAGGAGCCCGCGCACGACGTCGGTGGCGGCCGCTTGGTGGCCACCGTCACCGACCCCGATGGCAACGTCCTCGGTCTGCTTCAGGACCGATGAGTGCCGACCCCCCGCTCCCGCGCGATAGAGACACGATGAGCACGGCCACGAGGACGAGCACGCAGTCGCCTGCGCTGCACGCTGCCGACAGCCACGATCTGATCCGCGTGCACGGCGCTCGCGTGAACAACCTCAAGGACGTCAGCGTCGAGCTCCCGAAGCGCCGGCTGACGGTGTTCACCGGCGTCTCCGGCTCGGGCAAGAGCTCGCTGGTGTTCGGCACGATCGCCGCGGAGTCACAGCGGATGATCAACGAGACCTACAGCGCCTTCGTCCAGGGCTTCATGCCGACGCAGTCACGCCCTGAGGTTGACCTGCTGGAGGGGCTGACCACGGCGATCATCGTCGACCAGGAGCGGATGGGCGCCAACACGCGCTCCACCGTGGGGACCGCCACCGACGTCAACGCGATGCTGCGCATCGTCTTCAGCCGCCTCGGCCAGCCGCACATCGGATCGCCTCAGGCGTTCTCCTTCAACGTCGCCTCGATCAGCGGAGCGGGCGCGGTCACGCTCGAACGCGGCGGGCAGACCGTGAAGGAACGTCGCAGCTTCAACATCACTGGCGGCATGTGTCCGCGTTGCGAGGGCATGGGCGCTGTGACCGACATCGACCTGACCCAGCTCTTCGACGACTCCAAGTCGCTCGTCGAGGGAGCGATCACGGTCCCGGGCTACAGCGCCGACGGGTGGTTTGGCCGAATCTTCGCAGCGGTGGTGCCGGCCGACGTACCCATCGCCGACTTCAACGCCAAGCAACGGCAGGAGTTCCTCTACGGCAAGGCCCGCAGGATCAAGGTCGACAACGTCAACCTCACGTACGAGGGGCTGATCCCACGGATCCAGAAGTCGTTCCTCTCCAAGGACGTCGACTCGCTCCAGCCGCACGTGCGGGCGTTCGTCGAGCGGGCGGTGACGTTCACCGTCTGCCCCGAGTGCGTCGGCACCCGGCTCAGCAAGGAAGCCCGGTCGTCGAAGATCAAGAAGGTCAACATCGCAGACACGTGCGCGATGCAGATCAGCGACCTGGCCGAATGGGTCCGCGGCCTGGACGAGCCGTCGGTTGCGCCGCTGCTGGCGTCGCTGGGGGAGACCCTCGACTCGTTCGTCGAGATCGGGCTCGGCTACCTCAGCCTCGACCGCCCGTCGGGCACGCTCTCGGGCGGCGAGGCGCAGCGGACGAAGATGATCCGCCACCTCGGCTCGTCGCTCACCGACGTCACCTACGTCTTCGACGAGCCGACGATCGGGCTGCACCCGCACGACATCCAGCGGATGAACGAGCTGCTCCTGCAGCTGCGCGACAAGGGCAACACGGTCCTGGTCGTCGAGCACAAGCCCGAGGCGATCGCGATCGCCGACCACGTCGTCGACCTCGGCCCGCGCGCCGGCAACGCCGGCGGCGAGGTGGTGTTCGAGGGCACCGTCGAGGGACTGCGGGCCAGCGGCACGCTGACCGGGCGACACCTCGACGACCGCGCCTCCCTGAAGCCGTCGGTGCGGGCGCCGTCGGGAAAGCTGGAGGTGCGCGGCGCCGACACCAACAACCTGCGGGACGTCGACGTCGACATCCCGCTCGGGGTGCTGACGGTGATCACCGGAGTCGCCGGTTCGGGGAAGAGCTCGCTGATCCACGGCTCGGTGGCCCCCCGCGACGGTGTGGTCGTGGTCGACCAGGGCGCGATCCGCGGCTCGCGGCGCAGCAACCCGGCGACCTACACCGGCCTGCTCGAGCCGATCCGCAAGGCGTTCGCCAAGGCCAACGGCGTGAAGCCGGCGCTCTTCAGCTCCAACTCCGAGGGCGCCTGCCCCACCTGCAACGGCGCCGGCGTCATCTACACCGACCTGGGCGTCATGGCCACCGTCGAGTCCACCTGCGAGGAGTGCGAGGGGAAGCGGTT
>JAVEDJ010000047.1 GCA_030841025.1 Actinomycetota bacterium
TCGCTGGTGGGGTCGGTGGCCGACGGGTCAGCCGTCAGCCGTCGGCTGTCAGGCGGTCAGCCGGTGGTCGCGGCGCCCAGACCTGTCTCGTGCGACGGCCGCCCGATGCCCTCGTAGGCGAAGCCGGCCGCGCGCACCTTGGCGGGATCGAGCATGTTGCGGCCGTCGATGATCAACGGGTTGGCCATCCGCTCGCGGACGTCCGGGTTGGCGAGGTCGGCCAGCTCGGACCACTCGGTGACGATGACGGCGGCGTTGGCGCCGTCGATCGCCTCCTCGATGGAGTCGCACTGCGTGGCGGTGGGCAGCAAGTCGACTGCCGACGCGACCGGGTCCCAGGTGCGCACCTGCGCGCCCTCGGCCAGCAGCCGCGAGGCGAGCACGAGACTGGGCGCCTCACGCATGTCGTCGGTGCCTGGCTTGAACGCCAGCCCGAGCAGCGCGATGCGGGTGCCCCGCAACCGCCCCAGGTGCTTCTGCAGCTTGCCGATCACGCGGCGCTTCTGCAGCTCGTTGACCTCGATGACCGAGGAGAGCAGCTGGAAGTGGTAGCCGGAGTTGCCGGCGAGCTGCTTGAGCGCCGAGATGTCCTTGGGAAAGCACGAGCCGCCGAAACCGATGCCGGCCTTGAGGAAGTGCTTGCCGAGACGGTGGTCGAGCCCCATGCCCTCGGCCACGGCGGTGACGTCGGCACCGACCAGCTCGCAGACGTTGGCGATCTCGTTGATGAAGCTGATGCGCGTGGACAAGAAGGCGTTGGACGCCATCTTGATCATCTCTGCCGAGCTGACGTCGGTGCGCACGATCGGGGCATCCAGCTTGCTGTACAGCTCGGCCACAGCGTCCGCGTCGGCCGGGTCGAAGCCGCCGACGACCACGCGGTCGGGAGCCATGAAGTCGTGCAGGGCGGTGCCCTCGGCGAGGAACTCGGGGTTGGAGACGTAGCCGACGTTCTTCAGGCCACGCGCGTCCAGGGCGGCGCGCACCTTGTCGCCGGTGCCGACGGGAACGGTCGACTTCATGACGAGCACGATGCGCCGGTCCAGGTCGTCGGGCAGCTCGTCGACGACCGTCCACACCGCGGACAGGTCGGCGTCGCCCGAGTAGGTCGGCGGGGTGCCCACCGCGACGTAGACCAGCTCGGCCCCCTCGACGGCCTCCGCCACGTCGGTGGTGAAGCGCAGCCGCTCCCGGTTGCGCTCGACCAGCTCGTCGAGGCCGGGCTCATAGATGGGGATCTCACCCCGCTCGAGGGCCGCGATCTTCTCGGGGAGGACGTCGCGCAGCACGACCTGGTGGCCCAGCTCGGCGAAGCACGCGCCGGTCACCAGACCGACATAACCTGCGCCGAACACGGCGATCCGTCGTCCGCTCACCGGGCGCAGCCTACTGGCCGGCCAGGCCCGGTCACACGGGAAGGCGTCACGGCGTACCTCCTATGGCTCTGGGTTGGCCGCCGGCGAGGGCGGGCGCAGGGTGCCGTCGGGGTCGAGCTCGCCGAGCACCGCCGACGCGATCTGCTCGAGCTGGTGGACCTGCTCGGGAGTGAGGACGTCGAACACGAAGCGGCGGACCGCAGCGACATGGCCGGGCGCCGTGGCCACCACGACGTCCCAGCCGGCATCGGTCAGGACGGCGACATTGCCACGCCCGTCCTCGGTGGACCGCTCGCGGCGGACCAGCCCCCGCTTCTCCAGCCGGGACACCGTGTGCGAGAGCCGGCTCGGCGAGGAATGCGCGCGCGCCGCCAGCTCGCTCATCCGCAGCGAGCGACCGGGCGCCTCCGAGAGCATCGCGAGCACGATGTACGACGAGTGCGTCATCTCTGACTCACGCTGCAGCTGCTGGTCGAGCGCCGAGGGCAGCAGCTCGGTCATCCCGAGGAACGCCCGCCAGGCACGCTGCTCGCCGTCGTCCAGCCACTGGTTCGCCACGGGACCAGGCTACCGGGAATTGTTGATGTTTCAACCACGTTAGGCCATACTGACAATAGTTGATCGTTCAATCATGAGGAGCATGGGATGACGGACCGGATGCCGGCCCTGTACATCGGGCATGGTGCGCCGCCGCTGGTCGACGACGCGCTGTGGACCAGCGAGCTGCGGGCGTGGTCGGCGGAGCTGCCGCGGCCCACCTCGATCCTGATGATCTCGGCCCACTGGGAGTCCGCTCCCCTGACGATCGGCGCCACCGAGACCGGCGTGCCGCTGACCTACGACTTTGGCGGCTTCGCGGAGCACTACTACCGCGTGCGCTACCCCTCGCCCGGCGCACCCGAGCTGGGTGCCCGCATCAAGGCGCTGATGCCCGACACTGACACCGTCGTGGAACAGCGACACCGCGGCCTCGACCACGGCGCCTACGTGCCGCTGACGGTCATGTACCCGGACGCCGACATCCCGGTGCTGCAGATGTCGCTGCCCACGATGGACCCCACCAAGCTGCTGGAGCTCGGTCGCCGACTGCGTCCGCTGCGCGACGAGGGTGTCCTCGTGATCGGCAGCGGGTTCCTCACGCACGGGTTGCCCTTCCTGCGCGACTTCCGCACCGACGCGCCCGCACCGGGCTGGTCCAAGGACTTCGACGCCTGGGCGATGGAGGCGGTCGCCCGCGGCGACGTCGACGAGCTCGCGGCGTTCCGTGACCGAGCCCCCGGCATGCCCTACGCGCATCCCACCGTGGAGCACTTCGCCCCCTTGTTCGTGACCCTCGGCGCGGCCACCGATCCGACAGTCCCCCCACGTCAGGTCATCGATGGCTACTGGCTCGGGCTGTCCAAGCGATCGCTGCAGGTGGCCTGACCATGACGAAGACTGCCGCCACCAGCGCGCCGTTGCACCCGCTGCTTGCCGAGCGTTGGAGCCCGCGCGCCTTCGACACCAACGCGACCGTCACGGACGCGCAGATGACCGCACTGCTCGAGGCCGCGCGCTGGTCGCCGTCCGCGAACAACAGTCAGCCGTGGCGCTTCCTTGTCGCGCGACGTGGGACGACCGAGTTCGCCA
>JAVEDJ010000378.1 GCA_030841025.1 Actinomycetota bacterium
TCGACGTCGAACCGCAACTTCGAGGGCCGCCAGGGCAAGGGCGGCCGTACCCACCTCGTCAGCCCGCTCGTCGCGGCCGCCACGGCGGTGCGCGGCACGCTGTCGAGCCCCGCCGACCTGGAACCCGTGCGCGTGGAGGAGATGGTCTGATGGACAGCTTCACGACGCACACCGGCACCGCCGTGCCACTGCAGCGCAGCAACGTCGACACCGACCAGATCATCCCGGCCGTCTACCTCAAGCGCGTGACGCGCAGTGGTTTCGAGGACGGGCTGTTCGCGGCGTGGCGTAGCGACCCGGACTTCGTGCTGAACCGTCCGGAGTCGGCGGGCGCCAGCATTCTCGTCGCCGGTCCGGAGTTCGGCACCGGCTCGTCGCGCGAGCACGCGGTCTGGGCGCTGCAGAACTACGGCTTCCGGGCCGTGATCTCGTCGCGGTTCGGCGACATCTTCCGGGGGAACTCAGGAAAGGGCGGATTGCTCGCCGCTGTGGTCGCGCAGCCGGACGTCGAGCGACTGTGGGCGGCCTTGCAGGCCGATCCGACCATCCAGGTGACGGTCGACCTGGAGTCGCGCACCGTCAGCTGGCCGGGCGAGTCGGCCCCCTTCGTCATCGACGACTACACCCGCTGGCGGCTTCTCGAGGGTCTCGACGACGTCGACCTGACGCTGCGCCACGCTGACGAGATCAGCGAGTTCGAGAAGAGCCGGCCAAACTGGCAGCCGACGACCATCTGAGCGCGGCCCGGGCAGCACAGGAACAAGAAAACCTAAGCGGCACAACGGCTTCTGGCTTCTGCTAAACGTCCTGGTGGAGGCCCGGCCACCGCGATCGAGCTCTCCCAACGTGGGAAAACCCTGCGACACCAACGGAAAAAGGGCCGTTGGTCGTTGTGTCGTGCTGCGTTCCGGCCTAACGTCACCTCGGGTCGAGCGTCTGCTCGACAAGACCTCACCGTTCGAAGGGTTCCCAACGTGAACAAGGCTCAGCTGATCGACAAGCTGTCCGCCCAGCTCGGCAGCAAGAAGGCCGCGACGGACGCCGTCGACGGCGTCATCGACACCATCACCCGCGCCGTGTCCTCGGGCGAGCGCGTCGCCATCACTGGTTTCGGTGTGTTCGAGAAGGTTGCCCGTCCCGCACGCACGGGCCGCAACCCGCGCACCGGTGCGACCGTGAAGATCAAGAAGACGTCGGTGCCGAAGTTCAAGGCCGGTCAGAGCTTCAAGGACGTCGTCAGCGGCGCCAAGAAGCTCCCGAAGGCCGCCGTCGCCAGCGCGACCGGTGGAACCCGCGCCGGAAGCAGCACCGCGAAGAAGACCACCGCCAAGAAGTCGGCCGGCACGCGGACCACCACGGCCAAGAAGTCGGCATCCGCCAAGAAGGCGGCGCCGGCCACGAAGACGACGGCCAAGAAGACGACGGCCAAGAAGGTGGCACCGGCTCGCAAGACCACGGCCAAGAAGGCGCCCGCGAAGAAGACGACGGCGCGCAAGACCGCCAAGCGCTAGAGCTGGCGACCCCGCCCGACGGCCGGCGGGGTGCTGACGCACGACGAGGGCCCGGTGACCGCCTCAGGTCACCGGGTCCTTCGCGTCTGTCGGTACCGCGTCGCGCCCTCCGGCCAGCGCGGGTCCGGTCAGCGCGGGTCCGCCAGCGTCGCGACGGTGAGGAAGGTGACCCGCGCGGAGGACAGCTCACCCTCGACCGTGATGCGCACTCGCTGACCCGACCGCAGCAGCCGCAGCCGCCGGTCGAAGGCCGCGCCGTCGTAGGGCAGCTCGACGCCGTCGTCGAGCAGCACGGTGCCCGAATGGGTGACGGGGTCGTAGCTGCGAACCGTTGCCTGCACGCGCCGGACCTTACCGGCACCCGGCCGTGGTGAACCGTCGCGCGACCTCGGCGGTGTGGGGGCCGACACCCATCGACAGCGCTCGCTCGAGGTCCGCCGCCGTGTCGACGTCCTGGCGCAGCGACTCGAGCTCGGTGTCGGTCAGCGCGACCGCCCCGGCCGCGAGGTGCGCAGCGGCCGACCCGACGCCGTACGCCGGGACGAAGTCGCCCGGACGGCGGGCCAGCAGCGCCGTCGTACCCGCCCCGTCGGCATCGGGCACGAAGCACGCGCGGTCCGCGGGGGCGCGGGCCAGCGCCCAGGCGAGCGCGTCGACGCGCAGCGCCGGCAGGTCGCCGGACAGCGCCCCGACTCCGCAGCCGGGATGCGCCCGGCTCGCCGCTGCCGCGCCGTGGACGAGCGCGGGGTTCAGCCCCGCACCGGGCTCGTCCGCGACGACCACGGCACCGGCCGCTCCCAGCAGCCGCGCGGCGTCGGCTTCGTCGATGACCACCACCACGGCCTCGACCGAAGGGCATGCCAAAGCCACGGAGACGGTGTCGAGCGCGAAGGCGAGGGCGAGGTCACGCCGGTGTCCGCGCGCGTCGCCCAGCAGACGCGTCTTGGCATCGGCCAGGCGCTTGACCGGCACGACCAGGCACCAGCGGTCGTTCATCGGTCTCGGCACCCCTCGATCCTGCCAGTCGCCTCGACATGGGCCGCTCGCGACCGCGAGACTGCGGGCACCGGCTGCCGGCCACCTCGAGCGACACGGAAGGATGAACCAGCCAGCCATCGCCCCCGCCGATCGCCGGCCCGACGTACGGCGTGGAAGGAGGTGGCCAGGTGCCGCGACGACGCATCGGCTTCTGGTACCGCCTGGCGGTCGTCGTGCTGCGCCGGCCGCTGCTGCTGCTGACCCGTCGCGACTGGAGCGGCGCGGAGCACCTCGGCACGGGCGGGATCATCGTCGTGACCAACCACGTCTCGCACGCCGACCCGCTGACGTTCGCGCACTTCCTCTACGACAACGGGCGGTTGCCGCGCTTTCTCGCCAAGGCCGGCCTGTTCAAGGTCTTCTTCGTCCGCTCGGTGCTGCGCGGCGCCCAGCAGATCCCCGTCTACCGCGAGTCGAGCGACGCCCAGCAGGCCTACTCCGCGGCGGTCGACGCCGTCCGGCGCGGGGAGTGCGTGGCGATCTATCCCGAGGCCACCCTCACCCGCGACCCGGACCTGTGGCCGATGATGGGCAAGACCGGCGCCGCGCGCATCGCACTGGCCACCGGCGCACCGGTCATCCCGGTCGCGCAGTGGGGACCGCAGGACATCCTCGCGCCGTACGGCAAGCGGCCCCGTCTGCTCCCGCGGCACACCGTGCACGTCAAGGCCGGTCCGCCGGTCGACCTGTCGGAGTTCATCGGCCGGCCGGTCGACGCCGAGCTGCTGCTGCGGGTGACCGAGAAGATCATGGCGGCCATCACGGCGCTGCTCGAGGAGATCAGAGGCGAGAAGTCGCCCGCCGTACGCTTCGACCCCCGGCGTGCGGGTCTTCCCACGACCGGCAACCCGGCACGGGCCTCGCGGCCCGGGCCCGAGGGGAGGCGCAGCGCATGACACGTGTGGCGGTCCTGGGCAGCGGGTCGTGGGGCACCGCCTTCTCGCAGGTGCTGGCCGACGCGGGCTCCGAGGTCACGGTCTGGGGGCGGCGCGCGGAGGTCTGCGAGCAGATCAACACCCGCCACGAGAACCCTGACTACCTGCCCGGCGTGGTGCTGCCGGAGTCGATCCGCGCCACCGACGACCCGCGAGCTGCCCTCGACGGAGCCGAGGTGGTGGTGCTCGCCGTGCCCTCGCAGACGTTGCGCCCCAACCTCGAGCACTGGGCTCCGCTGCTGCCGGACGGCGCGGTGCTGGTGAGCCTGATGAAGGGCATCGAGCTGGGCACCACGCGCCGGATGAGCGAGGTCATCGCCGAGACGACGGGGGCCGGCCCGGACCGCATCGCCGTGGTGTCGGGGCCCAACCTCGCCCGCGAGATCGCGGCCAGGCAGCCGGCCGCGAGCGTCATCGCCAGCACCGACGAGGCGGTCGCCGAGAAGCTGCAGCAGGTCTGCATGACCGCCTACTTCCGGCCCTACACCAATGTCGACGTCATCGGTGTCGAGCTGGGTGGTGCGGTCAAGAACGTCATCGCGCTCGCTGTCGGCATGGCCGACGGCATGGGCATGGGGGACAACAGCCAGGCGTCGATCATCACGCGTGGTCTCGCCGAGATGATCCGGCTCGGTCTCGCCCTCGGTGCCGACATGGCGACCTTCGCCGGCCTCGCGGGCGTCGGCGACCTGGTGGCCACCTGTATGTCGCCGCTGTCGCGCAACCGCACGTTCGGCGAGAACCTCGGCCGTGGCATGACCCTCGAAGAGGTCGCGCGGGCGACCAAGCAGACCGCCGAGGGAGTGAAGTCCTGCGAGTCGATCCTCGCGCTCGGGCGGCGCCACAACGTGGAGATGCCGATCACCGAGCACGTCGTGGCCGCGGTGCACGACGGCCTGCCGCCCGAGGAGATCGTGCGACGCATCATGAGCCGCACGGCCAAGGCCGAGGGCGACTAAACGCCGTACGACGCGGCCGCGACCGGTCCGCCCTCACCGGACGGCGCCGGCTCGAGGGCCGAGTCCAGGTCGCGCCAGAGGTCGTCGACGTCCTCGATGCCGACCGAGAGCCGCAGCAGCGTCTCGGGCACGTCGGGGTGCTCCCCGGCCCACCGGCGCCGGCGCTCGAGACTCGACTCGACGCCGCCGAGGCTTGTCGTGTGCACCCACAGGCGGGTTGCCCCACACACGGCTTGCGCGGTGGCGGCGTCGCCCTCGACCTCGATGCTGACGATGGCGCCGAAACCGGGGTAGTGCACGCGGGTCACCCGGCGATGGCCGCGCAACCGCTTGACGAGCTCGGCCGCACTGGCCTGGGCCCGTTCCATCCGCAGGTGCAGGGTGCGCATGCCGCGCAGCGCCAGCCAGGCCTCGACGCTGCCCGGGATCGCGCCGTGCAGGCTGCGGTGCGCGACAAGGCGTCGGGCGAGCTCGGCGTCCCGCACGACCACCACCCCCATCAGCAGGTCGGAGTGCCCGGAGAGGTACTTCGTCGCGCTGTGCACCACCACGGCCGCGCCGTCCTCCAGCGGTCGCTGCAGGAGCGGTGTCGCGAACGTGCTGTCGACGACCGACACGACGCCGGCCTCCCGCGCCGCCGCGAGCAGGGGAGGCAGGTCCACCACGTGCAGCAGCGGGTTGGTCGGTGACTCGAGCCACAGCAGGTCTGCGCCGGGTAGCGCGGCAACCACGGCGTCGAGGTCGGTGGGGTCCACCCGACGCACCGTCACCCGGCCGCGCTCCTCGAGCTGGGCCAGCATGGCAAGGGTGCCGTGATACGCGTGTGGGCCGGCGACGACGGTGCCGCCCTCCGGCACGAGGTCGAGCACCGCCGCTATCGCCGCCATGCCCGAGGCGTACGACGTCGCCGCGCCTCCCTCGAGGGCGCCGACCGCGCTCTCGAACATCTCCCAGGTCGGGTTGCCGTAGCGGCCGTAGGCCATCTCGCCGCCGGCGTGAAAGGTGGAGGAGAGCACGATCGGTGGGTTCATCGGGCCGTCAGGCTGCCGGGGCGGGCGCCCGGCCGCGACAACGACCGTGGCAGGAGACAGTGGGTGATCCGAGGAGTCGGGCATGGCGGCCAGTATCCCGGTCCGCCCGGAAGGGCAGCCGGTAAGGTCCGTGCCGATGACTGAGCAGCCACCTGACCAGCCCTCCCGCAAGCCCCGTGTCGCCGTGGTCTTCGGCGGCCGCAGCACCGAGCACGCGGTCTCGTGCATCTCCGCCGGCAGCGTGCTCGCCGTCATCGATCGAGACGCCTACGACGTCGTACCCATCGGGATCTCGCACGACGGCCGCTGGGTGCTCGCGGCCGACGAGCCGGGCAAGCTCGCCATCCACGGCGGCACGCTCCCGCAGGTCGATGACTCGGGTTCGGCGGTCGTCCTGTCCGGAGACCCCACGCAGCGAGGCCTCGAGGTGCGCGAGGCCGGCAAGGTGCCGCACGCGCTCGGTGAGGTCGATGTCGTCCTGCCGCTGCTGCACGGACCCTACGGTGAGGACGGAACCATCCAGGGGCTGCTCGAGCTGGCCGGGGTGGCGTATGTCGGCTCCGGCGTCTTCGCTTCCGCGGCCGCGATGGACAAGGGTCACATGAAGGCGCTGCTCACCGCGGCCGGCGTGCCGGTGGGACCGCACGCGGTCGTCACACCGCGCCAGTGGGCGACCGACAAGGCGGCCGTGCGCGAGTCCGCCGAGGCGCTGGGCTACCCGCTGTTCGTGAAGCCCTGTCGCGCAGGCTCCAGCGTCGGCATCAGCAAGGTGCACGCGCCCGACGGGCTCGACGATGCGATCGAGCGGGCCCGCAGCCATGACCCGCGTGTCGTCCTCGAAGCTGCCATCGAGGGCCGCGAGATCGAGTGTGGCGTGCTGGAGGGGCTCGACGGCGGCGCGCCTGAGGCGAGCGTCCCGGCCGAGGTCATCGTCGGCGGGGACCATGAGTTCTACGACTTCGAGGCCAAGTACCTGCCCGACGAGGGCACCGAGCTCGCCGTACCAGCCAACCTGCACGCGGACGTGGCGCAGCGGGTGCGCGACCTGGCCTGCCTGGCCTTCGACGCCCTGTCCTGCGAGGGGCTCGCGCGCGTCGACTTCTTCGTGCAGCGCGACGGCACCGTGGTGCTCAACGAGGTCAACACCATGCCGGGCTTCACGCCGGTGTCGATGTTCCCGTTGATGTGGAAGGAGAGTGGGCTGGACTACCCGGCCCTGGTCGACCGGCTGCTGCAGACCGCGTTGCGTCGCTCAACCGGCCTGCGTTGACCGACAGGTCACCGGCCGAAGGCCGCCGGTGTCGGGGCGGGTGCTCAGGGCCAGTGCCGGTCAGGGACCTTCCAGGGCGTCGGCGGTCGTGGGGACCGACTGGATCACCGGACGGGCCAGGTCGACCAGCGGCGCGGTGGCTTCCTCGCGAGGCACCGACGAGGGGACCCGGGCCTCGACGTACGCCACCCGGCCGACGGTGGTGAACACGTAGGCGTCGTCGGTCTGGACGAGGAACCACTCGACCCCATCGATGTCGATGACCTCGGACGTCGCGCGCAAGCCCGCCGGTTTCGCGACGCCGCAGCGCAGCACGAGCGGGGGACCGCCCCACGCTGCCGTGTACGGCGAGCGGGGGGACACCGTCACCGACGGCCGCCCGTCCAGGCGCTGGGGCAGGGCGCCGTGCAACACCGTGCACACCCGCTCGGCACCCGAGGGCACCTGGGAAGGCGGTTGCACGCGGACCGGGCCGCCGTCCCCGGACCCCGAACAGCCACCGAGCAGCAGCGCGACGGCGAAAGCCCACGCAACCGGGGATGACGCGCGCGCAATCGTCAGAGGTGGACCACCGGGCAGGTGAGGGTGCGGGTGATGCCGTCGACGCTCTGGACCTTGGCGACGACCAGCTTGCCCAGGTCGTCCACGTTCCTCGCCTCGGCCCGCACGATGACGTCGTAGGGGCCGGTCACGTCCTCGGCGAGGGTGACGCCCTTGATCTCGGCGATCTCCCGGGCCACGGCCGCAGCCTTGCCGACCTCGGTCTGGATCAAGATGTAGGCCTGGACAACCATCGGCGAGCCCTTCTCTAGAGTCATCGTCGCGTCGTGATGAGAGGCGAACCTACCGGATCGTCCCGCGGCAGCAGAAAGGCAGTTGAGCGCGTCCATGGATGCCACTGTCGGCGAGCTCGGTGAGTTCGCGCTGATCGATGCGATCACCGCGCGGCTGGGCAGCAGCGCCGCGGTGCTGCTGGGTCCCGGCGATGACGCGGCCATCGTGGCGGCCCCGGACGGCCGCGTGGTCGCCTCGACCGACGTGCTGGTCGAGGGCCGGCACTTCCGCCGCAACTGGTCGGACGCTCGTGACGTCGGGCACCGGGCGGCCGCGGCCAACCTCTCCGACATCGCCGCGATGGGCGCCGTGCCGACAGCTCTGCTGGTCGGGCTTGCCACGCCGCCGGACCTGCCCGCGTCGTGGGCCCTCGAGATGGCCGAGGGCCTGCGCGAGGAGTGCGACCTGGTCGGCGCCTCGGTCGCCGGCGGCGACGTCGTCCGCAGCGACACGTTGGTCATCTCGGTGACCGCCCTCGGGTCGCTGGAGGGACGCGAGCCGGTCACGCGGTCGGGTGCGCAGCCGGGCGACCTCGTCGCGGTGGCCGGGCGGCTCGGCTGGGCGGCAGCCGGCCTGGCGGTGCTCACCCGTGGCTTCCGGTCGCCGCGGGTGCTGGTGGACGCCCTGCGCCGGCCGGCGCCGCCGTACGCCGAAGGGCCCCGCGCCGCCGCCCTCGGCGCCACGGCGATGGTCGACGTGAGCGACGGCCTGGTCTCCGACCTCGGGCACATCGCGGTGGCCAGCGGCGTCGCGCTGCGCCTGTCGTCCGACGCCTTCCACGTGCCACAGGAGTTCGTCGACACGGCCAGAGCCCTCAACGCCGATCCCATGGCGTGGCTGCTGGCCGGCGGCGACGACCACGCGCTCGCGGCGACGTTCCCGCCGGACGTGGACCTGCCGATGGCCTGGAGCGTCGTGGGCCGCGTGGAGGACGGCGAGGGGCTGCTGGTGGACGGCGAGCCGTACGCCGGACCCGGTGGCTGGACGTCGTTCGCGTGACGGGGCGCTACCGACGGCCGCGAGCGCCGGCCGGGCATGCGGCAGGCCGGACCACCACGAGGATGAGCCGGCCGTTCTGGCTGATCGGGCCCGGGCGGGCGCCTAGCGGGTGACCTTGCCTGCCTTGAGGCAGGACGTGCACACGTTGAGGCGCTTCGGGGTCTTGCCGACCATCGCCCGCACGGTCTGGATGTTCGGGTTGAAGCGACGCTTGGTGCGGCGGTGCGAGTGAGAGATGGCGTGACCGAAGCCCGGCCCCTTGCCGCAGACGTCGCAGGTGGCAGCCACGGAGGCACTCTCCCAGGAATGAAGTCGAACGAAGATGGACGTGACGCAGGTGGACTTCCGCGCTAGACGGGCGTCCGGGCAACCGCAGAAGAGTAACCGACACGCGGGGCGGGACGCCAACCGAGCATGGCCGGCACCTGACCCACCCTGCGCCTACCCTGCCCCGAGAGCCTCGCCGCTCGCTCGCCTGTCCCCGTCCGATCGTAGGAGCCGCCCGATGCCTTCGCCCCCCGTGGTCGACGCGGCGCTGCTGCGCGGCTGGGCGGAGGCGGCCCGCGACGCCCTCGAGGCGGCCCGCGAGGAGATCGACGCGCTCAACGTCTACCCCGTGCCCGACGGTGACACGGGCACCAACCTGCACCTCACCGTGGCGGCTGCGGCGCTGGCGCTCGCGGAGCTGCCCGGCGAACCGGACCAGGCCGAGACGCTGGGTGCGCTGGCCCAGGGTGCCCTGCTGGGTGCCCGCGGAAACTCTGGCGTCATCCTCAGCCAGGTGCTGCGCGGCCTGGCCGACGCGGCCAAGGAGCGCGGCAGCGAGATCGACGCCCCGGCGTGGGCAGCCGCGCTGGGGCGGGGGGCCCAGGCGGCGTACGACGCGGTGGGCAAGCCCGTCGAGGGCACGATGCTCACCGTCCTGCGGGCCGCGGCGCGGGGAGCAGCCGGCGCG
>JAVEDJ010000406.1 GCA_030841025.1 Actinomycetota bacterium
GGTCGGCAGGCCAACGCGGCCGCGGCGAAACAGCCAGGGCGCGCGACGAGCACCCGCAAGGTCGCGTCTCCGGCCAAGGCCGGCAAGAAGTCGACGGCTGCGGGTGCGCGCAAGCCCACGGTGGCCGCGACTCCGACGACGGGCCGGGCTGCCCGCAAGCGCGCCGCGAGCTGACGCTCGAGCCTCGCCGAGGCGTTCGTCCGACCCCGGGCCGTGCCAGGCCGGGCCCTCCTGTCGGGGAGCCGTCCGGCGCCGGCCCGGCTGGGATCGCACGGGGGGACGACCCCAGCCGGGTCGTCAGCAGGTGATGGCCGCAGGGCCGTCCCACGCTACGGGCCGTGGGAGCGCCTCACCTACTCCCGACCACAGTGCCCGATCCCGCGGGGGGAGGCGAGGGCATGGAGCCGGAATGATCTGGTGCAAAAGGCGGCGATTGCCCGCCATCTGGACAGCGGTTCTGGGCCGGCGGCCGGTGCGGCGGCCCACCGGCGGCCGGTGCGGTCACGTGGCCCGCAGTCCCAGCCAGTGGATCACTGCCGAGTGACGGGAACCCGTCCGGCTGCCCGCTAGTTGCGGGAGACGAGCCCGGATCATGTGCGCCCACACGAAGGGAACTGCCGATGAACCCTCGTCCGCTCCAGCCCCCGCTCCCCCCTGGACTGACCCGGCGCACCGTCCTCGGCGTCACCGTGGCCGGTGCCGCAGGCGTGCTGACCGCCTGTGGCGGCGGCAGCGACACAGCAGGCAGCGACACCAGCAGCTCGCCGAGCGCGAGCGCTGCCTCGTCGTCGGCGCCGGAGTCGTCCGCGGCCGGTGGAGCCGCGCTGGCCAAGACGGCCGATGTCCCCGTCGGCGGCGGGGTGATCGTCAAGGACCAGAAGGTCGTCGTCACGCAGCCGACCGCAGGCGAGTTCAAGGCCTTCTCCGCGGTCTGCACGCACATGGGTTGCCTCGTCGGCGCGGTGAAGGACGGAACGATCTCCTGCCCGTGCCACGGCAGCATGTACAGCGCGGCCGACGGAACGGTCACCGGCGGTCCGGCACCCAAGCCGTTGCCCCCCGTGACGGTGAAGGTCGAGGGCGACTCGATCGTCGAGGGCTGATCACTGGCGGTCAGGGCTAGCAGCCGAGTTCGTCCAGCAGTTGGTGCAGACGGCCAGGTTGGCCCACCGTCGTAGGCTGGATGGGTGGCTGATCCGGCGTCGTACCGCCCTGCGCCGGGGTCCATCCCGGAGAGCGCAGGCGTCTACCGGTTCCGCGACGAGCAGGGCCGGGTCATCTACGTCGGCAAGGCGCGCAGCCTGCGCCCGCGCCTGTCGTCGTACTTCCAGGACATCGCGAACCTGCACGCCCGCACGCAGACCATGGTCACCACCGCAGCGAGCGTGGAGTGGACCGTCGTGTCGACCGAGGTCGAGGCGCTGCAGCTCGAGTACAACTGGATCAAGGAGTTCGACCCCCGCTTCAACGTCCGCTACCGCGACGACAAGAGCTACCCGAGCCTGGCGGTCACCCTCAACGAGGAGTTCCCGCGGTTGCAGGTGATGCGCGGGCCGAAGAAGAAGGGCGTGCGTTACTTCGGCCCCTACTCCCACGCCTGGGCCATCCGCGAGACCCTCGACCTGCTGCTGCGCGTCTTCCCGGCCCGCACGTGCTCGTCGGGCGTCTTCAAGCGCGCCGGCCAGGTCGGCCGGCCGTGCCTGCTGGGGTACATCGGCAAGTGCTCGGCGCCGTGCGTCGGACGAGTGGGGCAGGCCACCCATCGACAGATCGTCGACGACTTCTGCGACTTCATGGCCGGGCAGACCGGACCGTTCCTGCGGCGTCTCGAGAAGCAGATGCAGGTGGCGGCCGCCAACCAGGACTACGAGAAGGCAGCCCGGCTGCGCGACGACATCAAGGCCCTCGAGCGGGCTGTCGAGAAGCAGGCGGTGGTGCTCGGTGACGGCACCGACGCCGACGTGATCGCGCTCGCGGAGGATCCGCTCGAGGCCGCCGTGCAGGTGTTCTATGTGCGTGGCGGCCGGGTCCGCGGGCAGCGCGGCTGGGTGGTGGACAAGGTCGAAGACCTGAGCACAGGTGACCTCGTCGAGCACTTCCTGCAGCAGCTGTACGGCGATGACCGTGCCGACGGCTGGAACGACAACGTTCCGCGCGAGGTGCTGGTCCCGGTGCTCCCCGACGACGCGGAGACGGTGACCTCGTGGCTGCGGGACCGCAGGAGCGGCAACGTCGACCTGCGCGTGCCGCAGCGGGGTGAGAAGCGGTCGCTGATGGAGACTGTCACGCGCAACGCGCAGCAGTCGCTGGCCCTGCACAAGACCAAGCGGGGCAGTGACCTGACGACGCGCAGCCAGGCCCTGGCCGAGATCCAGGAGGCGCTGGGCCTCGCCGATGCACCGTTGCGAATCGAGTGCTTCGACGTGTCCCACATCCAGGAGACCGACGTCGTCGCGTCGATGGTGGTGTTCGAGGACGGTCTCGCGCGCAAGGGGGAGTACCGCCGGTTCGTGATCCGCGGACAGGCCGGTCGTGGTGACACGGCATCGATGCGCGAGGTCATCACCCGGCGCTTCCGTCGCTACCTCGACGACAAGGCCGCCACCGGTGAGCTCGGCGACGACGGGACCGCCGCCGCGGACGGTGCGGCCGCGGGGACCGGCGCCGTCGTACTGCAGGTCGGGGGTGAGGTGCCCCCCGGCATCGACCCGGACACGGGCCGCCCACGGCGGTTCGCCTACCCGCCCAACCTCGTCGTGGTCGACGGCGGCGCGCCGCAGGTGGCTGCCGCGCAGCAGGCGCTCGATGCGCTCGGCGTGGACGACGTCGTCGTCGTCGGTCTGGCCAAGCGACTCGAGGAGGTCTGGCTGCCCGGCGAGCCCTATCCCGTGGTGCTGCCGCGCACGAGCGAGGGCCTGTATCTGCTGCAGCGGGTGCGTGACGAGGCGCACAGGTTCGCGATCGCGCACCACCGGTCGCGCCGCTCCAAGTCGATGACGCAGAGCGCTCTCGACGGCGTCCCAGGTCTCGGGGAGACCCGGCGCAAGGCGCTGCTCAAGCGCTTCGGGTCGCTCAAGCGGCTCAGCGCGGCGTCGGTCGAGGAGATCATCGAGGTGCCGGGAGTCGGTCGGCGCACGGCCGAGGCCGTCGTGAGCGCACTCGCCGCGCACGGCGCGTCTCGTGGCATGGCTGTCAACATGTCGACGGGCGAGATCCTCGACGACGCGCCCATGCCCCCGAAGGCAGCTCCCCACGATGCCTCGCCCACACTGGGGGCCGTGGCGCCGGATCCGGCAGCACCCGACGACCCGGCCGACGCCCACGACCCGGAGGTCCAGTGACCGACGACAGTTCCGCAGGTGTCCCAGGTGAGGTGCCGCATCTGCCCGAGCTCGTCATCATCACCGGCATGTCCGGTGCGGGCCGCAGCACCGCGGCGAACGTGCTGGAGGACCTCGGTTGGTTCGTCGTCGACAACCTGCCTCCCGCACTGCTTCCGACGCTCGCCGAGCTGGGCGGTCGCGCGCAGGGCAACGTGCCGCGTATCGCGGCTGTCGTGGACGTCCGAAGCGGCTCGTTCTTCGCCGACCTGACGCAGGCCATCGCCCAGCTGACGACCGATGGCAGCGACCCGCGCGTCGTCTTCCTCGAGGCACGGGACGACGCGCTCGTGCGTCGCTTCGAAGGTGTGCGCCGACCGCACCCGCTGCAGGGCGAGGGAAGACTCATCGACGGCATCGCTCGCGAGCGCGAGCTGATGCGCGACCTGCGCGCCGACGCCGACACCATCATCGACACGAGCGATCTCAATGTGCACCAGCTGAGCGCAAAGGTGCTCCAGGCGTTCGAGGAGACCGACCATCCGGGGCTGCACGCGACGCTGATCTCGTTCGGCTACAAGTACGGCACACCGGCAGACGCGGACCTCGTCCTCGACTGCCGGTTCCTGCCCAACCCGCACTGGGTCCCCGAACTGCGACCGCTGACCGGTCGCGACGCGGCAGTCAGCGACTACGTGCTGGGACAGGAGGGCGCGCCTCAGTTCGTCGACGGTTTCGCGGCCCTGCTCGACGTCATCTCGGCGGGCTACCTGCGCGAGGGAAAGCGTTACGCCACCATCGCGATCGGCTGCACCGGAGGCAAGCACCGTTCGGTCGCCATCACCGAGGAGCTCAGCCGCCGGCTCACCGACTCCGGCATGGACGTCGCGATCGTGCACCGCGACCTCGGCCGTGAGTAGGCGCGCGTGAGCGGGACATCCCCGGTCCCGCCCAGGCACCGTCTCGAGGCTCCGACGCGTCCCGACGTGGTCGCGCTCGGCGGCGGTCACGGTCTCGCGGCCTCGCTGTCGGCGCTGCGCCGGGTCACCGACCGGCTCACCGCGATCGTGACCGTCGCCGACGACGGCGGATCGTCCGGCCGGCTGCGCCGTGAGCTCGGCGTACTGCCGCCCGGTGACCTGCGCATGGCCCTGGCCGCGCTCTGCGGCGACGACGACTGGGGACAGACGTGGAGCCGCGTGGTGCAGCACCGCTTCCGCAGCGAAGGTGACCTGCACGACCACGCGGTCGGCAACCTGCTCATCGTCGCGCTCTGGGAGCTGCTCGGTGACTCCGTCGAAGGCCTCGACTGGGTCGGGCGGCTGCTCGGCGCCCAGGGCCGGGTGCTGCCGATGTCGGTGCTGCCGCTGGACATCGAGGCGATCGTCGAGGCGCCGGCCTTCGGCGACGCGCGAGCCGGCGCGTCGTCGTACGACGGGACAGTCACCCACGAGACGTCGTACGACGACGCCTCGTCGGGTCCTCGGGTGCGTCGCGTCCGCGGCCAGGTCGAGGTGGCCACCGCCGCGGGGCGGGTGCTGAGTGTGACGCTGCTGCCCCCGGACCCGCCGGCCTGTCCTGAGGCCGTGGGGGCGGTGCACGACGCCGACTGGGTGGTGCTGGGGCCGGGGTCGTGGTTCACCAGCGTCATCCCGCACCTGCTCGTCCCGGAGCTGGCGGCCGCGTTGAAGGAGACGTCCGCGCGCCGGCTGCTGGCGCTCAACCTCGAGCCGCAGCCGGGAGAGACCTCCGGGTTCGCGCCCGAGACCTATCTCGAGGTGCTGGGCGCGCATGCCCCGGGACTGCGGCTGGACGTCGTCCTGGCCGATCCGAAAACGGTTTCCGACCAGGTGGCGCTCGAACGAGTCGCTTCCGGTCTCGGTGCCGACGTCGTGCTTGCGCCATTGGGCCGTTCGGACGGAACACCCCGCCATGACACGGAGTTGTTGGCCTCGGCGTACCGCGACATTCTCTCGAGTGGCAGGATTTGAGCCCATGGCCATGACCGCAGCAGTCAAGGACGAGTTGGCACACCTGACGATCACCCGTCCCTGCTGCCGCAAGGCAGAGGTGTCGTCGATGCTTCGGTTCGCCGGCGGCCTGCACATTGTCGGTGGCCGGATCGTCGTCGAGGCAGAGATCGACACGGGTGCGACCGCTCGCCGGCTGCGCAAGGACATCGCCGAGGTCTATGGCCACACCTCGGAGGTCGCCGTCGTCGCACCGGGCGGCCTGCGCAAGGGCAGCCGCTATCTCGTGCGCATCGCCAAGGACGGCGAGGCACTCGCCCGGCAGACCGGTCTGCTCGACGGCCGTGGCCGCCCCGTCCGAGGGCTGCCGCCGCAGGTCGTGTCGGGCGCCATCTGCGACGCCGAGTCGGCATGGCGCGGCGCGTTCCTCGCGCACGGCTCACTGACCGAGCCCGGCCGTTCGTCTGCCCTCGAGGTGACCTGCCCCGGTCCGGAGGCCGCGCTGGCCCTGGTGGGGGCGGCCCGCCGGCTCGGCATCGGCGCCAAGGCGCGCGAGGTGCGCGGCGTCGACCGAGTCGTCGTACGGGACGGTGACGCGATCGGGGCCCTGCTCACGCGGCTCGGCGCCCACGACAGCGTGCTGGCGTGGGAGGAGCGACGGATGCGCCGCGAGGTGCGGGCGACCGCCAACCGGCTGGCGAACTTCGACGACGCGAATATGCGTCGCTCGGCCCGTGCCGCCGTCGCAGCGGGGGCGCGGGTGCAGCGAGCGCTCGAGATCCTGGCCGACGACGTGCCGGAGCACCTGCGTGTGGCGGGGGAGCTGAGGCTGGCCCACAAGCAGGCCAGCCTCGAGGAGCTCGGCGGGCTTGCCGAGCCGCCGATGACCAAGGACGCCGTCGCCGGGCGGATCCGCCGCCTGCTGGCGATGGCCGACAAGAAGGCCGCCGATCTCGGGATCGCCGACACGGAGTCCACGTTGACCAGCGACATGCTCGACGCGTGACCCGCCCTCTCTAGGACCGCGTCGGTGCCGCAACAGGCGTGAGGGGACGACAACAGGTCCCGAGGCCTGTTGTCGTCGCCTCCGGCCTACCCAACGTGGTCGAATCGGCAGCGGTGGGGGGTGGGCGGATCGGGGGTGGCCCGGATGGTGAGACGGGTCACGCGCGTTGGATAGGGTCGACCCGACAAGCGCAAACGAGCTGTCGACCTGACCAGCGCAAACGAGCGCAAACGAGCTGCAGACCCGGGCGCGGACCGCTGTCCCACCGGATGACGAGGAGCATGTCGTGACGATCCGTGTGGGCATCAACGGCTTCGGCCGTATCGGCCGCAACTTCTTCCGCGCCGCCCTGGCGTCGGGCGCCGACATCGAGGTGGTGGGCGCCAACGACCTGACCGACAACAAGACGCTGGCCCACCTGCTCAAGTACGACAGCATCCTGGGCCGGCTCCCCGAGGCCGTCTCCTTCGACGAGCAGAACATCATCGTCGGCGGCCGCAAGATCCGAGCGCTCGAGGAGCGCGACCCGGCCAACCTGCCGTGGAAGGAGCTCGGGGCCGACGTCGTCATCGAGTCGACCGGCTTCTTCACCGACGCGACCAAGGCAAAGGCGCACATCGACGCCGGCGCGCAGAAGGTCATCATCTCGGCACCCGCCAAGAACGAGGACTTCACCGTCGTGCTGGGTGCCAACGACAACCTCTACGACCCCGCCAAGCACCACATCATCAGCAACGCGTCGTGCACGACCAACTGCCTCGCGCCGATGGCCAAGGTGCTCAACGACGAGTTCACCATCGAGCGTGGGCTGATGACGACGATCCACGCCTACACCCAGGACCAGAACCTGCAGGACGGCCCGCACAGCGACCTGCGTCGGGCCCGCGCGGCTGCCCTCAACGTCGTGCCGACGAGCACCGGCGCCGCCAAGGCCATCGGTCTGGTGCTGCCGGAGCTGCAGGGCAAGCTCGACGGGTTCGCGCTGCGGGTCCCCGTGCCGACCGGCTCGGCGACCGACCTCACGGTCACCCTGGGTCGCGACACGACGGTCGAGGAGGTCAACGCCGCGTTCAAGAAGGCGGCGGACGGCCCGCTGAAGGCGTACCTCACCTACACCGAGGACGAGATCGTGTCCTCGGACATCGTGACCGACCCGTCGTCGTGCATCTTCGACTCGAAGCTCACCAAGGTGATCGGCAACCAGGTCAAGATCGTCGGCTGGTACGACAACGAGTGGGGCTACTCCAACCGCCTGGTCGACCTCGTCGGTCTCGTCGGCCGCTCGCTCTGACCACCCGGCCCCCACCAGCTACGAGTCACGAGCCTGACAACCCCCCGAGTCGATCATGCAGCAAGGGACCGATCCGTCCCTCGCTGCGTGATCATCGTCTGGGTAGGGGTGCGCAGGGAAAGGGTGTGCGGATGAAGACGGTCGACGACCTCGAGCGCGACCTGGGTGGCCTGCGCGGCAAGCGGGTCCTGGTCCGCTCGGACCTCAACGTCCCGCTCGAGGGCGACACCATCACCGACGACGGACGCATCCGGGCCAGTGCACCGACCATCGCCGACCTGG
>JAVEDJ010000039.1 GCA_030841025.1 Actinomycetota bacterium
AGGCGAGGCCGGGCAGGTAGCCGCCGCGTGGGACCTGGACCAGGACGGGGCCGTGGCGTAGGCCCTCGCGCGCGGTTCGCCAGGCCACGCTGGGCAGGCGGGCGGCCCGGGCGGCGCCGTCGGAGGACAGCTCGGCGTCGTCGCCGGCCACGGTCACCCGTGGTGCGGCGGCCCGGACCACTGCACGCGCGGGTGCGACCGCCCGGGCCCAGCCCGCGCCGACGAGGGCGGCGGCCTCGGCGGTGCGGGCCCAGCCGCCGATCAGCAGCCCGGCGGACTCATGCGCCGCGCGCATCGCGAGGACCTCGCGGACATGCGGGTACGGCGCCCGTGGCTCGGCGTGCAGGTCGTCGCCGTCGTCCCAGACCACGAAGAGCCCCGGGTCGGACACCGGCGCGAACATCGCGGCCCGGGTCCCGACCACGACCCCGACCTCGCCCCGTCGTACAGCGAGCCACCGTCGGTAGCGCTCGGCCGGCCCGAGGTCCGCCGTGAGCACCACGTGCCGGCCCGGCCCCAGCGCGGCGCTGAGAGCGGCGTCGACGCGGGCGACGTCACGCACGTCCGGTACGACGACAAGTGCGCCGCGCCCGCCCGAGACCGTCGTGGCCACCGCGCCGGCGATCTCGCCCGGCCAGCGGTCTCCGGGCAGCGCGGTCCATGCAGCGCGCGGGGCGTGCCCGGCCGCGAGGGCGTCGAGCAGCGGCACTCCCCCGTCGTAGTCGACCCAGCCGGCGGGTTCGGGCCGCGCGAGGGGCGGCGCGGTCGCCGTCGTACCGTCGTCGGGACCTGTGGCGTCGGCCGCTGCAGGCTCGGCCGCGGCCGGTCGGCTGGCCGCCTCGACGCGGGCGTGCCGGGGTGGCACAGCGAGGCGCAGGACGTCGGCGGCGCTGCCGGCGTAGCGGTCGGCCACGGCGCGCACCAGCCGGGCGATGGCCGGGCTGAGCACCGGCTCGGGCGAGACGACCTTGTGCAGCCGGGCGAGCCGGCCGGCGTGGTCGGTGTTCTCGACCCGTTCGAGCAGGAGGCCGTCGAGCAGCCGACCGGCGAACCGGACGCGGACGCGTACCCCCGGCTGGGCGACCTCGTCCAGGTCGACCGGCACGGCGTAGTCGAACGTCCGGTCGAGGTGGGGCAGCTCGATGTCGACGGCGACCCGGGCGACGGGGGCGGTGGGCGCCAGCTCGTGGTCCGGTCCCGGCGCGGCCGGTGCGGACCTGCGCCGGGGACCGGCCAGCAGGGCCAGCTGCTCCCCGTCGTCACCGGACCCGGTCGCGCTCACGTCCCCATCTCAGCAGAGCCCCCTGTCGGCGCGACGGCCCCGTCCACAGCGGGCTGAATCAGCGCCGCACCAGGCGAAAGGGGACGACAACAGGCACTGAGGCCTGTTGTCGTCCCCTCTGGCCTACCTAACGTGGTCGAATCGGCAAGGGCCGGGCCGGTCGGGTCAGGCGTTGGTGGCGGAGTTGAGGGCGTCGACGCGGTCGGTGCGCTCCCAGGTGAAGTCGGGCAGCTCCCGGCCGAAGTGACCGTAGGCCGCCGTCGGCGCGTAGATCGGCCGCAGCAGGTCCAGGTCGCGGATGATCGCGGCGGGCCGCAGGTCGAACACCTCGGGCAGCACGGCCTGGATGCGCTCGACCGGGATCGTCTCGGTGCCGAACGTCTCCACGAACAGCCCGACCGGGTGGGCCTTGCCGAT
Organism: Actinomycetota bacterium; assembly: GCA_030841025.1. Taxonomy (GTDB): domain Bacteria; phylum Actinomycetota; class Actinomycetes; order JACCUZ01; family JACCUZ01; genus BP-173. The sequence goes on from JAVEDJ010000039.1 coordinate 1,700, forward strand.
CGCGTAGGCCACCTGCACCTCGCAGCGGCGGGCCAGCCCGGCGGCGACGACGTTCTTGGCGACCCAGCGCATGGCGTAGGCGGCAGACCGGTCGACCTTGGACGGGTCCTTGCCGGAGAAGGCGCCGCCACCGTGCCGGGCCATGCCGCCGTACGTGTCCACGATGATCTTGCGGCCGGTGAGGCCGGCGTCGCCCATCGGGCCGCCGATCTCGAAGCGGCCGGTCGGGTTCACCAGCAGGCGGTAGCCCGTCGTCTCCAGGTCGAGCCCGTCCAGCACCGGCTTGACGACCTGCTCGGCGATGTCGGGCTGCAGCATCGACTCGAGGCCGATGTCGGCCGCGTGCTGGCTGGAGACGACGACGGTGTCCAGCCGGACGGCGCGGTCGCCGTCGTACTCGATGGTGACCTGGGTCTTGCCGTCCGGGCGCAGGTAGGGCACGGCGCCGTCCTTGCGGACCGCGGACAGCTGCTGGGCCAGGCGGTGGGCCAGCGCGATCGGCAGCGGCATCAGCTCCGGCGTGTCGTCGCAGGCGTAGCCGAACATCAGCCCCTGGTCACCGGCGCCCTGCCGGTCCAGCGGGTCCTCGACCGACTCGCCGGTCCGCGCCTCGTGGGCGGCGTCGACGCCTTGCGCGATGTCCGGCGACTGCGCGCCGATGGAGATCGACACGCCGCAGGAGTGCCCGTCGAAGCCCTTGGCCGACGAGTCGTAGCCGATCGCGAGGATCCGGTCGCGCACCAGCTTGGGGATGTCGGCGTACCCGCTGGTCGTGACCTCGCCGGCCACGTGCACCTGGCCGGTCATGATGAGGGTCTCGACGGCGACCCGGCTGCGCGGGTCCTCAGCGAGCAGGGCGTCCAGGATGGTGTCGCTGATCTGGTCGGCGATCTTGTCCGGGTGACCCTCGGTCACGGACTCCGAGGTGAACAGACGGCGGGACACGGGTCTCCTAGGGACAATCGGCAACGGGAACGAACCACGGCAGTCTAACGGGGACCGGATCGACCCGTTTCATCCATCGAGACGGTGGACAGCCGTGTCGCCGGGAGGCTCGGGCAGCCGCTTCGCCACGAGGTCCCAGACCGCGTCGGCCAGTGCCTCCTTCGGGCCCTGCGGTACGTCGACCTCGGTGCCGTCCGTGCCGATGATGACCCCGGCGTTGTCCGGTCCCTCGAAGCCGCGGTCGTGGCCGACCTCGTTGACGACCAGCAGGTCCGCGCCCTTGCCCGCGAGCTTGGCCCGGCCGTGGGTGAGGACGTCGCCGGTCTGGTCACCCGTCTCGGCCGCGAACCCCACGACCACCTGGCCGGTCCGTCGGGGGGCCGAGAGCTCGGCAAGGATGTCGCGGTTGCGCACCAGGGTGACGGGCGCCGGCTCCCCCGCGGTTTTCTTGATCTTGGTGTCGAGCTGCTGAGCGGGCCGGAAGTCGGCCACGGCGGCGGCCATCACGACCGCGTCGGCGGTGGCGGCCGCGTTGAGCACCGCGGTACGCATCTGGTCGGCCGACACCACCCGCACCACCTTCGCGCCGGCGGGATCGGGCAACGCCACGTTCGCCGACACCAGGGTCACCTCGGCGCCCCGGGCCAGGGCGGTAGTGGCCAGCGCGTAGCCCTGCCGGCCGGAGGACCTGTTGCCGAGGAAGCGCACCGGGTCGAGGTGCTCGCGGGTGCCGCCGGCGGACACGACGACGTGGCGGCCGCGCAGGTCGGCGCGGTCGACGCCGCGTCTGGCCAGCAGGCGCAGGCAGGCGGCCAGCAGCTGCTCGGGCTCGGGCAGCCGCCCGGGCCCGGTGTCCGCGCCGGTCAGGCGCCCGACGGCCGGGTCCAGGACGAACGAACCCCGCCGGCGCAGGGTGGCGACGTTCTCCTGCGTGGCGGGGTGCTGCCACATCTCGGTGTGCATGGCGGGCGCGAAGAGCACCGGGGCGGTGGTGGTGAGCAACGTACTGGTGAGCAGGTCGTCGGCCTGCCCGGTGGCGGCCTTGGCGAGCAGGTCGGCGGTGGCCGGCGCGACCACGACCAGGTCGGCCTGCTGCCCGAGACGCACGTGCGGCACGTCCTGCACGTCGTCCCAGACCTCGGCACTGACCGGCTTGCCGGACAGTGCGGCCCAGGTGGGCGCGCCCACGAACTCCAGGGCGGCCCGGGTGGGCACCACCCGCACATCGTGGCCGCTCTCGGTGAGCAGCCGCAGCAGCTCAACGGCCTTGTAGGCGGCGATGCCGCCGCTCACTCCGAGCACGACCCGCGGCCGCGTCGACGACGGCGCGCGGTGCGACGCGGCGCTGGTCATGCGGGTGCCGCCCCGAAAAGGGGCTAGTCCTGCTCGATCGGCTCGGCGGTCAGCAGACCGGCGTTGATCTCGCGCATGGCGATCGACAGGGGCTTCTCGTGGACGTGCGTCTCGACGAGCGGGCCGACGTACTCGAGCAGCCCCTCGCCCAGCTGCGAGTAGTAGGCGTTGATCTGGCGCGCGCGCTTGGCGGCGTAGATGACCAGGCTGTACTTCGAGTCGACCTTGGCGAGCAGGTCGTCGATCGGCGGATTGGTGATGCCCTCAGGCGCGGCGGCGGTGCCGGACACAGGTGGCCTTCCGGTTGTATGGCGGTTGGGTCGGCGGGCGGACCCAGCTCGACACGAGCACGCCTGATGGCGCGCCTCAGTTCGGGCGGGGGTCTCCGACCTGCCACAAGGCTAGCAGGCGGTCCACGACCTCCTGGACGCTCGTGTTCACCAGCGTGAGGTCGAACTCCTTCTCGGCCGCGAGCTCCTCACGAGCCGTCGCGAGCCGCTGGGCGATCAGCTCCGCGTCCTCCGTGCCCCGGCCGGTGAGGCGGCGGACCAGCTCGTCCCAGCTCGGAGGTGCCAGGAAGACGAGCGTCGCCTCCGGCATCGAGGCGCGGATCTGCCGGGCGCCCTGGAGCTCGATCTCGAGCAGCACCGGCACCCCGGCGGAGAGCCGCTCCTCGACCGGCGCCCGCGGCGTGCCGTACCGGTGGCCGGCGAACTCGGCCCACTCGAGCAGCCCACCGTCGGCCACCAGTTGGTCGAACTTCTCGGCTCCGACGAAGTGGTAGTGCACCCCGTCGATCTCGCCGGGGCGGGGGAAGCGCGTAGTCGCCGACACGGACAGCCAGATGTCGGGGTGATGGGCGCGCAGCTGCCGTACGACGGTGCTCTTGCCGACACCGGACGGGCCGGACAGGACCAGCAGCCGCGACGGCGTAGCTGTCCCGGACGGTTGCTCAGACATCCGGCAGGTCGGGCGACGCGTCGCAGTGACCACTGCGCAGCATCAGGCGCTGCCGCCGAACTCCCGCTCGAGCGAGGCCATCTGCTGGGCGCCGAGGCCGCGGACGCGGCGGCTCTCCGAGATGCCGATCTCTTCCATGATCTTGCGCGCGCGCACCTTGCCGACACCGGGCAGTGCCTCGAGGACAGCCGAGACCTTCATCTTGCCGACGATGTCGTTCTCGTGGCCCTCCTTGAGGACCTCGACCAGCGACGCGCCCGAGTGCTTGAGCCGGTTCTTCACCGCTGCGCGTTCGCGCCGGGCGATCGCGGCCTTCTCGAGGGCGGCAGCCCGTTGTTCGGGAGTCAGCGGGGGCAGTGCCACAACAGGTCACCTCGGGCTCGAGCATCGAACAGGTAGTCGCGATGGAACCTAGCGACTGCACGGCATGTGAAGCAATGTGGGCTGCCCCGTTCTGGCGTATCAGAGCGGAAAACCCTACGGACGGCTACTGATTCTCGCCGATCAGTCGGTGGGCGCGATGTTGCACGCGGACCATGCAGTCACGACGCACGTGACCGGTTGATGCCCGCGGCGATACGTTCCGCAGCCGCCGCGACATCCGGCGCACCGGTGATCGGGCGACCGATCACCAGCAGGTCCGCCCCGTCGGCGAGCGCCTGCTCCGGTGTCCCGACCCGGGACTGGTCGCCGAGGTCCGCGCCGACCGGCCGTACCCCCGGGGTGATCAGCGTGACGCCTGCACCCACCTCACGCCGTACGTCGGCAACCTCTCGCGGGGAGCACACCAGGGCGCGGGCACCGCCCTGCACGGCCACCGCGGCAAGCCGCCGGGCCGCATCGCGCGACGGTCCCTGCATGCCGATGGCGGCGAGGTCGTCGTCGGTCATCGAGGTGAGCACGGTGACCCCCACGATCGTGGTGTGCGGCAGTGCCTCGGCGGCGGCGCGGACCATGTCGGCCCCACCGGACGCGTGCACGGTGAGGTAGTCGGGCGCGAGTTCGGCGACCGACCGGGCCGCGCCGGCCACGGTGTTGGGGATGTCGTGCAGCTTGAGGTCCAGGAAGACGTCACGGCCGCCGCTGGCCTCGCGCACCTGACGGACGGCGTCCGCACCGTGACGCAGATAGAGCTCGAGCCCGACCTTGACGGTGCTCACGTGCGGACCGGCGGCGGCGGCCCAGCCGAGGGCGGTCTCCAGGTCGGGAGCGTCGAGCGCTACGGCAACGGGGGCCAGGGACACGGGCGTCAGTCCTTCCGGTGGGGCATGTCGCGGTGGGCGAAGCCGACGGCGTCGGCGATCTTGGCGAAGCCGCGGTGCGCCAGGGCGTCGCGCAGCTCGCTCAGCACCCGTGCCGGCGCACCGGGGTCGCCGAAGACGGCGGTGCCGACCGAGACCGCCGAGGCCCCGGCCAGGACCAGCTCGAGGGCATCGAGGCCGCTGCGCACCCCACCCATGCCGATGATCGGCACGTCGGGCAGCGCCGCGTGCACCTGCCAGATGCAGCGCACCGCGACCGGCTTGATCGCCGGACCCGACAGGCCACCGGTGACCCCGGCCAGCACGGGCCGCATCGTGTCGAGGTCGAGCGCCATGCCGAGCAGCGTGTTGATCATCGAGAGCCCGTCGGCACCGGCATCGACGCAGGAGCGGGCGATCGCAACGATGTCGGTGACGTCGGGCGAGAGCTTGGCGAAGACGGGCACCGACGGCGACGTACGGTCGCGCACCGCCGACACCACGGCCGCCGCCGCACCGGGGTCGCAGGCGAAGACCAGTCCCCGGTTGGCCACGTTCGGGCAGGAGATGTTGACCTCCAGCGCGACCATGCCCGGCGCCCCGCGCAGCCGGCCGGCCAGGGCGGCGAACTCCTCGACGCTGCCCCCGGCGATGGAGACCACGGCCCGCGCACCGCGCTCGTGCAGCCACGGCAGGTCGTGCTCGAGGAAGTGGTCGATGCCCGGGCCCTGCAGCCCGATGGAGTTGAGCATGCCGCTCGCGGTCTCGGCCATCCGCGGCGTCGCGCGCCCGGACCTCGGCTCCAGCATGATCGACTTGGTCACCACCGCCCCGAGCGCGGCCACGTCGAAGAACTGCTCGAGCTCCCGGCCGGCGGCGGCGCATCCGGAGGCGGTCAGCACCGGGTTGGGCAGGTCCACGCCGGCCAGGTTGGTGCGGAAGTCATAGCGCGGCTCGTCCTGGCGGTCCGGCGCCGGCACGGTGCGCACGGAGAAGCGGCCCTCGCTCATCAGTGCGCCACCACGGGTGCGCCGTACGTGTCGGCCGGGACGGTGCCGATGTCGTCCCACCGCACCTGCTCGCCGCGGAACACCGGCCCCTCGACGCAGGAGCGCACCATCCGGGTCACACCGTCGTCGTCGCGCACCGGGAGCACGCAGGTCATGCACACCCCGATGCCGCAGGCCATCGACTCCTCGACCAGGCACTGCGCGGTGACCCCGCGGTCGCGGGTGACCTCGCTGACCGCCCGCAGCATGGCCATCGGCCCGCAGGCGTAGACGACCTCGGTGCCGGCCCGGTCCATGACCTGTGGGAGCGCGTCGGTCACCCGCCCGCGCAGGCCGCTGCTGCCGTCGTCGGTGGTGATGGCGACCGTGGAGGCCATCCGCTTGGCGTCCAGGGCCCCGAAGAGCCGGTCCTCGCTGGCCGCGCCGAGCACGAAGTCGACCCGGCAGCCGCGGCTGCGCAGCGCCTCGGCGAGCCCGAACAGCGGCGCGCTGCCGTAGCCGCCGCCGACCAGGGTGGCGCTGACGGGCTCACGTGGGAGCGCGAACGGCTTGCCCAGCGGACCGACGACGTCGATCGGCGTGTGCGGCGGCTGCTGGGCCAGCCACGCGGTGCCGGCGCCGTGCACCGCGAAGACGATCTCGACGGTCCCACCGTAGACGCCGCGGCTGTTGACCCGGTAGATCGAGAAGGCCCGGCGCAGCACCAGACCGGTGTCCGCCCCGCCGACGGCCAGCGCCACGAACTGCCCGGGCCGCGTCGGGTCGGCCACGCCGGGCGCCACCAGCGACATGTGGTGGTAGGCGCCGACCCGACGGGTGGACAGCACCTCGCCGCGCACCTGTACCGGCCGGCTCGCGGCGTCGCTCACGCCCGGCCTCCTCGGGATGCTGCCGGCGTCATGGGCGGTCCTCGCGGGCCGCGGCGGTCCACTCCTGGACCGACCGTACGCCGAGCGCGCCCTGGCCCAGCGCCTCGATGCCGTGCACCGCAGCGCCCAGCTCCTGGACCGTCGTGATGATCGGGCGGTCCATCGCGATGGCGGCCGACCGGATCTCGTAGCCGTCGGCGCGGGCATCGCGGCCGGACGGCGTGTTGACGACCATGTCGACGTCGCCGGCCAGGATCCGCTCGACGATGGTGGGCTCCCCCGCCGGACCGGGTCCGGCGCTGTGCTTGCGCACCACGGTGGCCTCGACCCCGTTGCGGTGCAGCACGTCGGCGGTGCCCTCGGTGGCCACGATCTCGAACCCGAGGTCCGCCAGCCGCTTGACCGGGAAGATCATCGCCCGCTTGTCGCGGTTGGCCACCGAGACGAACACCGTGCCCTTGGTCGGCAGCCCGCCATAGGCGGCCGCCTGCGCCTTGGCGAAGGCGGTGCCGAAGTTGGCGTCGATGCCCATGACCTCGCCGGTCGAGCGCATCTCCGGGCCGAGGATGTGGTCGACGCCGCGACCCTCCACCGTGCGGAAGCGCTTGAACGGCAGCACCGCCTCCTTGACCGCGACGGGGGCCCCGTGGCCGGTGATGCCACCGTCCCCGGTGGCGGGCAGCAGCCCCTCCCCGCGCAGCTGGGCGATGGTCGTGCCCATCATCACGCGGGCCGCCACCTTGGCCAGCGGCACGCCGGTCGCCTTCGAGACGAAGGGCGCCGTGCGGGAGGCGCGCGGGTTGGCCTCGAGGACGTAGAGCACGTCGGCGGCCAGCGCGAACTGCACGTTCAGCAGGCCCTGCACGCCCAGTCCGCGGGCCAGCGCCTCGGTGCAGCTGCGCACCCGGGCGATCTCCTCGCGGCCGAGGGTGACGGGCGGCAGCACGCAGGCGGAGTCGCCGGAGTGGATCCCGGCCTCCTCGATGTGCTCCATCACGCCGCCGAGGTAGAGCTCCTCGCCGTCGAAGACCGCGTCCACGTCGATCTCGATGGCGTCGTCGAGGAACCGGTCGACCAGCACCGGCCGGTCCGCGGACACCTCGGTCGCCTCCGCCATGTACGTCGCCAGCTGCTCCTCGTCGTAGACGATCTGCATGCCGCGACCGCCCAGCACGTAGGAGGGCCGCACCAGCACGGGGTAGCCGATCTCCGCGGCCGCGCGCCGCGCACCGTCGTACGACGTCGCGGTGCCGTGCTTGGGCGCGATCAGCCCCGCGTCGGCCAGCACGTTCCCGAAGGCCTCCCGGTCCTCGGCCAGGTGGATGGCCTCGGGCGACGTCCCGAGCATGGGCACGCCCGCCGCCTGGAGCCGGCGCGCGAGCCCCAGCGGGGTCTGGCCGCCCAGCTGCACCATGACGCCGAGCACCGGGCCGGCCTGCTGCTCGGCGTGCACCACCTCGAGGACGTCCTCGAGGGTCAGCGGCTCGAAGTACAGCCGGTCGGAGGTGTCGTAGTCGGTCGAGACCGTCTCGGGGTTGCAGTTGACCATCACGGTGGCCAGCCCCTGCTCGCGCAGCGCGAACGACGCGTGCACGCAGGAGTAGTCGAACTCGATGCCCTGCCCGATGCGGTTGGGCCCGCTGCCGAGGATGATCACGGCCGGCTGCTGGCGGGGCGCGACCTCGGTCTCCTCGTCGTAGGACGAGTAGTGGTACGGCGTCGTCGCGGCGAACTCTGCTGCGCAGGTGTCGACCGTCTTGAACACCGGGCGGATGCCCAGGGCGTGCCGGACGCCGCGCACGACGTCCTCGGACATGCCGCGCAGCCGGCCGACCTGGGTGTCGGAGAAGCCGTGCCGCTTGGCGTGCCGCAGCAGGTCGCGGTCCAGCTCGGGAGCGGCGCTGATCTCGGCGGCCAGCTCGTCGAGCAGCGCCAGCTGGTCGAGGAACCACGGGTCGATGCCGGTCGCCACGTGCAGCTGCTCGACGGTGGCCCCGGCCTGCAGCGCCTGCTGCACGACCCGCAGCCGACCGTCGTGCGGGACGGCGGCTCGCGCAACCAGCTCGGCCAGCCCCCCACCCTCGGCCCCACCTTCAGAGTCGATCATGCAGGAAGGGACATCGGCCCAGTCGAAGGGAGCGTTGCGGTCCTCCAGGGATCGCAGCGCCTTCTGCAGCGCCTCGGTGAAGTTGCGCCCGATCGCCATCGCCTCACCGACGCTCTTCATGTGCGTGGTGAGCCGCGGGTCGGCGCCGGGGAACTTCTCGAACGCGAACCGCGGGACCTTGACGACGACGTAGTCCAGGGTCGGCTCGAAGGACGCCGGGGTCTTGAGCGTGATGTCGTTGGGGATCTCGTCGAGCGTGTAGCCCACCGCCAGCTTGGCCGCGATCTTGGCGATCGGGAAGCCGGTCGCCTTCGACGCCAGCGCACTGGAGCGCGACACCCGCGGGTTCATCTCGATGACGATGACCCGGCCGGTGGTCGGCTCGACGGCGAACTGGATGTTGCAGCCGCCGGTGTCGACACCGACGGCGCGGATGACGTCGATCGAGATGTCCCGCAGCCGTTGGTACTCGCGGTCGGTCAGCGTCATCGCGGGTGCCACCGTGATCGAGTCGCCGGTGTGCACGCCCATCGGGTCGAGGTTCTCGATGGTGCAGACCACCACGACGTTGTCGTTGCGGTCGCGCATCAGCTCGAGCTCGTACTCCTTCCACCCCAGGAGCGACTCCTCGAGCAGCACCTCGGTCGTCGGGCTGGCCTGCAACCCGGATCCGGCGATGCGGCGCAGCTCGGTCTCGTCGCGGGCGAGCCCGGAGCCCGAGCCGCCCATCGTGAAGGAGGGGCGTACGACGAGCGGGTAGCCGAGCTCGGCGGCGGCCGTCAGGCACTCGTCGATCGTGTGGGCGATCAGGCTGCGCGCGGACTCGGCCCCGATGTCCTCGACGATCCCCTTGAACCGTTGCCGGTCCTCGCCGGCCTGGATCGCGTCGACGCTGGCCCCGATCAGCTCGACGCCGTACTCCTCGAGCACACCCGCCTCGTGCAGCGCCATCGCGGTGTTGAGCGCGGTCTGGCCGCCGAGGGTAGCGAGCAGCGCGTCGGGCCGCTCCCGCTCGATGACCTTGGTGACGATCTCGGGGGTGATCGGCTCGATGTACGTCGCGTCGGCGAACTCGGGATCGGTCATGATCGTGGCCGGGTTGGAGTTGACCAGCACGACCCGGATGCCCTCGTCGCGCAGCACCCGGCAGGCCTGGGTGCCGGAGTAGTCGAACTCGCAGGCCTGTCCGATGACGATCGGCCCCGAGCCGATCACCAGGACGCTGGAGATGTCGGTGCGCTTCGGCATCAGCTGCCCCCGTCCGTGGCAGGCCCACTCCCGCGACGATCATGCACTGGGGGACCGGAACCTGTCCCTCGCTGCATGATCGACTGTGAAGGGGGTCGTCGGCCCTCCAACAGGTCGGTGAAGCGCTCGAACAGGTACGCCGCGTCGTGCGGGCCGGCCGCGGCCTCGGGGTGGTACTGCACCGAGAAGGCCGGCACGTCGCGGCACCGCAGGCCCTCGACGACGCCGTCGTTGAGGCAGACGTGCGACACCTCGGCAGCGCCGTACGGCGTCTCGAAGCGACCCTCGGTCGGCGCGTCGACCGCGAACCCGTGGTTGTGCGCGGTGACCTCGACCTTGCCCGTCTCCCGGTCCTGCACGGGCTGGTTGATGCCCCGATGGCCGTAGCGCAGCTTGTAGGTGCCCAGCCCGAGAGCCCGCCCGAGCACCTGGTTGCCGAAGCAGATGCCGAACATCGGCAGCCCGCGGCCGAGCACCTCGCGGGTCAGGGCGACGGCGTCGTCAGCGGTCGCGGGGTCGCCCGGTCCGTTGGAGAGGAACACCCCGTCCGCGCCGGTGGCCAGGACGTCGTCGAGCGACGCGGCCGAGGGCAGCACGTGCACCTCGATGCCCCGCTCGGCGAGGCGGATGGGGGTCATCCGCTTGATGCCCAGGTCGATCGCGGCGACGGTGAACCGGTGCGTGCCCTGCGCCGGCACGACGTACGACGCCTCGGTGCTGACCTCTCCCGCCAGGTCGGCACCCTCCATCCCGGGCGCCGCGAGCACCCGCTCGAGCAGCGCCCGCTCGTCGGTCTCGATCGAGGAGACGCCGACCCGCATGGCACCACGCTCGCGCAGGTGACGGGTCAGGGCCCGGGTGTCGATGCCGGAGATGCCGACGATGCCCTGCGCGTCGAGCTCCTCGTCCAGGGTCCGGAGCGACCGCCACGACGACGAGCGCCGGGCCGGGTCGCGCACGACGTAGCCGCTGACCCAGATGCGGTCCGACTCCGGGTCCTCGTCGTTGACGCCGGTGTTGCCCACGTGCGGGGCCGTCATCACGACGACCTGCCGGTGGTAGGACGGGTCGGTGAGCGTCTCCTGGTAGCCGGTCATGCCGGTCGAGAAGACGGCCTCGCCGAAGGTCTCCCCCACGGCGCCGTAGGCTTCGCCGCGGAACGTGCGGCCGTCCTCGAGCACCAGCAACGCCGCCGTCGCGCGAGTCATGCGCCTCCTCTGTGAGAGCTCCCACGCGAACGCGCGGGATCGGATGTGCATCGGGCCGCCCTGGAGGCGAAGGCGCATCCAGTCCGGCGCCGACCGGTGCCTGCCATCAGGCCGGTGCCTGCCGCCCGGCTCACTGCAGCTTCCCGTCGAGGACAGTCGCCCGGCCGCGCAGGAAGGTTCCCACGACCGCGCCGGGCAGCTCGCGACCGGCATAGGGGGTGTTCCGGCTGCGCGACGCCAGGGCGAACGGGTCGATCCGTCGCCGGGCGGACGGGTCGAGCAGCACCAGGTTGGCGGGTGCGCCGACCGCGAGCGGCCGACCCTGGGTGTCGACCCGGCCGATCGTGGCGGGGCGCACGGACATGCGGTCCGCGACCCCGGCCCAGTCGAGCAGCCCGGTCTCGACCATCGCCTCCTGCACCACCGACAGGGCGGTCTCGAGCCCGAGCATCCCCATGGCCGCCGCGGCCCACTCGCAGTCCTTGTCCTCGTGGGCGTGCGGCGCGTGGTCGGTCGCGACGGCGTCGATGGTGCCGTCGGCGAGCGCCGCGCGCAGTGCCTGCACGTCGTCGGCGGTGCGCAGCGGCGGGTTCACCTTGAACAGCGGGTCGTACGACGTGGCCAGCGCATCGGTGAGCAGCAGATGGTGGGGCGTGACCTCGGCGGTGACGTTCCAGCCCTTGC
>JAVEDJ010000069.1 GCA_030841025.1 Actinomycetota bacterium
ACAACGAGGCGCAGATGCGCATGCTCGACCGCTGACCAGCGACCCCGACCGTGTGACCATGCCGCGTCACTCCTGCAGGGTCGGTGCACCGGATCTGTCGTTCGTCGGCACGTCCTCCTGGCCCGAGGCAACGCCGCCCGATCCGTCGCTGTCGTCACGGGGGCGATGGCGGCTATGGCGGGAGACCATGCTCGCCACCACGGGACCAAGGACGACCAGTGCCGCGACGACGTACAACCCGACCGCGATCGGGCTGGACACCAGCGTCGAGTAGTCGCCGTCGGAGATGGCCAGCGCGCGCCGGACCTGCTTCTCGGCGATCGGGCCGAGGATGACACCGATGATCGCCGGCGCCACCGGTAGCCCGAAGCGTCGCATGGTGAAGCCGAGCAGGCCGAGGGCGTAGAGGACGACGAGGTCGACAGCGGAGCCGTTCACGGCGTACACGCCGAGCGCCGCGAAGAGCACGATGCCGGCATACAGCAGTGGGCGCGGCACTTGCAGCAACCGCGTCCAGGCGGGTGCGAGCGGCAGGTTGATGACGAGCAGCATCGCATTGCCGATGAACAGGCTCGCGATCAGTCCCCACACCAGCTCCGGCTGCTTCTCGAAGAGCAACGGACCGGGCTGCAGCCCGTACTGCTGGAACGCCGCGATGAGCACTGCAGCGGTCGCCGACGTGGGCAGCCCGAGGGTCAACAACGGCACGAGTACGCCGGCGGCGGCAGCGTTGTTCGCCGCCTCCGGTCCCGCCACGCCTTCGATGGCACCCTTGCCGAACTCGCTGGTGCGACCGCGACGGCCGGCCAGCCGCTTCTCGATGCTGTAGGACAGGAACGTCGGGATCTCCGCGCCACCCGCCGGCAACGACCCGAGCGGGAAGCCGAGAACCGTGCCGCGAAGCCAAGGTCGCCACGACCGTGACCAGTCGCTGCGCCCCATCCACGGCCGACCGACGGGCACGATCTCGGGCGGCGTCCGACGCAGCCGTGAAGCCACCCAGAGCGCCTCGCCGACGGCGAACAGACCCACCGCCACGATCACGACATCGATGCCATCGAGCAGCTGCGGGACACCGAGCGTGAAACGGGCCTGACCGGTCTGCACGTCGATGCCGATCAGGCCGATCGCCAGGCCGATCGCCAGAGTGGTGACGCCTCGCACGACCGACGAGCCGAGGACGGTGGAGACCATGATGAACGCCAGCACCATCAGCGCGAAGTAGTCGGCCGGCCCGAACGCCAGGGCCAGCTTGACGACCTGCGGGGCGACGAGGACCAGCGCCGCCGTCGCGATGGTGCCGGCGACGAAGGACCCCAGCGCAGCGGTGGCGAGCGCCTGCGCACCCCGGCCGCGTCTGGCCATCAGGTTGCCTTCGAGGGCGGTCATCACCGACGAGCTCTCACCCGGTGTGTTGAGCAGGATCGAGGTGGTCGACCCGCCGTACATGCCGCCGTAGTAGATGCCGGCGAACATGATGAAGGCGCTCACCGGCTCGACGCCGTAGGTCACAGGCAGCAGCAGCGCAACCGTCATCGCCGGACCGATGCCCGGCAGCACCCCGACCATCGTGCCGAGCAGCACACCCAGCAGCGCGAAGACGAGGTTCTGCGGCGTGAGCGCGGTCGAGAACCCGTCCAGCAGCAGGCTGAGGCCGTCCATCTACAACACGCCTTCCAGCAGCCCGCCCGGCAGGAAGACGCCGAGCAGATGGGTGAAGACCACATAGACGGCAAGAGCCAGCACCACCGAGACAGCAACGTCCCGCACCCAGCGTCGCGAGCCCAGCGCAACCGCCACACCCCAGAAGAGCAGCGCGCCGGCCAACGGCCAGCCGAGCGGGGCGATGAGGGCGGCATGCAGCAGGAACGCTCCCGACACGAGAGCCACGCTCACCCAGTCAGAGCGCCGGTCGAGGTCGATGTCCTCGCCCGCGTCGGGATCACCGTGACCACCGCGCACCACATCAGCGGCCAACCACACCCCGCACACGAGCAGCAGCGCGCCGATGCAGATCGGGAAGAACTTCGGGCCGAGTGCATTCGAGGTGGCCGGAGCATCGATCCGCGCCGCCTCGACAAGGACGAACACCCCACCGAGCACGACGCCCGCGGCGACACCGAGCTCGGCCTTCCCTTGCAGCACGGTGGGGAGGTGGCTGGACGTGCCCACGGTCGGGCTGCTCATGGGCGCTCCCCGCTGGACTTCGAGGTGGTCATGCCAGCCCGATCTGCTGCAGGACGGTGGTGGCCCGCGTCTCCTCGGCCCGCAGGTAGTCGGCGAAGTCCTGACCGATGAGGAAGTCGTCGGTCCAGCCGTTCTTCTTCAGCGCGGCCTTCCACTCGGCCGAGCCGTGCATGTCCTCGACCACCTTGACGAGCGCCGCCTGCTGGCTCTTGCTGATGCCCTTGGGGGCGACCATGCCGCGCCAGTTGGTCAGCGAGACGTCGACGTTCCCTTCCTTCAGCGTCGGCACGTCCAGACCTGCCACCTTCTGCTCGCCGGAGACGGCGAGGCCGCGCAGCTTTCCGGCGTCGATCTGGTCCTTGAACTCCGAGACGCCGGAGATGCCCGCTGCGACCTTGCCGCCGAGCAGCGACGCGAGCGCCTCGCCACCGCCGGAGAACGCCACGTAGTTGACCTTCTTCGGGTCAGCACCCACAGCCTGGGCCATCAGGCCCGCGAGGATCTGGTCCGTGCCGCCCGCCGAGCCACCGGCGATCGGCAGCTTGCTGGTGTTGGCCTTCCACGCGTCGACGAAGTCCTGCAGTGTCTGGTACGGCGAGTCAGCCGGCACCACGATGATCTCCTGCTCGCTCGTGAGCTTGGCGATCGGAGTCACGTCGGCCAGCGTGGTCTTGGACTTGTTCGTCACGACCGCGCCCACCATCACCAGGCCCATGGTCATCAGCAGCTGATCGTCCGTCGCGTTGTTCGCCAGCTGAGCCAGCCCGATGGTGCCGCCGGCGCCCGGGACATTGAAGACCTCGACCTTGCGGACCGTGTTCGAGCCCTCGAGCGCCTTCTGTGCCTCTCGTGAGGTGCTGTCCCACCCACCGCCCGGATCGGCCGGCGCCATGATGCGCAGCCGGGTGAGCGGCTTGCTGGCGCCGCTCGAGCCGCTGGCACCGCCACCGCTGCTGCTCCCACACGCGGCAGTCACCAGCAGCATCGCCCCTGCGCAGAGCATGGCCAGCGGTCGAACACGACGTACGTGCATGAGATCTCCTCAGATCCAGGGACGGCACGATCGTCGGGAGCGCCTGTCCCGACCGTCCGCGGCGCAGCCTGTCTCCACGGCGGCACCCCGTCACGGTTACGGGCGTAGACATCGCATTGGTCGTATTGGTCATGTGCATGGCATCCCGGTAACCGGTACGTTGCGGATCGGTTTCACTGCTGGCCCATGCGGAGGTTCGCCCATGAGACGGCGACTCTCCCTCGCCGCGCAGATCGCGCTGCTGCAGCTCACGATCCTGACGGTGACGCTTGCCGTCGGAGCGGCGGTATCGGTACGGCAGGCCCGGGCCCAGCTGGACGACGAGTACGGCAAGCGGGTGCTCGCCATCGCGGAGTCCGTCGCCTCGATCCCCGCCGTACGCGCGGCCTTCGACGACCCTGATCCCGCACGCACCATCCAGCCGCTCGCCGAGGCGGTCCGCAGGGCCAGTGGCGCCACGTTCGTCGTCGTCGCGAACCGCGACCGGGTGCGCTACTCCCACCCGACTGACTCCGAAGTGGGCAAGAGGCTCTCGACCGACCCGGGCAACGTGCTCGACGGCAGGACGTTCATCGGCATCGAGACCGGCACGCTCGGCACCACCGTGCGCGCCAAGGTCCCGGTGTACGACGACGAGCGCCGCGTGGTTGGTCTGGTGTCGGTCGGCATCCTCGAGAGCCAGGTGTCGGCGCAGCTCTCCACAGTGCTGCCTGACCTGCTCACCTATCTCGGCGTTGCGCTGCTGCTCGGCGCTGTCGGCAGCCTGCTGCTTGCCCGCCGCGTCAAACGGCAGACGTTCGGCCTCGAGCCGGGTGAGATCGCCGCACTGCTCGAGCAGCGGGAGGCAGTGCTGCACGGCCTGCGTGAGGGCGTGCTCACGCTCGATCCCGCCGGGCGGGTGGTGCTGGCCAATGACGAGGCACGGCGGCTGCTCGACCTGCCCGACGACTGCGTCGGGCGCCGCATCGACGACATCGGCCTGCCCGAGCGGCTGCACGACGTCCTGACCGGTGCGGACCTCGGGTCGGACCTGATCGTCCTGCGCGCGGGCCGCGTGCTCGTGCTCAACCGGATGCCGATCGAGGTGCGCGGCCGTGACATCGGCGCCGTCGTGACGTTGCGCGACCGCACCGAGCTGGACACCCTGTCGCGCGAGCTCGACGGAGCGCTCAGCCGCACCGATGCGCTGCGCGCGCAGGCGCACGAGTTCAGCAACCGGATGCACACGGTGGCCGGCTTGCTCGAGCTCGGCGAGACCGACGAGGCGGTGCGGTTCATCATCGGCGTCCGGCTGGGCCAAGAGCGGCTCGCCGACGACGTCGCGGCGCACGTGCAAGAGCCTGCGGTGGCTGCGCTGCTGCTGGCCAAGAGCGCCACGGCAGCGGAGCGCGGTGCGCAGCTGCGGATCTCTCCCAGCTGCGACCTGCCGGTCGGGCGCGAGGACCCCGAGCTGCTCGTCACGGTCATCGGCAACCTCGTCGACAACGCACTGGACGCACTCGAGGCGGTGGACGGCACGACCTCGGCGAGCGACGTGGACGGCATCGCCCCGGCCGGTGGCTGGGTCGAGGTGGTGGTGCGGGCGGACGAGGGCCAGACCGTCGTGCGGGTCAGCGACTCCGGCCCGGGCGTCGCGCCCGAGCTCGCCGCCGAGGTCTTCCGGCACGGCTTCACCACCAAGATCGCGCGCTCCGGCGGCCGGCGTGGCCTGGGTCTCGCGCTGGCGCGACAGGCCTGCGTGCAACGGGGTGGCCACATCGCGGTACACAACGAGGGGGGTGCCGTCTTCACCGCGGTACTCCCCCGGGTGAAGGCGCCCAGCACGTGATCCGTGTGCTGGTCGTCGACGACGACTTCATGGTCGCGCGCGTGCACCGCGGGGTCGTCGAGCGCGTCACGGGGTTCCGGGTGGTCGGCGAGGCGCACACCGGTGCCGAGGCCCTCGCCGCAGTCGACGCACATCGACCGGACCTCGTGCTGCTCGACATCTACCTCCCCGACATGTCGGGGCTCGACGTGCTGCAGCGACTGCGCAGCCGCGACGACACCACCGTCGACGTCATCGCCGTCACCGCGGCACGTGATGTCGAGACGATCCGCGAGGCGATGCTGGGCGGCGTCGTGCAGTACCTCGTGAAGCCGTTCGGCTTCGCCGCTCTCGAACAGCGCCTCGAGCAGTACGCCGTCGCGCGGCGCGCCCTCGAGCGCATGGCGGAGCCCGATCAGGACGAGGTGGACCGGGTGTTCCGGCTGATGCGCGGCGCCCCCTCCGCTGCGAGCGGGCCGGCATTGCCCAAAGGCCTGTCGCAGCAGACCTGCGCGCTGGTGTCCCGGGTGCTGCAGGAGGCGGTCGGCGACCTGTCGGCCGTCGAGGCCGCCGAGCGAGCGGGCCTGTCGCGGGTGAGCGCTCGGCGCTACCTGGAGCACCTGGTCGAGTCGCGTCAGGCGCGGCTGCAGCTGCGTTATGGAGCGGCCGGCCGGCCCGAGCACCGCTACGTCTGGGTCGCGGACGACTGAAGTTCCCCGCACGCGGGAAAGTGACCTGCACCACACCTAAGTGGTAGGCCTTGGCCGACCCGACGGGAAAGAGTCCTGCCATGTCCACGAGCGACCCAGTTCAGACCACACCCACGGAGACCGTTCCGCGGCGCCGCGACCGTACGCACTGGCTCTACATCGCGGTCATCATCGCCGTCGCACTGGGCGTCGCCGTCGGGCTGATCTTCAATGACGACGCCACGAAGCTCAAGCCGCTCGGCGACGGGTTCGTCGCGCTCATCCGGATGATGATCAGCCCGATCATCTTCTGCACGATCGTGCTCGGTGTCGGCTCGGTGCGCCGGGCCGCACAGGTCGGCCGGGTAGGCGGGCTCGCGCTCGGCTACTTCCTCGTCATGTCCACGGTCGCGCTGGCCATCGGGCTGGTCGTGGGCAACATCCTGAACCCCGGCTCCGGGCTCAACCTGTCGGACGAGGTGTCCAAGGCCGGCGCGGAGGCTGCCGGTGAGGGCAGCGGCAGCACCGTGGACTTCCTGCTGGGCATCATCCCGACGACGTTGGTCTCGGCGCTGACCACCGACCAGGTGCTGCAGACGTTGCTGGTCGCGCTGCTGGTCGGATTCGCGCTGCAGTCGATGGGCGCCGCAGGAGAGCCGATCCTGCGCGGCATCGGCCACATTCAGCGGCTCGTCTTCAAGATCCTCGCGATGATCATGTGGCTGGCGCCCATCGGTGCCTTCGGCGCCATGGCAGCCGTGGTCGGTTCCGCCGGACTCGATGCGTTGAAGAGCCTGGCTGTGATCATGTTCGGCTTCTACACGACCTGTGCGCTGTTCGTCT
>JAVEDJ010000094.1 GCA_030841025.1 Actinomycetota bacterium
CCAAGGGCGTCGGCCGCCCGGTCGCGGGCAAGACCGGCACGGCCGAGGACCGCAGTGCCTGGTTCGTGGGCTACACCCCGCAGATCTCGGCCGCTGTCGACTTCTACAAGGGCGACGGCACCGAGTCACTGGACGGCGTCGCGGGCATGTCGACGTTCTTCGGCGGCGCCTACCCGGCCCGGGTCTGGACCGCGTTCATGGAGGGCGCGATGAAGGGCATGAAGGTCGAGGACTTCCCGCCCCGTGCCAACGTCGGGAAGACGCTCAACCCGGCACCGGTCTTCACGCCGACACCGTCGCCTCGCTCGTCGTCGCCGTCGCCGACCGAGACACCCACGCCGACCCCGACGCAGCCCAGCGTCCCGCCGTCGGTGCCGCCCAGCGAGCCGCCGCCGAACGGGACCGTGACGGTGTCGCCGCCCGCAGTGGGCGCGCCACCCGGCAACGGCAACGGGAACGGCAACGGCGGCGGCAACGGCAACGGCGGCGGGTAGTCGCTCGTGCCCGATGTGGTGGCACCGACGCGCGACGACGCCGTCGTACGCCTCGGGTCCGAGGTCATCGGCGGCCCGCTGGGCCGGCGCGCCCGCACCGACCTGCACCGGTGGTGGACGCCGCTACGGGTGATGCTCGCGCTCGTCTTCGTCGTCAGCGGGCTGGGCATGGTGCAGAAGCAGCACTGCCGCGCCGAGGGCTGGACCGTGCCCGGGCAGTACACGCACGCCTGCTACAGCGACATCCCGCCGCTGTACTTCGCGCGTGGGCTGGCCCAGGGCGACGTCCCGTACATCGGGCAGACCCCCGACCACCGCGTCGAGTACCCGGTGCTGACCGGCGTGGTCATGTGGATCACTGCGAAGCTCGTGCCCCCCAGCGACGACCCCACACCGCGGTCTCGGTGGTACTTCGACCTGAACGCGATCGCCATCGCCCTGTGCGCGGCGGTCGTCGTGTGGGCGACGGCGCGCCTCGCGGGGCGGCGTCCGTGGGACGCGGCCCTGTTCGCCGGTGCGCCGCTGCTCGCGTTGACCGGCACCATCAACTGGGACATGTACGCCGTCGCGCTGCTCTCCGTCGGCATGTTGTTCTGGGCGCGATCGCGCCCGCTCGCCGCAGGTGTGCTGATCGGTCTGGCGGTGGCGGCGAAGTTCTACCCGCTGTTCATCCTCGGGCCGCTGTTCGTGCTGTGCCTGCGCGCGGGGCGGCTGCGGGAGTTCTGGCCCGTGCTCGGCGGGGCTGCCGGGGCGTGGCTGCTGGTCAACGTGCCGGTGATGATGGCGGACTTCGACGGGTGGGCCAGGTTCTACACGCTCAGCCGGGAGCGGGGCGAGGGTTTCAGCTCGATCTGGTTCGTGCTGAGCCAGCAAGGCCACGCAGTGCCCGCCGCTGCGCTCAACACGGTGGCGGGCGCGCTGTTCGTCGCCGCGTGCGCCGCGATCGCCATGCTGACCCTGACGGCGGAGCGCCGGCCGCGGCTGCCCCAGGTCGCGTTCCTCGTCGTGGCCGCCTTCCTGTTGACCAACAAGGTCTACTCGCCGCAGTACGTGCTCTGGCTGCTGCCGCTGGCAGCACTGGCGCGGCCTCGGTGGCGCGACCTGCTCATCTGGCAGGCCGCAGAGGTCATCCACTTCCTCGGCATCTGGCTGCTCATCGCCGGCTATCCGCCGGGTGACGCGAACCGGGCGCTGGGTGCGGACGGCTACGGCGTGACCGTGCTCGCGCACATCGCCGCCACCCTGTGGCTGGTGGCCGTGGTGGTGCGCGACATCCTGCGTCCGGAGCTCGACCCGGTACGCGCCGACGGCTCCGACGACCCCGCCGGCGGCCCGCTCGACCACGCCCCCGACGCCATCCACCTCCGCCCCCCGGCCGCCGTCAGTTGACCACGTTTGGCAGGGGAGGCGTCGCGTCAGCAGGCGTGCACACCTACTGACGCGACAGTTCGCCTATTGACGCACGGCCCGTGAAGTCCCGCGTCGACGTACCTGTGGACGACGCCGCGCACGGACACTGCCGTCTGCGCCACGCTCCCTGCATGACTGTGACCGAAGCGCTCGCTGGCCTCGCGCCGCATCTCGCCGCCGTTGCGAGCACTCAACGTGGCGTCTTCACCGGGGATCAGGCGCGGCAGGCCGGCTACTCGGACAGCGAGATCCAGCGGTTGCGCCGGCTCAGAGGCATGCCGGGTCGGTGGTGGTCCATCCGTCGCGGTGTCTACGTCGTCAAGCAGTGGTACGACGCGTTGTCGCCGGCCGAACGGCACGAGGTGAACGTGTTCGCCCTTCACCTGGTTCTCGTGGAACCCGCAGTCCACAGTCACGTCTCGGCGGCCGTCGAGCTCCGACTCGAGATGCTCGATCCCGACCTCGACACGCTGCACGTCACGCGTGGCGATCTGCGCGGCTCCCGTGAAGAAGCCGGCGTCCACCATCACGCTGCGGAGCTACCGGATGGCCATGTTCTGCGGCGCGGAGCGCAACCGGACATCACGACGCGCGCGCGTACAGCTGTCGATGTGGCCCGGCACACCGACCGGCTCGAGGCGGCCGTGGCGGTCTGCGACTCCGTACTGCGCGACGGTGTGACACCGGAAGAACTGACCGAGATGATGATCCGGTGCCGCAACTGGCGGGGCGCTCGCATGGCGTCCCGCGCCGTGAGCATGGCCGACGGCCGGGCCGCGAACCCGGGCGAGTCATGGTCGCGGGTGCTGCTGACCGCCCACGGGCAGGCACCGACCGACTTGCAGACGCCCTTCTATGACGAGCGCGGCCTCATCGGCTACGTCGACTTCTACTGGGAGGCCGAGCAGACGATCGGTGAGCTCGATGGCAAGGTCAAGTACCGGGTGGCTGCGGACGCCGGCCCCGAGGAGGCCGCCCAAGCGGTGGTAGCCGAGAAGCTGCGTGAGGACCGGTTACGTGCGACGGGGCTCGAGGTCGTGCGATGGGGCTATGGAGAGCTGTACCGGCCGCGGCTGCTGATGGCGAAGGTGGCAGCCGCCCGAGCGCGTGGCGCGTCTCGCCGCCGCCGAGCCAGCTGAGCACCCGTCGATCAGTCGTCGCGTCAATAGGTGAACTGGCGCCTCAAGAGGCACGCACGCCTGCTGACGCGACGCCCCGGGTGCCAAACGTGGTCAGCTGGCGGGGGAGACGCGGTCGGCGTGCAGGGTGGTCATCCGGACCTCGCAGTCGAGCTCGTCGCCGATCCGTGGCGGGGTCACCGATGCCGGCAGCAGCAGCAGCGACACGTGCATGTGCGGCGGTTCCGCGAACCACCGCTGCCGACCGGCCCAGCTGAACGGGCTCAGCGTGCGGTTCACCGCAGCAAGCGAGCCGACCGCCAGCTCCTTGGTCCGCGCGACCGGCCCGCGCACCGTCCGCGGCGCCTCGAGGGCGACCCCGTGCGACGTACCGCCGCTCACCACGACCAGCCAGCTGTCGCGCAGCACCCGCCGCCGCCGGTAGCCGTAGTGCGCGCCGGCCTCGAGCCGGTGCACGTCCAGCACGGTCCCCCGGGCCGTGGCGGCGCCCCGGTCGCCCAGCCACAGCTGCGTCCCGACCCTCGGCCGGAACGTCGTCGCCGGGAAGGCCGAGCGCAGCCCGGTCAGGTCTCCCGCGTTCAGGTGGCTCACCCACGCGACGTCCGTGGGCAGCCCCGCCTGCTGCAGCCGGCGCAGCCAGTCGCCCACCTCGGTCGCCGGCTCGTACCCGCCGTGGCGGTCCATCGGCAGATGGAAGGCGAAGCCTTCCAGCTGCACGCCGCCCAGCAGCGGTGCGACCGACGCCAGGTCCGACTCGCTGAGCCCGTGCCGGTGCATCGAGGTCAGGCACTCGAGCACGACGCGCTCCCCCCGGGCGTGCTCGCACAGCGAGTGCAGCCGCTCGACGTGCGCGACCGTCTGCACGGTGCCGGGCGGGGGCAGGAGCTCAGGGGCGTCGTACGACGGCGTCAGCACCAGCACGTCGCCGGCGAAACCGGCGCGCACCTGATCGACCTCGGTGACCGTGCCGACTGCCACGGTGTCGACGCCGAGCCGGTTCGCCTCGGCGGCGAGCCGGGTGTTGCCGAAGCCGTAGCCCGTGCCCTTGATGACCGGGACCAGGTCGGGCGACTCGTCAAGCACCGAGCGCTGGTGCCTGCGCCAGCGCTCCTCGTCGACGTAGAGGGTGAACGTCATCGGCCGCCTCAGCGTCTGCTCATGTAGATGTCGAAAGCCTTGTACAGCAGGCGGTTCAGCGGCAGGTCCCACTCGCCGGCGTACTCCACTGCCTCACCACCGGTGCCGAGCTTGAACTGGATCAGCCCGAAGTGCGGGTCGTCGGGGTCGAGCGTGTCGGTGATGCCGCGCAGGTCGTAGACCGTCGCGCCGGCGGCGTGGGCGTCGCGCAGCATCCGCCACTGGACTGCGTTCGACCCGCGGACGTCACGCTTCTCGCTCGACGAGGCGCCGTAGG
Source organism: Actinomycetota bacterium (assembly GCA_030841025.1). Classification (GTDB taxonomy): domain Bacteria; phylum Actinomycetota; class Actinomycetes; order JACCUZ01; family JACCUZ01; genus BP-173. The sequence continues at coordinate 4,458 of JAVEDJ010000094.1, forward strand.
AGTACCACGCGTGCTCGCCGACGCGCACCATGGTGGTGGCCGCGACCAGGTCACCGTCGTGCTTGGCGAGGTAGAGCCGAAGCCGGTCGGGGTCCTCGGCCTGCATCGCCGTCCACATCTGCTGGAAGTAGCCCAGCGGCCGGCCGGTGAACCCGTCGCGTTCAGCAGTCTCGAGGTAGAGCGCGTGGAAGCCAGGAAGGTCGTCCGCGGTGCCGAGCTCCACGGTCACGCCCGCCTTGTCGGCCTTCTTGATGTTGCGCCGCCACAGCTGGTTGAAGCCGGCGAGCAGCTCCTGCTCGCTGCGGCCCGCGAGCGGCACCTGGAAGACGTACCGGGGCTGGCCGGCCGAGAACCCGCCGCCGGCGTCGGGGGCGTGCCAGCCAAGGCCGGCGAGCGAGTCGACGACGCGCTGCCCCTCGCCGGCACGGACATCGGGCGGTACGTCGGCCAGCGCCTTGCCTGACCCGTCGGCGATGGCCGCCTTGACCGTGGCCGCCGACCAGCGGCGCAGCACCACCGGCGGTCCCATGCGTACGCCGAAGGCGCCGCGGGCCCTCAGGTGCTCGACCATCGGCGTCAGCCACGCCGCGAGGTCGTCGCTCTCCCAGTCGATGACCGGGCCCTCGGGCAGATAGGCGAGGAACCGCTTGATCCTGGGCACCTGGCGCAGCAGCACCAGCCCGGCACCCACCAGGGCGCCGGCGTCGTCGTACCAGCCGATGCTCTCGTGGCCCCACTCCCGCTTCACGGCCGCCCACGACGGGCACTGCAGGAAGCTCGCCGCCGGCCGCGACCGCAGGAAGGCGAGGTGCTCCTCGGCGCCGATCGCGCGGACGGTCAGCACCATGGGACGGAGGCTCCTCGGTGTGGACAGCACGGGGCGGTGGATGTCCGAGGGAGGCTACCGAGAACGGGACGCACGTGGGCACGCGGGCGCACAAGGGGCAGCGGCCGGACATGGCGACGCCCCGGGTGGTGTACCCGGGGCGTCGCGACGATCGGCCGGCTGGAGCACCGGCTGCGGTGGGTCAGGCCTGCTCGGCCTGCAGGACGGCCTGGGCCTCGATCTCGAGCTTGACCTTCTTGGAGACGAGCACGCCGCCGGTCTCGAGCGCGACGTTCCAGGTCAGGCCCCACTCCTCGCGGTCCAGCTCGGTGCTGGCGGTGACGGCCAGACGGGTGCCGCCCCACGGGTCCTTGGCGACGCCGTCGACCTCGACGTCGAGGATGACCTCGCGGGTCACGTCCTTGACGGTCAGTTCGCCGGCGACCTTGAACTCCGCGCCGTCCTGGGCGAGGACGCGCGCGCCGGTGAAGGTGATGGTGGGGTACTTCTCGACGTCGAAGAAGTCCTCGGACTTCAGGTGCGTGTCGCGGTCAGCGGTGCCGGTGTCGATGCTGGCCGTCGCGAGGGTCGCGTCGGCGGTCGAGGCCTTGGGGTCCGCGGCCACGGTGATGGAGCCCGCGACGCCGCCGAAGTGGCCGCGCACCTTGGTGACCATGAGGTGCCGGGCGACGAAGCCGACCCGGGTGTGCGTGGGGTCGAGGGTGTAGGTGCCGGGCGCCGGGAGCTGTACGCCGTCGACGACGCGCCC
>JAVEDJ010000095.1 GCA_030841025.1 Actinomycetota bacterium
GGCCGACGCAGGCTGACGTCCAGGACCGACACAGCTGCCTCGTCGAGGAGCCGCAGTGCATCGATCAGCACGCGGGGGCCGCCCTTGACCGGGACGATCAGCTTGCGGGAGTGCTCGTCGACGACGACGTCGCCCACGCCCAACGGAGCCAGCAGGCGGCGCGCTTCGTCGAGCTCGCTGCGCTCGCCCACCACCAGCTCGAGGCGCTCACCACCCACCTGCGACTTGAGCTGGTCGGCCGTGCCCTCGGCGATGACCCTGCCGCGGTCGATGACCGCGATGGAGTCGGCGAGCCGGTCGGCCTCCTCGAGGTACTGCGTGGTCAGCAGCAGGGTCGTCCCGCCACGGACGAGCTCGCCGATGACGTCCCACATGCCAAGGCGGCTGCGCGGGTCGAGGCCCGTGGTCGGCTCGTCGAGGAAGAGCACCGGCGGCGAGGCCACCAGCGCGCCCGCGAGGTCGAGGCGACGCCGCATGCCTCCGGAGTAGGTCTTGACCGGTCGGTCGGCCGCCTCGGTCAGCGCGAAGCGCTCGAGCAGCTCACGGGCCCGCTCACGGCTGCGGCGCCGGCCCAGGTGGTAGAGCCGGCCCACCATGTCGAGGTTCTCGAAGCCCGTGAGGTGCTCATCGACAGCGGCGTACTGCCCCGACAGGCCGATCACCTGACGCAGGGCCTTGGCGTCGCGCAGCACGTCGTGCCCGGCGACCGTGGCGGAGCCCGAGTCGGGCTCGAGCAACGTCGTCAGGATGCGCACGGCGGTCGTCTTGCCGGCGCCGTTGGGCCCCAACAGACCGAGCACCGTGCCCTCCTCGACCTCGAGGTCCAGCCCGCCGAGCGCCGTCACCTCGCCATATCTCTTGACCAGTCCTTCGGCCACGATCGCCCTCGTCATGCTGCTGGCTCCTCGTCATCGCTCGCCGTCACAGGAGATGCTCGTCCCTAGCACTGACAGCGCGCGAGCCGATTACTCATCGCTGCACCGCCGACTAAACGCGATGTATCGCATTTGCAACACGATACATCGCAATCGTGCCACGTCAAGACGTATCGCGAAGCGCGGGCGCGTCAGCCGAAGACGAGCGTGTAGCCGGCTTCCCGCAGCCGGTTCAGCACGTCGTCGCAGTGCTCGGCCCCGCGGGTCTCCAGCTGCAGCGCCACCTCGACCTCGTCCACCCGCAGCCGCGCATCGGTGCGCACGTGCTCGACCTCGAGGACGCTCGCGTCCGCGGCAGCCACCTCCGCGAGCAGCCGTGCCAGTGCGCCGGGCCGGTCCGCGATGCGCGCGCGGAAGCTCAGGAACCGCCCCGCCACCGCGAGACCGTGGCGCAGCACCCGCTGCAGCAGCAGTGGGTCGATGTTGCCGCCGGAGAGGACCACGACGACCGGCGGCTCGAAGGCCTCGGGTGCGTCCAGGAGCGCGGCGACGCCCGCCACTCCGGCGGCCTCCACGACCAGCTTGTTGCGCTCCAGGCACAGCAGCAAGGCCTTCGAGAGCGACTCCTCGGACACCGTGACGATCTCGTCGACGAGGTCCCGGATGATCGCGAACGGCACCTGGCCGGGGCAGCCGACCGCGATGCCGTCGGCCATGGTGGCCATCGACTCGAGGGCGATCGGGCGGCCGGCGTCGAGCGAGGCGGGTACGCCGCCGCATCCTCGGCCTGGACGCCGACGACCCGGACCTCGGGGCGCTCGGCCTTGATCGCCGTGGCGATGCCGGCCAGCAGGCCGCCCCCACCGGTGCAGACCACGACGGTCCGGACGTCCGGCAGCTGCTCGAGGATCTCGAGGCCGACCGTTCCTTGACCCGCCACGATGTCGACGTGGTCGAAGGGGTGCACGAGCACGGCCCCTGTCTCGTCGGCGAACTCCTTCGCCTTCACCAGCGCCTCGTCGACGGCATGGCCGTGGAAGCGCACCTCGGCGCCATAGGCCTTGGTCGCCTGCACCTTGGGGATCGGCGCCCCCTCCGGCATGAACACCGTGGAATGGATGCCCAGCAGGCTCGCGGCCAGGGCGACGCCCTGCGCGTGGTTTCCGGCGCTGGCGGCCACGACGCCCTTCGCGGCCTGCTCCGGCGAGAGGCGGGAGATGCGGGTGTAGGCGCCGCGGATCTTGAAGGAGCCCGCCCGCTGGAGGTTCTCGCACTTGAGCCAGACCGGTCCACCGACGCGTTCCGACAGCGGCCGCGACCCCTGGATCGGGGTGTCCCGGATGATCCCGCGCAACAGCTCACGAGCCGCGCGGACGTCGTCGACGGTGACGGTGTCCGGGGTGGCGGTGCCGCTGCCCGCACCGCTCGGTACGGCGGTCGGCGGCGTGCTGACGGAGTCCGGCTGCTCACTCATCGCGGCGCAGTCTGTCAGGTCGATCGCCGCCGCGCATGACGCCCGACCCACGACGTCGGGGCCGGTCTTCGGGACCGGCTCTGCGAACCGGGCACTTCCCGACGTACGGTCGAGGGATGCCGCAGACTGAACGACCGACAACCCTCGGCGCCCTCCGCGCCACCGGCCACGGGCACCGCCCCATCCGCACCGAGATACGCGAGAACCTGCTGGCCAAGATGCGGGCCGGCGAGCAGCGGTTCCCCGGCATCGTCGGCTTCGACAACACCGTCCTCCCGTCCTTCGAGCGCGCGCTGCTCGCCGGCCACGACGTCGTACTTCTCGGTGAGCGTGGCCAGGGCAAGACCCGGCTGATCCGCACCCTCGTCACGTTGCTCGACGAGTGGACGCCGGTCGTCGACGGCTGCGAGATCAACGACCATCCCTACGCGCCGGTCTGCACCCGGTGCCAGCGGCTGCATGCGGAGGTCGGCGACGATCTGCCCGTGGGCTGGAAGCACCGCAGCGAGAGGTACGGCGAGAAGCTCGCGACACCGGACACCAGTGTCGGCGACCTGATCGGTGACATCGATCCGGTCAAGGTTGCCGAAGGCCGGACGCTCGGTGACCCCGAGACCGTGCACTTCGGCCTGGTGCCGCGCACCAACCGTGGCATCTTCGCGATCAACGAGCTCCCCGACCTCGCCGAGCGGATCCAGGTGTCGCTGCTCAACGTGCTCGAGGAGCGTGACATCCAGGTGCGCGGCTACGTGCTGCGGCTGCCGCTCGACGTGCTGCTCGTCGCAAGCGCCAACCCGGAGGACTACACGAACCGAGGGCGCATCATCACGCCGCTCAAGGACCGGTTCGGTGCCGAGGTGCGCACCCACTACCCCATCGAGCTCGCGGACGAGGTGGCGCTGGTAGGTCAGGAGGCGGACCTCGCCGCCACCGTGCCCGCGTTCCTGCTGGAGGTCGTGGCGCGGTTCACGCGGCACGTGCGCGACTCGCCCGCGGTCGACGCCCGGTCCGGTGTGTCCGCCCGCTTCGGCATCGCCGCGGCAGAGACGGCGGCGGCGTCGGCCCTGCGGCGCAGCGCTCTCACCGGCGAGACACCTGCGGTGGCACGGATCTGCGACCTGACACCCACGATCGAGTCGTTGCTGGGCAAGGTGGAGTTCGAGGTCGACGAGGAAGGCCGCGAGAGCGAGGTGCTTGCGCACCTGCTGCGTCGCGCCGTCGTCGAGGCGTTCCGACACCACCTCGGCGCGTCGGACCTGCGCGCCCTCATCGAGAAGTTCGACGAGGGGCTCGTCGTCGAGAGCGGCGACCTGGTCCCCGGCCAGCGGCTGCTCGAGCAGGTCGGCCCGCTGCCCGGTCTGGCCCACCTCATGGACCTGCTCGGCGTCGACGAGGGTGCCGAGACACCGGCGCTCGCCGCGTCCGCGCTGGAGTTCGCGCTCGAAGGCCTCTTCCTCAACCGGCGCATCTCCAAGGACATCAGCGACGACGGCGCCCTGACGGTCTACGGCGCGGCCTGATGGCCAGCCGTTCCGGAGGTGGCTACCGCTACGGCGCGTGGCACGAGGGCCCTGATCCACTGGCCCCGCCCTACGACGTACGCCGGGCCCTCGACCGGCTGGGCGACGA
>JAVEDJ010000103.1 GCA_030841025.1 Actinomycetota bacterium
ACAAGGGCGTCGACACCACCGAGGCGATCTTCGAGGGCCACCGGATCTCGGCCGACCAGATCCTGGGCGGCGAGGCCGGCAAGGGCTTTTACCAGATGATGGACGGCGTCGAGGTGGGCCGCGTGAACGTCGCGGCGCGGGGCTGCGGCGTCGGGTTGCGGGCGTTCGAGCTGGCGATCCGCTACGCCCAGCAGCGCGAGTCGTTCGGCCAGCAGATCGCCCAGCACCAGGCCGTGATGTTCCGTCTCGCGGACATGGCGACCAAGGTGGAGGCGGCCCACGCCATGATGGTGATGGCTGCGCGCAAGAAGGACGCCGGCGAGCGCAACGACGTCGAGGCCGGGATGGCGAAGTACCTCGCGAGCGAGTACTGCAAGGAGGTCGTCGAGGACGCGTTCCGCATCCACGGCGGCTATGGGTACTCGAAGGAGTACGAGATCGAGCGGCTCTACCGGGAGGCGCCGATGCTGCTCATCGGCGAGGGGACGTCCGACATCCAAAAGATGATCATCGGGCGGCGGCTGCTCGAGGAGTACAAGCTGCGTGGTTGACGGAGACGGGGCGGCAGACGTGATCACACCGGACGACGTGCGCGAAGCCGCCGCTCGCATCGGGCCGCGGGTCCGCCGCACCCCGATGATTGACACGGGCCGGGAAACGTTCGGGCTCGAGAACTCCGTGACGTTGAAGCTCGAGCTGCTCCAGCACTCGGGGTCGTTCAAGGCCCGCGGTGCCTTCAACCAGCTGCTTTCTGCCGAGTTGCCGCCCGCCGGGGTGATCGCTGCCTCGGGCGGCAACCACGGCCTTGCGGTGGCCTACGCCGCGCGGAGCCTGGCCGTGCGGGCGGAGGTGTTCGTTCCCGAGTCCTCGTCGCCGGTGAAGGTGGCGCGGCTGCGCGAGCTCGGGGCTGAGGTCCACGTGACCGGCCACTTCTACGCCGATGCTCTCGCGGCGAGCATCGAGCGGCAGGCGCAGACCGGTGCATTCGCTGTGCACGCGTACGACGCACCGGCCGTCGTCGCCGGGCAGGGAACGGTCGCACTGGAGATACTCCAGGACGAGCCAGGTCTCGACACGGTCCTGGTCGCTGTCGGTGGTGGAGGTCTGATCGGTGGTGCGGTGACTGTCCTCGACGGTCGAGCTCGGCTCATCGGTGTCGAGACCGATGGGACCCCTGCTCTGCACGAGGCCCTTGCCGCTGGTCGGCCGGTCGACGTGACGGTGAGTGGAGCGGCCGCGGACTCTCTCGGCGCCCGTCGCGTCGGTGAGCTGGGCTTCATGGCCTGCCTCACCCATCACGTGACGTCCTTGCTGGTGTCCGACGAGGACGCGCTCGCCGCGCGTCGCCTGCTCTGGGAGGAGCTGCGGCTTGCGGTCGAGCCAGGCGGTGCGGTGGCCCTCGCTGCGCTCCTCACTGGCGCCTACGTGCCGGTGCCGCACGAACGCGTCGCCGTTGTCCTCTGCGGCGGCAACACCGACGTGACGACACTCGCGTGAGTGCATCACCCCGCGAGGGCATGGCCGGGCACATCCGTTGGCAGGCGGACGCATGTCGTCAGCTCGGCTCGCCGCTCTACAGCGTGCTGCTCGACCACGTTGCCGACGACGTGCTGGCCGGTGGCCCCAGCGCCGACGTGCTGGCCGGCCACGAGAACGACCCTGGGCCGAGCGCGCTGGCACTGCGACTCATGGGCTCGGTCCACCGGTTGGTACTCGAACGGTGTGCGCCTGCCTTGGCGGAGTTCTTCCCTTCCGTCGGCGGTGAGGCTGCCGCCGAGGAGGCGTGGCCGGCACTGCGAGAGGTGCTGGTCGAGCACCGCGGCGAGCTGCGGCGATTGCTGGCGCTCGACCAGGCGCCGCAGACGAACGAGGTCGGCCGGGCTGCGGCCTTGATCGGCGGTCTCGCTCATGTCGTCGCCGAGTGGCCGGGACCGTTGCGGTTGTTCGAGATCGGCGCGAGTGCGGGTCTCAACCTGCGCGCGGACAAGTATCGCGTGGCACTGCCCGGCGGCCTCGGGCTCGGACCTCTGGACTCGCCCGTCGTGCTCGACAACGCGTGGCAGGGTCGACTGCCGCCGCTCGGTGCGCCACTCGAGATCGTCGAGCGCTCGGGGTGTGACACCGCGCCGTTGGACGCGACCACGGACGACGGGCGGCTGCGGCTGACGTCGTACGTCTGGCCCGACCAGCGTGCGCGGCTGGACCGGCTGCGCGGCGCGCTGGAGATCGCCGCCCGTGTTCCGGCGACGGTGGACCGCGCGACGGGCCGTGACTTCGTACGCCGGATCGAGCTGGTGCCGGGTACGACCACGGTGATCTGGCACTCGGTCACCTGGCAGTACCTCGGCGTTGACGAGCAGGAGGACGTGTCGGCCCGGCTTGACGATCTGGCTGCCCAGGCGGACGAGCGGTCGCGGTTCGCGCATCTGCTGCTGGAGCCGCGCCGTCGTACGCCGTCGTCGGAGTGGGAGTTCCTCCTGGTCCTGCGGATCTGGCCGGGTGGCGACGAGCGGGTCCTCGCGACCGCGCACCCGCACGGACTGCCGACCACCTGGAGCTAGCCGTTCGGCTCGCTGCCTCGAGCTGGGCGCCCCGCCGGCCACCATGGAGCGCCCACAAGTGCCGGTCCCGAGCCGGGGGATCGGCCAGGCAAACGCGACGTTGTCTGTGGCTGGTTGCGCAATCGTTGGTGTTCGAGGGCGTTGCGCCAGGGTGACCGGTTCGCCGCCGCGTTCGGGCATCTCGGGTGCGCCGAGGGCGATCCGGATCAGGTCGAGCAGCCCGCCGGCGCGGCGTTGCGCGGGGGTGCGGG
>JAVEDJ010000164.1 GCA_030841025.1 Actinomycetota bacterium
GGAGCACGTTGAACGCGATGGGTGCGACGTACTTCTGCGGTGCCGGGAACTGCACGGCGGAACCGTCGTGCACCAGGTCGGTCGCACGGTCGATGACCTGGCGCACCTGCTTGTCGAGCTCGTCGACACCGGCGAGCCCACTGCCGGACACCGCTTGGTAGGTGCTCGTCACCAGTCGTACGAGACCGGCGTCGTCGTGCAACGGCTTGAGGACCGGCATCGCGGCCATCGTCGTGCAGTTGGGGTTGGCGATGATGCCCTTGCGCGCGTCGGCAATCGCCTCGGGGTTGACCTCGCTGACGACGAGTGGCACGTCCGGGTCCATGCGCCAGGCCGACGAGTTGTCGATGACGATCGCGCCGGCCTCGGCGTAGCGCGGAGCCAGCTCACGCGACGTACCGCCGCCGGCAGAGAACAGCGCGATGTCCAAGCCGGTGACATCGGCCGTGGCCGCGTCCTCCACGGTGATCTGCTCGCCACGCCACGGGAGCGTCGTACCTGCCGAACGGGCCGACGCGAAGAACCGGACCTGCTCCAGGGGGAAGGCGCGCTGTTCCAGCAGGCGCCGCATCACGGCACCGACCTGACCGGTCGCGCCGACGACTCCGACCCGCATGCCGCTCATCGTCCTGTCCCTCCGTAGACGACCGCCTCGGTCTCCTTGGCGTCCAGCTCGAACGCCGTGTGCACGGCGGTGACGGCTGAGTCGACGTCCTCACCCCGCACGACCACCGAGATGCGGATCTCCGACGTCGAGATCATCTCGATGTTGACGCCGGCGTCAGCGAGCGCCCCGAAGAACGTCGCCGACACCCCGGGGTGCGAGCGCATGCCAGCGCCGATCAACGAGATCTTCCCGACCTGGTCGTCGTAGAGCAGGTCTTCGAACCCGACCTGCTCGCGGATGCGGTCGAGCGCCTCCATGCCGGTGTGGCCATCGGCCTTGGGCAGCGTGAACGAGATGTCGGTGCGACCGGTCGCGGCCGCGGAGATGTTCTGCACGATCATGTCGATGTTGACCTCGGCCGCCGAGACGGCCCGGAAGATCGCAGCGGCCTCGCCCGGCTTGTCCGGCACCCCCACCACCGTGATCTTGGCTTCGCTCCGGTCGTGCGCGACACCGGAGATGATCGCCTGTTCCATCTGTTCGTCCCCTTGATCGGAAGAACCCGCTGCCTCATCGGTGGCCGGCGGTACGTCGGAGACCCAGGTGCCCACGCGGTTCGAGAACGAGGACCGGACGTGCACCGGGATGCTGTAGCGGCGGGCGTACTCCACGCACCGCAGGTGCAGCACCTTGGCGCCCGAGGCCGCCATCTCGAGCATCTCCTCGTAGGTGATGTGCGGCAGCCGTCGCGCGGTGGGCACGATGCGTGGGTCGGCCGTGAACACCCCGTCGACGTCGGTGTAGATCTCGCACACGCTGGCGCCCAGCGCGGCGCCGAGGGCGACCGCGGTGGTGTCAGAGGCGCCGCGCCCGAGTGTGGTGATCTCCTTGGTGTCCTGAGAGACGCCCTGGAAGCCGGCCACGATCACGATCGCCCCGGTGTCGAGCGCGTCGCGGATGCGGCCGGGGGTGATGTCGATGATGCGCGCCTTGCCGTGCGCCGAATCGGTGATCACCCCGGCCTGGCTGCCCGTGTAGGACCGCGCCTGGTGCCCCAGGTTGGCGATCGCCATGGCCAGCAAGGCCATCGAGATGCGCTCGCCGGCGGTGAGCAGCATGTCCAGCTCACGCGGCGGCGGCAGCGGGCTGACCTGCTGGGCCAGGTCACGCAGCTCGTCGGTGGTGTCGCCCATGGCAGAGACGACGACCACGACGTCGTTCCCGGCCCGGCGGGTGTCCACGATGCGCTTCGCGACCCGCTTGATCCCCTCGGCATCGGCCACGGAGGAGCCGCCGTACTTCTGCACGACAAGGCCCATGGTGCTCTCCTCGGTGCGGCTTGCAGGCGACAGTACGGCGCCCAGTCTACGGAGCCTCCGGATGGCGATCTGAGCGTTGTCCGCCTCGCGGACAACGGCCCGGTCGCATCAGCCGGGTTCGACGGCCTCCACGGCGGCCTGCGCCAGCAGGCGGTCCTCGATGAGGACGGCCTCCTCCTCGACGGCATCCAGCCGTACGTGCGACACGACCGAGTGCAGCGCCCGGAGCGCCGAGCTGGCGGTGGACCCCCAGTTGGACAGGTACGAGAACTGCCACCACCACAACGCCTCGGTGGCCCGCCCGGCGCGGTAGTGCTGCAGCCCGTGCAGCAGGTCGGACATCACGTCGGCGATGTCGTCGGAAAGCCGGCTGGTGAACAGCTCCGGCTCGTGCGCGTACGGGTCGAACAGGGCTGCATGCTCGTCGATCGGCTCGAGCAGGTTGGCCAGCGAGTGACGCAACCCGTCGACGTCGGGGTCGTACCCGGTGTCCGGCTCGAACCGCTCGTCCGGCACCACGTCGGAGATCGCGCCGAGCCGGCCACCGGCGAGCAGCAGCTGTGACACCTCGAGCAGCAGCAGCGAGATCGCGTAGTCAGGGTCGTCGGCCGCGGCGATCTCGCGGATCGCAATGACGAAGCTCTCCACCTGGTCGGCGATCTCAACGGTGAAGTCGCCCAGATCGTCGTTGCGGGTTGTGGTCTCAGTCATGCGCATGCCTCTCGGGGTTTCGTCGTACGTCGTTCCGATGTCGCCCTGCCTGCCGGAGCCTTCGCCTCCCGATCGTCACACATCGAGCAGCCGCCGGCCTTCGAAGGCCCGGCCCAACGTCACCTCGTCGGCGTACTCCAGGTCGCCGCCGACCGGCAGACCGCTGGCCAGCCGCGTGACCCGCAGCCCCATCGGCTTGACCAGCCGGGCCAGGTAGGTCGCCGTCGCCTCCCCCTCCAGGTTGGGGTCGGTGGCCAGGATCAGCTCGGTGATCGAGCCGTCGGCGAGCCTGGTCATCAGCTCCTTGACCCGCAGGTCGTCCGGGCCGATGCCCTCGATGGGGCTGATGGCGCCGCCCAGCACGTGGTAGCGGCCGCGGAACTCCCGCGTCTTCTCGATCGCGACGACATCCTTGGACTCCTCGACCACGCAGATGACCGAAAGGTCACGACGGGTGTCGCGGCAGATCCGGCACTGGTCTTCCTCGGCGACGTTGCCGCAGGTGCGGCAGAAACGCACCTTCTCCTTCACCTCGGTCAGCGCGGTGATCAGCCGGCGTACGTCGACCGGGTCCGCGGCCAACAGGTGGAACGCGATGCGCTGTGCGCTCTTGGGACCGACGCCCGGCAGCTGGCCCAGCTCGTCGATGAGGTCCTGGACGACGCCTTCGTACACCGAACTCCCTTACAGCCCGGGCAGGCCGAGGCCCCCGCCGAGCCCGCCGGCGAGAGGGCCCATGGCCTGCTGCTGCAGCTCGGACGCGGCACGGTTGCCGTCGCGGACGGCGGCCAGCACCAGGTCGGCCAACCCCTCGGCGTCGGTCGGGTCGATCGCGCTCGGGTCGATCGTGAGACCGACGAGCTCTCCCGCGCCGGTGACGGTGGCCGTGACCAGGCCGCCCCCCGCCGTGCCGGTCACCTGGGTGCGGGCGAGCTGCTCCTGCGCCGCCAGCAGCTGTTGCTGCATCTGCTGGGCCTGGGCCATCAGGCCCGCCATGTCTGGCTGGCTGTCGCCAGGGAACACGGTGACTCCCGGGTCTCGATGCGGGGCGCGGACCGCAGGTCGCGGTCGGGCACGGTGCGAGCCTACGGGACTCAGGAGTTGTCGTAGTCGCCGATGACACGCGCGCCGAGCTCGCGGGCCAGCAGGTCCTGGTGGCTGACGTCACGGTCGTCGACGTCCTCGTCGTCGGGTGACGGCTCCGCCTCAGCGGGGTACGACGACCCAGGTGCCCCGCCGTGGGGAGCGCCTGCCGCCGGGCGGGTCGCCGTCTCGGCGGCCACCCGGTCGATCGCCGCGGCCCGCCCACTCGACGCTGTGCGGCCGCCCGCATCGGTGGGAGAGCTCGAGGCCTCGCCGGCA
>JAVEDJ010000173.1 GCA_030841025.1 Actinomycetota bacterium
CGTCCGCGCCACCATCGGCACCGCCATCGGCGCCGCCGTCCGCGCCGCCGTCCGCGCCGCCGTCGGAACCTGTACCAGCTCCGCCGTCCGCGGGACCGTGCTCTGCCGGTGTGGTCGTGTCGTCGTCGAGTGCCATCCCAACCTCCTGTGTCTGCGGACGTGTCCGCGTTCGGGTACTGCTGCGCCGCAGGAGCCCGTGAACCCTGAGCGGCGTGACTGTGCTGGCTGCCTACCCGGCGTCTCTGGCTCCAACCTGCGCCGGTCCGGCCCACAGGTCCAGGTCGGCAGGCGTCATTCCGAGGCCAAGAAGCTGAGCAGGTCCTGTCGGGTGAGGACGCCGCTCGGCTTTCCCTCATCGTGCACCAGCAGTGCGTCGGCCTTCTCGAGGGCATGCGTCGCGGCGGACACCGGCTCCCCGGAGCCCACGATCGGCAGTGGCGCCGACATGTGGCGTTCGAGCGGGTCGGCCAGGTGCGCCTTGCCGGTGAAGAGCAGGTCCAGCAGCTCCTTCTCGATGACCGAGCCGACGACCTCGCCGGCGGTGACCGGTGGCTCCGCCTTGACGACCGGCATCTGCGAGACGGCGTACTCCCGCAGGATGTTGATCGCCTCGCGCACCGTCTCGTTCGGGTGGACGTGGATCAACGCCGGTGCCGCCGCACCCTTGCGACGCAGGACGTCGCCGACCGTGACGTCGCCGGTGTCTCCCGACGTGAAGCCGTAGTCGGCCATCCAGTCGTCGCTGAAGATCTTCCCGAGGTAGCCGCGGCCGCCGTCCGGGAGCAGCACCACCACGACGTCGTCCTCGCTCAGCCGCGCCGCGACACCCAGCGCGGCAACGACGGCCATGCCACAGGAGCCGCCCACGAGCAGGCCCTCCTCGCGAGCCAGCCGTCGGGTCATGAGGAACGAGTCGCGGTCGCTCACCGGCACGATCTCGTCGGCGACGGTGCGGTCGTAGGCCTCCGGCCAGAAGTCCTCACCGACGCCCTCGACGAGGTAGGGCCGGCCGGTTCCCCCGGAGTAGACCGAGCCCTCCGGGTCGGCGCCGATCACCTGAACCCGCCCGTCGCTGACGTCCTTGAGGTAACGGCCGGTACCGCTGATCGTGCCGCCGGTGCCGACACCAGCCACGAAGTGGGTGATCCGGCCGTCGGTCTGCCGCCACAGCTCGGGACCGGTGCTCTCGTAGTGCGAGCGCGGGTTGGCCGGGTTGGAGTACTGGTCGGGCTTCCACGCACCCGGGATCTCGCGGACCAGCCGGTCGCTCACGGAGTAGTAGGACCGCGGGTCCTCCGGGGCGACCGCCGTCGGGCACACCTCGACCCGGGCGCCATAGGCCGTCAGGACGTTGATCTTGTCCTGTGCCACCTTGTCGGGCAGGACGAAGACGCACTCGTAGCCGCGCCGCTGGGCGACGATCGCCAGCCCCACGCCGGTGTTCCCGGACGTCGGCTCGACGATCGTCCCACCGGGCCTCAGCGCGCCGGATGCCTCGGCTTCCTCGATCATGCGCGCGGCGATGCGGTCCTTCACGGAGCCGCCAGGGTTGAAGTACTCGACCTTGGCGAGGACGGTCGCCGGCACGTCGGCAGCCACGGAGCCAAGCTTGACCAGCGGGGTGTTCCCCACCAGGTCAGCGATGGACTCGTAGTACTCCATGAGCCAGAGACTAGAGCCCGCCGCGCGGCACCCGCGCACCGGCCGTAGCCGGTCCGACCGGCGTCCTTGGGTACATTCGGCCGCGTGGGAGTCACGTGAGCAGAGCTAGTCAGGCACGCCGCATCGCGATGGCGGCCATGTACGGCGGTGGCGGCCTGGGGCTGCTCACCGCCGGCGCTCTCGGGTTGGTGCGCGCCCAGGCGACGCTGGCCCGCCGGGCGATCGGCGAGGCGATCGGCGAACCGCCGGACGCCGACGGTGTCTACGGCCACCAGCACCAGGCCCCGACGCTGTCGCTCGCCGTGCTGGGCGACTCGAGCGCCTGTGGCTTCGGTGTGGAGCACGCGCACCAGGCCCCCGGCGCGATGATGGCCGCCGGCCTGGCCGAGTGCGCGGACCGGCCGGTACGCCTCACCGTGGCGGCCGTGGTCGGCGCGCAGAGCAGCGCACTGGACGGGCAGATCGACCGGGTCGCGGCGGCGCGACCCGACGTCGCGGTGATCATGATCGGGGCGAACGACGTCACGCACCGGGTCCGGCCGCCCACCGCCGTGCGTCATCTCGACGAGGCCGTTCGCCGGCTGCGCCAGATGGGGGCGGAGGTCGTGGTCGGCACGTGCCCGGACCTGGGCACCGTGGAGCCGGTCCCGCAGCCGCTGCGCTGGATCGCCCGGCGCGCCAGCCGCCAGCTGGCCGCGGCCCAGACCATCGCCATCGTCGAGGCCGGTGGGCGCAGCGTGTCGCTCGGCGACATCCTGGGCCCCGAGTTCGAGGCCTCGCCCGCGGAGATGTTCGGGCCGGACCGCTTCCATCCGTCGGTTGCCGGCTACGCCAGTGCGGCCGCGGCGCTGCTGCCCTCCGTCTGCGCCTCGCTCGGCGTCTGGTTCGAGGCCGACGAGGAGCAGCGGCCCGACCTGAGCCGCGGCGAAGGGGTGCGACCCATCGCGGTGGCTGCCGTCGAGGCGGCCGACGTCCCCGGCACCGAGGTCGCGCCGGCCACCGTCGCCGGCCGCGA
>JAVEDJ010000225.1 GCA_030841025.1 Actinomycetota bacterium
CGCCCTCCGGTGACGAGACCGCGCTGCGGATCACCGAGCAGGACGGGACCGTCACACTGGTGACGATCAGCCCGGCCAGCAGCTGACGCACGGCACGGCCGGGACCACCTCTTGGGAACTCTCCGACCGCCGCCGGTGTAGACCCGGCAGCAGACGGCGGTGCGCGGCGCGTCCCGGCTGGGCGCTGGGCCGTTTGCGGCTGCAGCGGCCGGGCACCGGGAGGGGATGGCCGCCTCGGAGCCGGAGCAACAGGTACGGGTCCCCGTGCTGATGAGCGACTGGCTGTCGGTCGCATTCGTGCACTGGCCGGTCGATGCCGCTGCCGTGCAGGCGATGCTTCCGCCCGGCCTCACAGTCGACCTCTACGACCACCAGGCCTGGCTCACGATCACGCCGCTGCGCATGGCCGGCGTCGGTCTGCCCTACGCCGGCGCCCTACCGAGGTTGACCTTCGCCGAGACCAACGTCCGGACGTATGTCCGCGTAACCGATGAGCGCGACGGCATCTACTTCCTCCAGATCGAGGCGGCGAGCGCGCTGATGACGATGGCCGCACGCGCCGCAGCAGGCGCTCCCTATGAGCTCGGCGACCTGAGCATCGTCGCCAGCGACGGGCTCATCAGCTACGGGGGTGCGCTGCGCGACGGGCGCTGCTCCTACCGCATCGATGTGCGGCCCGGCGAGCGCATCGTCGACACGTCGGCCCAGGACGTGTGGCTGACGGGGCGATGGCGCGCCTACACCTGGCATCTCGGCCGGTTGCTCGAGACCCCGGTGGAGCACGAGCCGTGGCCGCTGTCGACCGCGACCGTCGACGTGCTGCAGCAGACGATCACCGAGGCGTGGGGCCTGCCGGGTCCGGGCCTCGAACCGCTGGCGCACTTCTCCGAGGGAGTGCGCAACGTCCGGCTCGGAGCCAGCCGCCCCGTCCGCTAGCCATCGGGCCATCACGCGAGACCTGCGACACACGGAGGTTTGATCTTCCTCGCGCGTGGCACGTCAGGCAACGCAACGGCGACACCTTGTCCAAGCGCCGCGACCACGAAGGAGATGCGCGTGCCTAGCCAGCGACGGCGTACCGGGTCCAAGCAGCAGCCCAAAGTACGGGCCAAGCCGGTCGACTTGGCCAAACCCGATCAGTCCGCACCCGCGCCAGTCGGACCTGCCGGTGCGACGGCGCCTCAGGGCAACGGCATCAAGGGCTGGCGGTCCCAGACCGGCCGCTTCCTGACAACGGCCGGGGGCGTTCGGATCCCGGACACCGACCACTCCCTCAAGGCCGGTGATCGTGGCCCAACGCTGCTCGAGGACTTCCACCTGCGCGAGAAGATCACGCACTTCGACCATGAACGCATCCCCGAGCGGGTAGTGCACGCGCGGGGTGCCGCCGCCCACGGGGTGTTCACGTCCTACGGGACCGCGGCGAAGCTGACCAGCGCCGCCTTCCTCGCCGAGGGGGTGGAGACACCGGTCTTCACCCGCTTCTCCACCGTCGCCGGCTCGCGCGGCTCCGCCGACACGGTTCGAGACGTGCGCGGCTTCGCGACGAAGTTCTACACGTCGGAGGGGAACTTCGACCTGGTCGGCAACAACATCCCCGTGTTCTTCATCCAGGACGGCATCAAGTTCCCGGATGTGATCCACGCGGCGAAACCGCACCCGGACCGCGAGATCCCTCAGGCGCAGACGGCGCACGACACCTTCTGGGACTTCGTCTCGCTGCATACCGAAGCCACCCACATGCTGATGTGGGTCATGTCAGACCGCGCCATTCCGCGCTCCTACCGGACAATGGAGGGCTTTGGCGTCCACACCTTCCGGCTGGTTGCCGCCAACGGTGAGACGACGCTGGTGAAGTTCCACTGGAAGCCGGTCGCGGGCGTTCACTCGTTGGTCTGGGAAGAGGCCCAGATCGCCGCTGGCGCGGACCCGGACTTCCACCGACGCGACCTCGCCGACAACATCGAGGCCGGCAACTTCCCGGAGTGGGAGCTGGGCATCCAGGCGTTCCCCGACACCGAGGAGCAGACCTTCGAGGGCATCGACCTGCTGGACCCCACGAAGCTGGTCCCGGAGGAGATCGCTCCGGTGCAGCCCGTCGGCCGACTGGTCCTGAACCGCAACCCGGTCAACTACTTTGCCGAGACCGAGCAGGTCGCCTTCCACACGGCCCACCTGGTGCCCGGGATCGAGGGCACCGACGACCCCTTGCTGCAGGCCCGCCACTTCTCCTACCTGGACACCCAGCTGTCCCGGCTCGGCGGCCCGAACTTCACCCAGCTGCCGATCAACCGGCCGCACACCGAGGTGAACGACGACCTGCGTGACGGCATGCACCAGACCGCCGTCCACGAAGGAGTCGCGCCGTACAAACCGAACTCGCTCGACTTCGGGTGCCCTTTCATTGCCGACGCCACGAACCGCGGCTATGTCCACGTTCCACGGGCGGTGCACGGCCCGAAGGTGCGGACCCATGCAGCGTCCTTCGACGATCACTACAGCCAGGCCACGCTGTTCTGGAACAGCATGAGCGACATCGAGCGCCTGCACATCGTGGAGGCATTCACCTTCGAGCTCGGCAAGTGCTACGAGCAGTCAGTGAAGGAGCGGACACTCGAAAGCCTCGCGCGCATCGACGGCACCCTCTGCGCGCAGGTGGCAGCGGGCCTCGGACTGAGCGTCCCGGACGGGGAAGCCGCGACCGGGCAGGAGGGCTCACTCGCCCTGTCGCAGGTGGTGACCAAGCCCGGTCCGGTGGCGGGACGTGTGGTCGGCGTCATGGTCACGGACGGCGCGGACCTCGCCGGCGTGGCCGCGCTGCGCGAGGACCTGAGCCAGCAGGGTGTGGTGGTGCGTGTCATCGCGCCCCATGGCGGGACGGTGACGGCCGGACGCGCCAGCGCGGTGGTGGAGCGGACGCTGCTCACCACACGCTCGATCGAGTACGACGCCCTGCTCGTGGCGGGAAAGACCGCCGATCTCACCGATGTGCGGCTCGACATCCTGCTCCAGGAGATGTTCCGCCACGCGAAACCGCTTGGCGCCTGGGGTGACGGGGTCAAGGCGCTGGAGCGCGCCGGGATCGACCCTGCCGCGCCCGGTGTCCTCGTGAGCAGGACCGCCACGGCCGCCCAGCGCAAGGCGCTGCTCAAGGCGCTCGGCCTGCACCGGGTCTGGGACCGCGTGCCCCTCATCACCGGGGGTCCGCCGGCCTCGTGACCGTTGACCACGCCTGCCCGAGGGGGCAGGCGTGGTCACCCCGGCGGTTCAGCCGGGAGAGCGGCCTGGCTCCGCGGGCTCGCGTGCGGCGCTCACAAGCCCGTCGCCGCCACGATCCGGGCCAGGCTCCCCGGCACGTCCGTGACGTCGAAGCGCTCTGCGGGCATGCCCGCCCGCCGCGACGCGACGACGTTGACCGTCAGGTCGTCGATGAACAGGCACTCCCCCATCGGCAGCCCGATGGCAGCCGCCGCGGCCTCATAGGCCCGCGGCTCGGGCTTGCGCACACCCAGGTCGACCGAGTCGACGAGGCCGGTGAAGTGGTGACGCAGCGACCAGGTGTCCCGCCACCCTGCTCCGAGGAACGCCGTCGCGTCGTTGGTCAGCACCAGCTGTGGCAGGTGCGGGCCGAGCCGGTCGAGCAGCGCGATGACATCGGCCCGTTCACGGTCGGTCCAGTCGATGTCGCGGTGCACGTCCACGTCGACCCCCCGCGCCTGCCACTCCGACTGCCGGATCGCCCAGTACTCCGGCTCCGGCAGCTCACCCGCGTCGACGGCGTCGTACAGCGAGTCACCCTGGGGCGCGAACGGGCCACGCGGCAGCGCACCCGGCGCCAGCCCATGGGCCCGCTCGATCTGGTCGAAGACCTCGAACGGCGTGGGGTAGACGATGCCGCCCATGTCCCAGATCACGCCGCGCACACCGTTGACCGGTGCGCCGTCGCCGGCGTCCGCCGAGTCATCCCCGGCGTGGGCGTGCCGCAGCAGCGTCTCCCGCCAGGAAAGCTTCGGCTCGGCCGGGGGCACCGTCACCACGACATCTCCTCCATTGATCTGAACCGGGTAGGTCGATACGGCGACGCCGTGGTGCTCGGCCAGCGCGCCGGTGTGCACGTCGTAGCGCCACCAGTGGCCGGGACAGGTGACGTGGCCGTTGCGCAGCATGCCGTCCGACAGCGACAACCCCTTGTGCAGGCAGGTGTCTGCCACCGCGAAGAGGACTCCCCCGTCGTTGCCGACGCAGACCGAGCGTCCGGCTACGTCGACGCGACGCATCGCGCCGGGTGGCAGGTCGAGCGCCGGGCACACGACAACGTGGACGAGGCCGACGGAAGTACCGGTCATGCGCCCCGCTCCGAGGAGCTACGCCGGTAGCCCAGCCGTTCCGACACCGTCTGCGCCCCGTCGATCACGAGCACGGCGAACTCGCGCAGCGACCGCTGCGAGAGCCGCATGGTCGTCCCGACGAGGGACAGCGCCGCGACCACCTCACCGCGCGAGTTACGGATCGGCGCCGCGACCGACGAAGACCCGGGCTCCGACTCGTTGACGTTGGTGCCGTAGCCCCGGCCGCGCACCCGCGCCAGCTCGGCGCGCAGCTCATCGAGGTCGCCGATCGTGCGCTCGGTCTTGCGCGGCAGCGCCCAGCCGTCGAGCACGCTGTCGAGCTGGTCGTCGGGCAGAAACGCCAGCAGTACCTTGCCGGTCGACGTGCAGTGGGCCCAGTTGCGGTGCCCGATGCGCATGAATGTCCGGACGGACTGCTGGCTCTCCAACCGTTCGACGTAGACCACCTCGCGGCCGTCGCGCACGGCGACATGCAGCGACTCTTGGGTCCGCTGACGCAGCGCCTCCATCACCGGGAGCGCGAGCTGATGGATGTCGCGGTGGATGGCGACGTTCGCGCCGAGGTCGTACATCGCAAGCCCCAGCCGGTAGAGGCCGTTCGTCGGCTCACGCTCGAGCAGCCGCTCGGCGGTCAACGTGGTGAGGATGCGGTGGACGGTGCTCTTGCCGAGCCCAAGACGCCGGGAAAGCTCGGTCACTCCGAGGTCACGCTCGCCGTGGCGGAACTCCTTGAGCAGCCGCGCGGCGCTGCTGACCGACGACAGGCCCGACGACGCTGGTCGTCGCGCCGGAGGCTCAGCGGAGGGCACGGCCGGGCTCCGTCCGCACCGCCGCGACGAGGCCCGACAGCACGGCCTGGGGGTCAGGGGTGGCCTGTCTGGCCAGTTCGCCCACGGCGTCGTCGTACGGCGCGATGGCTGCGGCCAGCAGCGCGGCGGCCCGCGGCAGGCCCGCCTGCAGGGCACCGGCGAGCTCCTCGACGAGGGCGCCGTACCCGGGACGGTGCGC
Organism: Actinomycetota bacterium; assembly: GCA_030841025.1. Lineage (GTDB taxonomy): Bacteria > Actinomycetota > Actinomycetes > JACCUZ01 > JACCUZ01 > BP-173. The sequence continues at coordinate 5,358 of JAVEDJ010000225.1, forward strand.
GCGGACCGCCTCGATGTCGCGCGATCGCGCCGCGTGGCTGTTGGCCAGTCCGGTGCCCATGTGCAGGGCGTGGTGGCTGGTGAGCTCGGAGCCCGGCTGCACCACCAGGTGGTAGAGAACGGTGTGCACGCCCAGGGTGCGCCGCACCTCGTCGGGCGCTGCGGCCGCCGACTCGTCGATCATGCCGAGACCGGGGAGCACGACGGGGTCGTAGAACCGCAGGCGCCAGGCCAGCTCGTCGGCCTGGCCGGTCAGCTCGACCTCCGGGCCCACCGGTACCGGGAGCGCCTCCGTGGTGGCGAACACGTGCAGGTTGCGTGCGCCGGCTGCGACGACGGTGAACGTACCGGCCGCGACGAGGGGCAGGCGGGCGCGGTCGGCGGGCGGGAGCAGCCGCGCCTGAGCGAGGTAGGCCTCGTGAGCCGCGGCGACGAAATCGGCCATGGCGGCCCGCATGTCCTCCGGCCGTGCCGTCGGGGGGGTCATGACTGCATCCTGGCCCGGACCGCGCCGCTTGGCACGCGCCGTGTCCCGCATGACGGAACAGCGGTCTTGCTGACGGAACGCTGCGGGCGGATGCTCCAGCCAGCCGCTGCACCGACGGGCGGCCCGGAGCTCACCCGAACTGCCTGGAGACCGACACCGTATGGGGATCCTGCGCCTCTCGCACGTGGACATCACCGTCCCCGACATGGAGCTCGCCTCGGCCTACTACACCGACGTCATGGGGCTGATCGAGGTGGAGCGCGCGGACGGCGCGACCTACCTCAAGTGCTGGGACGAGGAGGACCACCACTCGTTGCGGCTGCGCTACGCGCCGCGCGTGGGGCTGGACGGGTTCACCTTCAAGGTGGAGCATCCGGACGACCTCGAGGACCTGGAGATCGCCGTCGAGCGCTACGGCATGCCGGTGCGCCGCGTGGCCCGGCGTGAGGAGCGCGCCCAGGGTGAGGGGGTCCGCTTCGAGACCCCGAGCGGTCACGTCATGACCCTGGTCCACGAGGTCGAGAAGGTGGGCGGGCTGCTGCCCAAGATCGACCCACCCGCCTACGTCGACGGTCTGCGGGGCATCGCTCCCCCGCGGATGGACCATCTCCTGGTGACCGCCGAGGAGGTGGGCGACGCCAGCCGGTTCTACATGGACGTGCTCGGGTTCCGCCTCACCGAGCAGCTGCTGGACGGCAACGGACACCAGATCGGCACGTGGATGGAGCGATCGCACTCGCCACACGACCTCGCCGTCGTGTCCGGCCCCAACGGCGGCCTGCACCACTTCGCCTTCTGGCTCGACGACTGGGACGAGGTCCGCAAGGCGGCCGACGTCCTCGCTTACAACGGCGTGCAGATCGACGTCGGGCCGACCCGCCACGGCATCACCCGCGGCAACACCATCTACTTCTTCGACCCGCTCGGCACCCGCAACGAGGTGTTCACCGGTGGCTACCGGCCCGATCCGGACTTCCCGACGATCACGTGGACCGAGGACAACATCGGCAAGGCGATCTTCTACTACGAAGGTGACCTCAACGAACGCTTCATGAAGGTGCACACCTAGACCTGCTGCACACACCAAGCCCGTACGACGTTCCGCCGCCTCTGGCGGCGCACTCCGAGGAAGAGAGATCCATGGGCATCCTGCGCCTGTCGCACGTCGAGGTCCGCGTCCCCGACCTCGAGCTGGCGACGGCCTACTACTGCGAGGTCCTCGGGCTCATCGAGACCGCTCGTGAGGGCGATCGGGTCTTCCTCAAGGGGTGGGACGAGCACCAGCACCACTCGGTGATCCTCAAGGCGGCTGCGACGCACGGTCTCGAGCACCTGGGCTTCAAGGTCGAGCACGTGGACGACCTCGAGCGGCTGGAGAAGGCGGTCGAGCAGTACGGCTGCGAGGTGACCCGGCACGCGGCGGGGACCCTGGCCCCCGGTCATGGTGAAGCGGTGCGTTTCGTGTCACCGACCGGACATCTGACCGAGCTCGTGCACGGGATGGCCAGCGTCGGCAACATGCTGCCGCTCACCAACCCGCCCGTGCACCCGCTCGGTCTGGTCGGCATCGCACCTCCGAGGCTGGACCATCTGTTCCTCACTGCGGAGGACGTCGACGAGGGGCTGCACTTCTTCCGTGACGTGCTGGAGTTCCGGCTCACCGAGCAGATCCTGGGCGACGACGGACAGCGCATCGCCGTGTTCCTGGAGCGCACTCACACGCCGCACGACCTGGCGATGATCACCGGGCCGCAGGGTGGCTTGCACCACTTCGCGTTCTACGTCGACGACTGGGGCGCGGTCCGCGACGCGGCCGACCTGCTGAGCTATCACGGTGTCCCCATCGAGGTGAACCCGACGCGACACGGCGCGACGCGGGGCTTTACGACGTACTTCTTCGACCCTGCCGGCAACCGCAACGAGATCTTCAGCGGCGGCTACTGGGTCGACCCCGACACCGAGCCGATCACCTGGACCGAGGGCGAGATGGGGCGGGCCATCTTCTACTACGACGGCGTGGTCAACCAGCGTTTCTTCACGGTGCACACGTGAGCGACATGAACGGCGCGCCCCGGTCGCGGCGGACCGAGCGCACCGACGCGCCGATGTACCTCGGCCGCTACCAGGAGCGGCAGCGGCGTAACGCGAGTGATGCCGCGGCGGCGACCGGTGCGGCGGCGGACGACGCCGGCGCACATGTCCCGCTGTACCTCCGCAGGTTCCGGGCACGCAGCGCCGACCCTGAGCTGACCGGCCCAGTTGTCTGGGAGGGCCAGCCGCTGCCCGCGACACGCGCGTGGGCCGAGATCACGAGGACGAAGGAGCTGCCGACCGATGGACATCTGCTCGCGCCGGACACGGTCGCGCAGGTCCACCTGGTGCGCCACGGTGAGACGCAGGGCTACTCGACGGAGTCGGGCCTGACGCCCCTCGGCTCGTGGCAGTCCCACCGTCGCGGCTTCGACCTGTCGAAGTCCGTGCGCGACGGCGAACAGGTGCGCATCGTGTGCGCCGACACCAACCGGGCCCGCCAGACGGCCGAGCACATGCGGCGTGGCCTGCTCGACGGTCTCGTGCAGTGGCAGCGGGACGCCGACGTCTCGGACATCACCTCGATGCCGGAGTTCCTCAACTTCCAGGTGTCGACCCCGGCCGGGCTGCGCGACGTCACCGCCGCATTCCGCGAGTACGTCGAGATCCTCGAGCGGCACGAACGCCTTGCGCACGGCGACCGACCACTGTGGATGGTCGAGGTCGACCGCTTCTGGACGACGCAGCAAGGCGGCGCCGACCCCATCCACCTCTGGATGACGATCCCGATGCTCCACTTCGAACCGCCGGCCTCCTGCGTCCGTCGCTTCTGGCTCGGCATCCGTCGGGTGCTGACCGAGTCGCCCGGCGCCAAGGTGATCGTGGCCACCCACTCCGGCCCCATCCGTGCCTTCGCGACCTGGGCGGTCGGCTACGACGCCGGCGAGCCCTACAACACCGAAGAGGTCCTGGTCCGCCTGCACCGCGGGGGCAACCAGGCCGCGGTCGCCTACCGCAACCGGGTGCAAGAGGTCCAGGTGCCTGACCCCGCGCTGCTCCCTGACTGGCACGCCGCCATCGCGGCGACCGCCTCCCCCGCAATGGCCACGGAGGTGCTCGCATGAGCTACGTCGTCTGGTTCGCCGAATTCCAGCCCGAGCACGCCGGCCAGCTGGGGGGCAAGTGCGCGAGCCTCGGCACCATGACCGTGGCCGGGATGCCCGTGCCGCCGGGCTTCGCGGTCACGACCGACGCCTACCGCTTCGTGCACGCCAACCCAGAGATCGCCAACGCCGTGCACAGCCTGCTCGGCTCCTTCGACCCCAGCAACCTGGGCAAGCTTGCCGCGGTCAGCCTCGAGCTGCGCAACCTCGTCGAGTCAGCACCGGTGCCGACCGAGGTGGAGGACTCTGTTCGGGAGGGCTACGCCGCCCTTGCCGAGATGTGCAGCGACCCGCGGGTGCCGGTCGCCGTCCGTTCGTCGGCCACGAGTGAGGACCTGCCCGACGCAAGCTTCGCGGGCGAGCACGAGACCTACCTGTGGGTCCAGGGCCCCGAGGCGGTGCTGTCGATGGTGCGGCGCTGCTGGTCGAGCCTTTTCACCGAGCGCGCCATCGCCTACCGCGCGCAGATGAAGTACCCCCACGACTCGGTGCAGATGTGCGTCGCCGTACAGAAGATGGTGCGTCCCAAGGCTGCGGGTGTCGCGTTCACGCTCAACCCGCGCGACGGCGACCGCTCGCAGGTGGCGATCGACTCGTCGTGGGGCTTCGGTGAGGCAGTGGTGGCCGGCGAGGTGACTCCGGACAACTACCTCGTCGACAAGGTGCTCTACGAGATCACCAAACGGCAGGTCTCCTCCAAGGAGTACGAGTACCGCTTGGGCGAGAACGGGGTGGAGCGGGTGGCCATCGTCGACGAGCGGCGCGAGCAGCCAAGCCTCGACGACGCCGAGATCAAGGCAGTGGCTCGGCTGGCCCGGACCGCGGAGAAGCACTACGGCTGCCCGCAGGACGTGGAGTGGGCGGTCGACCTCGACCTGCCCGACGACGCGAACGTGCTGCTGCTGCAGAGCCGACCCGAGACCGTGTGGAGCCGACGCCCAGTGCCCTCGGTGGCCACCCAGGGCGACTACATGGCCAGCATCGTGGCGACCCTGACGTCGCCGCTGCACGCACAGAGCAAGTCCGGCTGACCAGTGATGGTCACCGCGCACCACTGTCGACGCCACCCGGTCGTCGACTCGTCCGACGGGTGCCCCGCCCGCCGGCACCCCACATGGAGGTGGGTATGAGCGAGCGGCGTTTTCCGAGCCCGTTCGACATCCCGGTGCCCGACGGCGCCGAGGACTGGACCGATCTTTACTCCTACTCGTCCGTCTTCAGCGAGGACCGGCGCGAGCACGAGGAGCAGGCCTTCTGGTTCCAGGACGGCGTCCACTGGCCGATGGCGTTGACGCCGTGGGACGCGACGTTCTTCGAGTACGCCATCGCCTCGCTGTCGCAGTACAACACGCGGCACTACGTCATCCCGCCGGCGATGGGCATCGACTACCGGATCCTCTACGGCTACGCCTACCTCTCCCCGGTCGGCGTGGCTGACCCCGCCGAGGTCGAGTCGCGAATCCCCGAGTTCATGGAGCGGGCCGGTCACTACTTCGCCAACTGGGACGACCTCTACGCCAACTGGCTGGAGAAGATCCGCGGTCTGATCCACGACATGGAGCTCGTGCACATCGAGCCACTGCCCGACCGGGAGCCGCTGGAGGTCGTGACCGAGGGGCGGGGCACCGGGAGCGGTATGGCCCTGATGGAGGCCTATCACCGCATCGTCGACCTGGGGCTCAAGCTCTGGCAGTACCACTTCGAGTTCCTCAACCTGGGCTATGCGGCGTACCTCGACTTCTTCGGGTTCTGCAAGCAGGCCTGGCCCAACATCCCAGACCTGGCGATCGCCAAGATGGTGGCCGGAGTCGACGTCGACCTGTTCCGTCCCGACGACGAGCTGAAGAAGCTCTCGCGGCTCGCGGTGGAGCTCGACCTCGACGGGCACTTCGCGTCAGCCGACCGACCGGACGCCGTCGACGAGGCACTGGGCGCCTCCGACGAGGGACGCAGGTGGCTGGCCGCATGGAGCGAGTCGGCGGAGCCGTGGTTCAACTTCTCCAGCGGGTCGGGCTTCTATCACTCCGACCAGATCTGGATCGAGCATCGCGAGATCCCCTACGCCTTCATCCGCAACTACTCGAAGATGCTGCGCGAAGGCACCGACCTCGCCCGCCCTCTCGAGAAGATCCGCGCCGAGCGCGATCGCATCGTCACGGAGTACGCCGAGCTGCTCCCCTCCGACGAGGACCGGGCGACGTTCGAGCAGAAGCTCGGCCTCGCACGGGTGGTCTTCCCCTATGTCGAGAACCACAACTTCTACGTCGAGCACTGGTCGCACTCGGTGCTGTGGCGCAAGATGCGCGAGCTCGGCCGGGTCCTCGCCAAGGAGGGCTTCTTCGCCGAGGAGGACGACATCTTCTTCCTCAAGCGCAACGAGGTGCCGGAAGCCCTGTGGGACATGTACTCCGCCTGGGCTGTCGGCGCGCCGTCCCGTGGTCCGGCCTACTGGCCGCGCGAGATCGATCGGCGCAAGCAGATCGTGTCGGCGCTCGAGAAGTGGTCGCCTCCCCCGGCGCTGGGCGCGCCTCCCGAGGTGGTCACCGAGCCGTTCACCATCATGTTGTGGGGCATCACCAGCGAGAGCGTTGCTGGGTGGCTCGGAGGCAGCGACGACGACTCCGGTGACCTCAAGGGCATGGCGGCATCCCCCGGCGTGGTCGAGGGGCTGGCCCGAGTGATCTTCTCCCCCGCGGAGATCGACCAGGTCCAGGACGGCGAGATCCTCGTCGCACCGCTCACGGCGCCGAGCTGGGCGCCCATCTTCGGGCGGATCCAGGCGACCGTCACCGACGTCGGCGGCATGATGTCGCACGCGGCCATCGTCTGCCGCGAGTACGGCCTGCCCGCCGTCACCGGGACCGCCTTCGGTACCAAGCGCATCAAGACCGGCCAGCGGCTGCGGGTTGACGGCAGCAACGGCACAGTCACCGTCCTCGAAGACTGACACCGCAAACCAGGAAGGACATCATGCTCAGCGTCGAGCAGAACCAGGAACTGACCAGCGTCGGTCCCGGCACCGCCATGGGCGCGGTCCTGCGCCACTACTGGTACCCCGTCTGCTTCAGCAGGGAGCTCGCCGAGTTCCCGGTGAAGGCCGTTCGGCTGCTCGGCGAGAACTGGGCGGTCTACCGGACACCGTCGGGGCGGCTCGGCATCGTCGAGGAGCAGTGCCCGCACCGCCGGGCGTCGTTGGCCTACGGCGTCGTCGAGCCCGACGGCATCCGCTGCGGCTACCACGGGTGGTACTTCGGCCTGGACGGCACCTGCTTGGAGCAGCCGGCCGAGTCGGACAACACCCACTTCAAGGACCGGGTGCGAGCCAAGGTCGGCAAGGCAGCTGAGCTCGGGGGCATGGTCTGGGCCTACGTCGGGCCCGACCCTGCTCCCGAGCTGCCGCGCTTCGACGTCTACGTGATGGACGGTGTACGGGACATCGGCCACGCGACACTGCCCTGCAGCTGGCTGCAGATCATGGAGAACGCGGTCGACCCGCACCACGTGGAGTGGCTGCATGGCCGCTACTTCGAGTTCCTGGGCAAGACGATGGGCTTCGATGCCCCGTCGTCCTTCCAGCGCAAGCACGTCAAGGTGGCCTTCGACGAGTTCGACCACGGCATCATCAAGCGTCGGCTGCTGGAGGGGCACAGCGAGGAGGACGACGACTGGGCCGTGGGGCACCCGCTCGTCTTCCCCTACAACATGCGCGTGGGCGGCGGCGGCATCGACCAGATGCAGATCAGGGTGCCGATCGACGACACCACGACCTGGTTCGTGTGCTACACGGTGCACGCACCAGAGGGCGGGCAGTGGGAACCGCAGACGGACATCCCTGACTACGAGATCCCGTGGCGCGACGAGCGCGGGCGCCACATCGTCGACTACGTCGAGGGCCAGGACATCATGGCGTGGGTGACGCAGGGACCGGTCACGGACCGTTCACTCGAGCACCTGGGCAAGAGCGACGTCGGTGTCGCCATGATGCGCCGCATGTTCAAGGAGAACCTCGAGGAGGTCGCCGCTGGCCGTGACCCGATCGGCGTCGTACGCGAACCCCACGAGCGCATCGACCTGCCCTGCGAGAAGAACAAGTTCGGTGCGGGCGCGGTCTTCTCGAAGCAGTGGATCGAGAGCGGTTTCTCGCGGTACAGCCCGCAGAAGGACGCGCTGCTCAAGCTGCACTTCGATGCCGCGGCGGCGCGGGAGGGGACGCCCGCCGGTGCCTGAGCAGGAGCGACGCAGTCCCGCGGCCGTCGGCAGCGGGCTGCCGGCGCTCGATCCGGTGCTGCCACCACCCACGGCGACCTTTGCGCGCGATGCAGAGGCGTTCTACCTCGACCGACCGAAGTTCTGCCCCGAGTGCGGTGCCTCGTTCGCCGAGGCGAGCTCGCTGGTGGTGGAGTACTGGACCGGTGAGGCCCGGGTCTTCGCGACGTGGTGTGCGACGTGCTCATGGAGCGGCGAGATCGTGAAGGTCCCCCGCACCGTCGGCTACGAGGCCAGCCACTAACCACCCCGGTCCACCCTGAGCCGGCTCACGGCCGAAGCGGGCTAGGCGGGGGTTGCGTCGCTCCCTGTGGAGACCAGCGGTGAGCGGAGCGGTTCCAGGAGCTGCTCGGCCTGCCGCGGCCACGCGGTGCGCCACCGGTCGAACGCTTCGGCAGTCAGCGGTCGGCACAGGAGAAAGCCCTGCGCGACGTCGCAGCCGAAGCCGGAAAGGTCCTGCAGCGCCGCTGCGGTCTCCACTCCCTCGGCGACTGCGCTGAGTCCCAGGTTGTGTCCCAGATCGATGACGCTGCGCACGATGAGGCTGTCGCTCGCCTCGCCTTGCATGGCGAGAACGAAGGACCGGTCGATCTTCAGCTCGGTGATGGGCAGGTCCTTCAGCTGCCCGAGGCTGGTGTATCCGGCGCCAAAGTCGTCGATGGAGATGGCGACACCCCGGGCAGCGAGGCGTTCGAGCAGCTCCCGAGCGCGCACCGGGTCGGTCATGATGGCGCTCTCGGTGACCTCGAGCGTGAGCCGATGCGCGGGGACGCCGTGTGCCGCGAGCTGCTCGGCGACCTTCGCGTCGAGCTGGTCGTCGAGCAGGTTGCGCGCGGACAGGTTGACGGCCACCTGCAACGGCTCTCCGGCCTCGGCCCAACGCGCAGCCTGCGCGAGGGCGCGGTCGAGGACATAGCGGGTGATCGGGCCGATGAGCCCGGTGTTCTCCGCGAGCGGGATGAAGGCATCGGGCGGGATGAGCCCGCGAGTCGGATGCTGCCAGCGCAGCAGCGCCTCCGCGCCTACTACCTCGCCAGTGCTGAGGCTCACCTTCGGCTGGAAATGCAGGAACAGCTCCTCGTTGTCGAGCGCGCGGCGCAGGTCACCGAGCAGGGACAACCGCTCGGGTGTGTTGGAGTCGGCCTCGCGGTCGTAGGCGAAGATGCCGAGGCTGCGTTGCTTGGCGACATACATGGCGATGTCCGCGCGCTGCATCAGGATCGCGGCATCGGTACCGTGCAAGCCGGACATGACCACTCCGATGCTGGCCTCGACCCCGAGTTCGACGCCGTCGATGCAGAAGGACCGGGCCAGGGTCGCTTGCAGCGTCGTGGCGACCGCGACGGCAGCCTCGAGGCTTCGGGCATCCGGCAGCAGCACCGCGAACTCGTCGCCACCCAGGCGGGCGACCGTGTCCCCGTCGCGCAGGGCCGAGACGAGGCGGGGGCCGATCTGGACGAGCAGCTCGTCACCGTAGTGGTGCCCGAGGGTGTCGTTGATCTCCTTGAAGCGGTCGAGGTCGATGAGCAGCAGCCCCACGCCACGACCGTCCTCGGGGCCGTCGTCGCTGTGCCCGGCACGCGCGGCTGCGCGCAATGCCTGATCGAAGCGGTCGGCCAGCAGGACCCGGTTCGGCAGTCCGGTGAGCCCGTCGTGCAGCGCCCGGTGCTCCAGCTCCCGCTGCAACGCCTGTCGCTCGGTGATGTCGTGACCGGTGAGGACGAGGCCGCCGACCGCCGCGTCGGCAGACAGATCCTGTACGTCCATCTCGAACGTCCGCCAGCCCTCGTCCCCCCGAAGCCGCAGCTCGATGGTGGAGCCGCACGTGGGCTCGATGGCCTCGAGCGCTGCCTCGAGCACGTCGCGGTCGCCCGGGTGCACCGCCTGAGCCAGTGCCAGACCCTGGCCGTCGACCGACTCAGGGCCGAAGTGTGGGGCGAGCAGCCGCTCGGCGGACGGGCTCAGGAAGCGGCAGCTGCCGCGACGGTCGGTCACGAGCACAACGTCCGACGACTGGTCGACCAGTGCCCGGTAGCGCGCCTCACTCTTCCGTTCGGTGCGGCGGCGCAGCTCGACGTACCGTCGGCGACCTTGCACCAGCGCCGTCACGCCGAGCGAGAGTCCGACCGTGAGCAGCACGCCTATGTCGCCCAGCTTGCGGGCGCGGGCCGCGTCGGCGGCCAGCACCGCGTCGTAGTCCTGCGCGGCGTCCAGGACTTTGTCGAAAGCAGGATCGACGACGGTTTCGTCCACCTCGGCCGCCTGCACCTCCCGGCCGGCGCGCAGGAGCCGGAGCTCTTCGTCGACCGCTCGGGCATAGCGTGCGTTCAGCGCCTCGAGGTTCTTCTTGTGCTCAGGCGCGGTAATGCGCGACGTCAGCAGCTGGGCCCGCTCGCGGGAGCTCGTAAGCTCGGCGGTCGCCTCGGCGGTCGGCAGGTGTCCGCTGATGGACCGCCACTCCAGTGCGTCCTGCGTGTGCAGCTCACTTACGACGACCTGCAGCTCCTGCTGCGCCTGCAGCCGTCGCTCACCGATGTGCTTGAACTGCAATGTCAGTGCCGCGGCCGGCACAAAGGCGATCGCGGCCAGGACGACGGCCGCCACCCAGCCGCCCGTCGCACGCCGAAGCAACGGAAGTATCGGGCGGAGCACGCGGACAGCCGTCATATTCCTGACATCGGCAGATTCGGAACGAACCTGAACAAACCAGGCGCCACGACCCTCAGCCCCCGAACCGCCACCGCCACGCCCCGACTGCCCGGCGGGTACGCCCTGGGGAGTAGCGGCGGCTGCACCTGGGGGGCGATGAGATCACGCCCGTCCTCGCCTACCGTGACCCCGTGGGCAACCCCGGCGACCATCCGGCCGCGCGCTGGCGCGGTGCGGCCGTGGCGGGGCCGGTGGCGTTGGCTGCCTTCCAGGTCGTCGGCACCTTCGGAGCGGCCCACGGTCAGACCGACCGCCGCGCTCTCGATGCGCTGGCGATCGTGCTCGCCGTCGCCGGACCCGTTGCCCTGCTGTGGCTGCGCCGAGCACCCGTCCCGGTCCTGTGGTCGGTGGCGGCGGTGACGCTGGTCTACCTGCTGCGCGGCTATGCCTATGGCCCGGTCGTCCTCAGCCTGGCCGTCGCACTGCTCGCGGCGGTGGTCCGCGGTCACCGGGCAGCCGCCTGGCTGGCCGCCGGATTCGTCTACCTCGGGCATTTCGCCATGCGCCCGTTACTCGGCAACGAGGGTTGGTCATGGGGTCAGGCCTTGGGCGTGGGAGCGTGGGGGCTGGTGGTCCTGAGCGCCGGAGAAGTCGCCCGGGTGCGCCGCGAGAGAGCCCTGGCCGGGCGGCAGGCGCGCGCCGAGACCCAACGCAGGAAAGCGAACGAGGAGCGGCTGCGGATCGCCCGCGAGCTGCACGACGTCGTCGCGCATCACATGTCGCTCATCAACGTGCAGGCGGGAGTAGCCCTGCATCTGGTCGACCGGCGCCCCGAGCAGGCGCACACCGCACTGGCCGCCATCAAGGACGCCAGCAAGGAGGCCTTGGTCGAGATGCGCGCCCTGGTCGGCGTACTGCGTGACGAGAGCGAGGCGGCACCGCGCACGCCCGCGCCGGGGCTCGGGTCGTTGGACGGGCTGGTCGAGCGCAGCGGCCACGCCGGCCTCACGGTGCGCAAGCTGGTGGACGGCGACGTGCGACCGTTGCCCGCGGCGGTCGAGCTGGCGGCCTTCCGCATCGTGCAGGAGGCGATCACCAACGTCGTCCGGCACTCCGGGGCCCGGCATGCAGACGTCCACCTCAACTACGGTGCCGAGACGCTGACGGTGCAGGTCACTGACGACGGCAGGGGCGACGCGCTGGGTGGTTCGCTCGACGGGGGCAGCGGCATCCGTGGCATGCGCGAGCGGGCCAGCGCCCTGGGCGGGACCCTCACGGTCGACGCGTCACCGTCAGGAGGGGTGCGCCTCGGCGCGACGCTGCCCCTCGGCGGTGAGCAGTGATCCGCGTAGCGCTGGCCGACGACCAGGCGCTGGTGCGGGCCGGCCTGAGAGCACTGCTGGATGCCGAGGACGACATCGACGTCGTCGGCGAGGCCGCCACCGGCCGCGAGGCCATCACGGTGGTGCGCTCGACCCAGCCACATGTCGTGCTGATGGACATCCGGATGCCCGACCTGGACGGGCTCGAGGCAACTCGCCTGATCGCCGCCGACCCGATGCTCTCGGATACGCGCGTCATCATCCTGACCACCTTCGACCTCGATGAGTACGTCTTCGAGGCCATCCGGATCGGGGCGAGCGGCTTCCTGGTCAAGGACACCGAGCCGGTCGAGCTCTTGCAGGGTGTCCGCGCGGTTGCCCGGGGCGATGCACTGCTGTCGCCGAACGTGACGCGGCGGCTGATCGCGGAGTTCGCAAGCCGCAGCCGCCGGACGACGCCTCCCGCGCTGCTCTCGCCGCTCACCGAGCGCGAGCGGGAGGTGGTCTCGCTCGTCGGCGAGGGCCTCAACAACGACGAGATCGCGGGACGCCTCGTCATGAGCCCGGCTACCGCCAAGACGCACGTGAGCCGAGCAATGATCAAGCTGCAGGCGCGTGACCGGGCGCAGCTCGTCGTGATGGCTTACGAGACCGGGCTGGTCCGCCCGGGCTGGTCCGGCTGACGGCATACCGCAGCGGGCGTACGCCCACTGCGCCCACTGCGCCCGCTGACGCAGCCCAAGTGTCTCCGCGAGGGCGACGACGTGAGCGGTGCGGCTGACGAGGATCGATCTGTCAGCAATCGCCACGTCCAAGGAGAACCTCATGTGGAGACACACCGCGCTCGCCGCAGGCACGTCGCCGCTCCTGGCCGCCGATCGCTGGGACGGTCCCGGTGCCTGGTGGCCGGTCTTTCCCATTCTGTGGATCCTCGTCATCGGTGGCATCGTCACGACAGTCGTGCTGCTCGGTCGCCGCAACAGGACGCTTGCCGGCCCGCGTGCCGGCGAGGCCAAGCTGGCGGAGCGATTCGCGTCCGGCGACATCGACGAGCAGGAGTACCGCGAGCGGCGTGCAGTCCTCAGGGAGCAGGGTCGATGACCGCCCCCCGACCCGCCGGCACAGTCGCGGATCCCGTTGCCCAGGCAGACACGGTGGTGCAGGTCCGCGGGCTGACCAAGCGGTACAACGAACGCATCACCGCGGTCGACGGAGTCAGCATGTCGGTGCGACGCGGCGAGATCTACGGCTTCCTCGGCCCCAACGGTGCGGGCAAGACCACGACGCTGCGGATGCTGCTCGGTCTGGTCGCGCCCACCGGCGGCACGGTGTCGGTCCTCGGCCGGCCGCCGGGCGACCCGGCAGCGCTAGCCCGGATCGGCTCACTTGTCGAAGGACCGGGGTTCTACCCCTACCTGTCCGGCAATGACAACCTGCGGGTCGTCGCCCGCTACGCCGGCGTACCGGCTTCTCGGATCGGCGAAGCGCTGCTGTCCGTCGACCTCGCCGACCGGGCGCGCGACACGTTCGCGACGTACTCGCTGGGGATGAAGCAGCGGTTGGGCGTCGCGGCAGCGCTGCTCAAGGACCCGGAGCTGGTCATCCTCGACGAGCCGACCAACGGACTGGACCCGGCCGGGATGCGCGACATGCGTCGTCTCGTGCGGTCCCTCGGTGCCAGCGGCCGCACGGTGCTGCTCTCGAGCCACCTGCTCGGGGAGGTGCAGCAGATCTGCGACCGCGTCGGTGTCATCGACCGAGGCCGCATGCTGGCCGAGAGCACCGTCGACCAGCTGCGTGGGGGCACCGAGCTGATCGTCGCGGCGACACCTCCGGACGTCGCCCGGGCGCAGCTCGAGTCCATGCACGAGGTCGAGAGCGTGCGCCCGTACGACGGCGCGCTGCGGGTACGCGCCGACGACCGGCACACCGCGCTCATCAACCGCACCCTCGTCAGCGCCGGAGTCGCCGTGACGGAGCTGCGGCGTGACGAGCGCCAGCTCGAGGACGTGTTCCTCGCCATGACTGACCACGAGCCCGACCGACAGGAGGTCGACGATGTCTGACACGATCCGCGCCGAGCTGTTCAAGCTCAGGAAGCGGCCGACCGCCTGGGTGCTGCTCGCCACTGCGGTCGTCCTCAGCCAGATCTTCGGCTACCTCATCCCGTACCTGTCCTACCGCACCGGTGACGCGCAGACCGTCGGCGGAAACGTCCCGCGCGGGGACGTCCTCGCCAGCACCTTGCCCGACCAGCTGGTGATCAACTCCATCGGCGGGTTCCCCGTGTTCGCGGGCGCGCTCGCCCTGGTTCTGGGTGCGCTGATGTTCGGCGGTGAGTACGGCTGGGGGACGGTGAAGACGTTGCTCACCCAGCGGCCGGGCCGGATCTCCGTCCTAAGCGGACAGCTGGTCGCGCTCGGCGCCGCACTGTTCGTCGGTGTCGCCGTACTCTTCGCGCTCAGTGCCGCGAGCTCCCTGGGCATCGCGCTCGCCGAGAACCAGGCCGCCGACTGGCCGACGGTGACAGACCTGGCCGCGGGCTTCGGTGCCGGCTGGCTGGTGCTCGCCATGTGGGCATCGCTCGGTGCCGTCCTGGGCGTGACGCTGCGCAGCGTTGCCCTGCCGATCGGCCTTGGTGTCGTCTGGGTGCTCGGCATCGAGAACCTCGTCTCCGCGATGGCCGGCTCGGTGCTGACCGCATTGCGGCCGTTGCGTGATGTCCTGCCGGGCGTCAACGCCGGCTCATTGGTCGGGGCGGTGATGCCGGACCGGGTCATCGACCCACCACCGGGCGTGACGTCGTCCGTGGCGGAGCCGCGAGCACTGCTCACTTTGCTGTGCTACCTCGTGGTCTGCGCTGCCGTGGCCGCATGGACCTCACACCGACGCGACGTGGTCTGACGCACGGACGGCAGTCAGGAGGGCGGCTCATAACGACCGTCGACCGCGGTCCAGCCGCCGTCGACGAACAGCACCGAGCCGGTGACGAAGCTCGACGCGTCCGAGGCGAGGTACACCACGGCGCCGGCCATCTCCTCGGGCTTGGCCCAGCGGCCCAACGCGCTCTTGCGCGCGTAGGCGTCGTACCACTGGGGATCGGCCTGGATCTGGGCGGTCAACGGGGTCTCGACGACGCCGGGCGCGACCGCGTTGGCCCGCACGCCGGCCGGCCCCAGCTCGGCGGCTGCGGTGCGCAGCAGCTGCACGAGCCCGGCCTTGGTCGCGGCGTAGACGCCCTGCCCGGGCTCGACGGTCACCGACCGGATCGACGCCATACCGATGATGCTGCCGCGTCCCCGCTGCGCCATGCCGGCGCCGAACGCGCGCATCAGGTCGAAGGAAGCGCGCAGGTTCAGCCGCAGCACCCGGTCGAACTCCTCGGGCGAGTAGTCGAGCAGCCGCTTGCGCACGTTCGTCCCCGCGGACATGACCAGCACGTCTACCGGTCCGAGCTCGTCGGCGGCGCGGGTGACCGCCGCGCCGTCGAGCACATCCAGCCGGTACGACGACAACCCCTCCCCCGCACCGGCCGTAGCTGTTGCTGCGGCCTCGTCCCGGTCAGCGCACACCACCGTGGCACCGTGCGCGGCCAGCGCCAACGCGGACTCGCGTCCGATGCCGCTGCCCGCGCCGACGACGACGGCGCGCCGACCGTCCAGCCGGAACAGTCCGGAGTAGTCCATGGGTCAGCCCCTCGTCGACGGGTCGAAGTTCGTCATCCGGTGATCTCCTCACCAGCCGTCGCGCCCGTCAGGAAGAGCCGGGCTGCCTCGGCGTAGACCTGCGCGGCCCGGATCACGTCGCCCACCTCGACGAACTCGTCGGCCTGGTGGGCGATCCACTTGCCGCCAGGGCCGTAGACGACCGTGGCCAGGCCGGCGTCGCGGGTCAGGATCGTGCCGTCGGTCGCGCCCGGCACACCGCCGTACCGCGCCTGCTCGCCGGTCACGTTCTGGTGCGCGGCCGCGAGCGCTGTCACCACGGGGTGGTCGACGGGAGTGTCGACCGGCGGGCGGTCGTCGACCACCTCGACGTGTACGTCGACACCGGCCGCCGATGCCACCGCACGCGCAGCCTCGGTGACGTCGGTGACCAGCCTCGCGTGGTCGACACCGGGAATGGTGCGTACGTCGACGCAGAGCACTGCGCGTGCCGGGATGACGTTGATCTGGTTCGTGTCGCCGGCGAGCAGCACGGTCGGCGTCAGGTAGGTGGGACCGAGATGCTCGTGCTCACCGTGCTCGTCGACCAGCCCCTCCTCCAGGTCGCCCAGCGCGGTCACCACCAGCGCGGCGACGGGGATCGGGTTGCGCGCGTGCTGCGGCATCGCGCCGTGCGCCATCGCACCGGTCAGCTCGATCTTCAGCCGCAGCGCGCCCTTCGCGGTCGCGCAGACCTCCCCCTCCTCCGGCTCACCGACGATGACACCGTCGATCTCGCCGTCGAGGTGGTCGCGCCAGGTCCTGGCGAAGTGCTTGGCACCGAGCATCAGCCCCTCCTCGTCGACCAGGGCCGCCACGACCACGCGACCGGGGAACGGCCCGGCCAGCTGCAGGGCGCGCACGCCGTGCAGCATTGCCGCGACGCCAGACTTCATGTCGGCGCTGCCGCGGCCCCAGATGCGCCCGTCGCGCAGCTCGGCGCCGTAGGGATGCACCGACCACGCGCCGAGGTCGCCCTCGGTGACGACGTCGGTGTGCCCCTCGAACATCAGGGTCCGGCCGGGCCCTCCCCCGCCCTGGATGACGGCCACGACGTTCGGCCGGCCAGGAGCGACCTCGACCACCTGTGGCTCCCACCCCCACTCGCGCATCTGCCGCGCGACGACATCTGCGGCCGGCGCCTCGTTCGACCCCGCGGCAGGGTCGTTGACGCTGCGCACCCGCACGAGCGCGCGGGTCAGCTCGACGACCCCGTGCTCGTCGACGTGGTCCTGGGCCCTGGCATCCGGCACAGTCATGCAACCTCCCCGGCGGCACCGGCGGCAAGGTCCCGGGCAGTCACGCCGGCAAGAGCGCGCCGCAGCGTCGGGATCGAGGACACCAGCCTTTTCGTGTAGTCGTGCTGCGGATCGTCGTACACCTGGCTCGTCGATCCGGTCTCGACGACCTCGCCAGCATGCATCACCGCGACGGTGTCGCACACCCGTCGTACGACGGACAGGTCGTGGGAGACGAAGACCAACGTGAGCGAGAGCTCATCCACCAGGTCCGCCACGAGGTTCAGCACCTGGGCCCGGACCGAGACGTCCAGGGCGCTCACCGGCTCGTCGGCCACCAAGATGTGCGGCCGCGGCGCGAGTGCCCGTGCGATGGAGATGCGCTGCCGCTGACCGCCCGAGAACTGGTGCGGGTAGCGGTTCGCCGCGTCGGCGGACAACCCGACCGCCTGCAGCAGCTCGGCCACGCGATCCCGCGGAGCCGCGTGACCCTGGGCCACCAGCGGCTCCGCGACGATGTCGCCCACCCGCATGCGCGGGTCGAGCGAGCCCATCGGGTCCTGGAAGACAAGCTGCAGCCGCTGACGCAGCCCGCGCAGCCGACGCTCGGGCAGCGCGGTGATGTCGTTGCCTTCGACGTGCACGGTCCCTGACGTCGGCCGCTCGAGTGCCGCGATGATGCGCAGCAGCGTCGACTTGCCGGAGCCGGACTCGCCGACGATGCCGAAGCGTTGGCCCGGTGCCACGTCAAGGCTCACGCCGCGCAGCGCGGCGACCAGCGGCGCCGGCCGGAACGGCGCGGGGCGCGGCCGGCGGTAGGTCCGCGTCACGTCGCGGACGCTGACGGCCGGTAGGACGTCGGTGGTCGGCTCAGCCACGCCCCACCTCCGCCACGGCAGGGACCGGGTGGTGGCAGGCGTAGCCGGAGGCCTGGTGGGGACCGGTCCAGGGGGGAGCGACCGCGCAGTCGTCCTGCGCGTTGGGGCAGCGGTTGCGGAAGACGCAGCCGTCGGGGAAGTGCCCCGCAGCCGGCACGGTGCCCGCGATCGTCCGCAGCCGGCCACGGTCATCGACGGCGTCGAGGTCCGAGGCTGCGAGCAGCCCGGCGGTGTAGGGATGACGTGGCCGGGTGAACACGTCCTGGACGGTCCCGGCCTCGACGACGTGGCCGCCGTACATGACCAGCACCCGCTGGCAGACTGTCGCGACCACGGCGAGGTCGTGCGTGATGAACAGCAGTGCGGCGCCGCGCGCTGCCGCACCGGACACGAGCACGTCCAGGACCTGCGCCTGCACGGTGACGTCGAGCGCGGTCGTCGGCTCGTCGCACACGAGCAGTGCCGGGTCGTTGGCCAACGCGATCGCGATGACCACACGCTGGCGCTGTCCGCCGGACAGCTGGTGGGGATAGGCCCGGGCGGCCTGCTCCGGGTCGGGGATGTGCACCTGGCGCAGCAGGTCGACCGCCGCTGACCGGGCGGCGGACCGGCTGCCGCGCGAGCCGTGCAGGAGCATGGTCTCGGCCACCTGGTCGCCCACCCGCATGGTCGGGTTGAGCGCCGTCATGGGCTCCTGGAACACCATCGCGACGTGCCGACCGCGCACCCGGGCCATCCGCCGGTCGTCGGCTCCGACGAGGTCGTGGTCGACGCCGGCGAGGCGCACCGAACCGGACACCTGGAGCCCCTCATCCAGCAGGCCCATGACGGCGAGGGCGGTCAGGGACTTGCCCGATCCCGACTCACCGATGAGCCCGACCCGCTCGCCGCGAGCGATGTCGAACGCGTCGACCAGAACGAGATCGGTGTCGCGCACCCCCACGGCCAGGTCCCGCACCCGCAGGACGGTGCCCGTCGCGCCGGCGGTCATCGCTGGTCCTCGAGGCGGGGGTCGAACCGGTCGCGCAGCCCGTCGCCGAGCAGGTTGAAGCCGAGCACGGCGAGTGCGATCGCGATGCCCGGGAACAGCGCCAGCCGAGGCGCCACGAACAACAGCTCCTGGCTCTCCTGCAGCATCCGGCCCCACGACGGCGTCGGCGGTGGGGTGCCGAACCCGAGGAAGGAGAGCGCGGCCTCAGAGAGGATCGCGATCGCGAACGACACCGAGGCTTGCACGATCACGAGGCTCGCGACGTTGGGGAGCGCGTGACGCACGGCGACCGCGGACGGCCGCCGCCCGGCGGCCCGGGCGGCGAGTGCGTAGTCCGTGCTCATCACCTGCAAGGTGCCGCTTCGGGTTATCCGGGCGAAGCTCGGCACTGTCGCGATGCCGATGGCAACCATCGCAGTGAGCGTGCTGGCGCCGAAGGCGGCACCGAGCATGATCGCCAGCAGCAGCGCAGGAAAGGCCAGCAGGAGGTCGAGCAGCCGCATCACGAGCTCGCCCGTCCATCGCGGCGCCATCCCGGCGAGCAACCCGAGTGGCACACCCAGGACCGCCGCGACGCTCACTGCCACCACCCCGACGAACAGTGTCGTGCGCGCCCCGACCATGAGCTGGCTCACGACGTCGTGGCCGAACTTGTCGGTGCCGAGCCAGTAGCCGCTGCCGGGGCCGCGCAACCGAACCGACGCCTCGACGAACGTCGGGTCGTGCGGCGTCCAGACGAAGGACACCAGGGCGGTCAGCACGACCAGGGCGACGAGGACTGCGCCGACGACGAGGCTGGGATTACGGCGCCGCCGCCAGCCGCGGGCGACGGCCGGCGCCAGTGCGGCGGTCACCGGGCCCTGCGCAGGCGTGGGTCGATCGCGACGTACAGCAGGTCGACGAGGAAGTTCACCAGCAGCACCGCGACGACGAGCACCATGACGACGTCGCGTACGACGAGCAGGTCGCGGTCAGCCACCCCGTCGAGCAGCAGGCTGCCGAGCCCCGGCACCACGAAGACCCGCTCGACCACGACCGCACCGATGAGCAACGTGGCCAGCTGCAGGCCGAGCACGGTGACAACGGGGACTGCGGCGTTGCGCAGCCCGTGCCGCACCAGGGCGCGACCGGCCGTCAGCCCCTTGGCGCGCGCGGTCCGCAGGTAGTCCTCGTGCAGCACGTCGAGGATCGCCGAGCGCACGTAGCGGGTGAGCACCGCGCCCTGCACCAGCCCCAGCGACAGCGCGGGAAGGGTGAGCTGCTCGAGGAACATCACCGGGTCCGCGGCGGGTGGCGTCCAGCCGTTGGCCGGCAGCCAGCGCAGCCGCACCGCGAAGACGGTGATGAGCAGGATGCCGGCCAGGAAGGCGGGTACCGCGACCCCGACCTGCGAGACCGCCGAGAGCAGCAGCCCGGACAGGCGACGGTGCCTGACGGCCATGACCACGCCGGCGGGCAGCGCCACTACCAGGGCGACCAGCATGCTGGCGAGCACCAGGATGCCGGTGACCTGAAGCCGGTCGGCGACCTGCGGTCCCACCGGCGACTTCGAGACGTACGACGTGCCGAGGTCGCCGCGCAGCAGCCCGCCCGCCCAGTCGGCGTACTGCACGACCAGGGGCCGGTCCAGGCCGAACTGCTCGCGCAGCCGTACCACGGCCTCCTCGGTGGCGTTGACACCGAGTGCCACGCGCGCGGGGTCACCGGGCAGCACGGCGAGGACGGCGAAAACGACCACCGAGGCGATGATCAGGCTCGCGGCCAGGATCGCCGTGCGCTGCAGCACCGTGACCCACATCGCCTAGCCCGCCCTCGCCGCTGCGTCCGCCGCGCGCGGGGTCAGGACCGCGCCAGCCGGGTCAGGTCGAAGGACTCCGCGATGGCGTTCTTCGGCAGCCCGGTGATGCCCTTCTCGGCGACGACGAGGTTCGGGAGCAAGAACAACCAGTCGGCCGCTGCATCCTCCGACAGCGTGCGGGCCGCCTGCTTGAGGTCGTCGGCCTGCTCCTGCTCGGTGCCGGTGTCCGCGGCGGCGAACAGCTTCTGCACCCGCGGGTTGTCGTACTGCGTGTAGTACTTCGGGTTGCCGAACACCGCAGCCATGTCGTGGGGCTCGACGTGCGCGACGATCGACATGTCGTAGTCGTGGTTGGTGAAGACCGTCTGCAGCCACTGGGCCGGGAACTCGAGGGTGTCGATCTTTGCGTTGATGCCCGCCTGAGCGAGCTGGCTCTTCACCACCTGCCCGCAGGACTGCGCGTAGGGCAGGCTCGGCAGCCGTAGCCGCAGGGTGGGCGATGACTGGCCGGCCTGCGCGAGGAGCGCCTTCGCCTTTTCGGGGTCGTGGGGATAGACGCCGGTGAGGTCCTCGTACCACGGGTCGGTCGGCGGGACCATGCTGCCGATGAGGGTGCCGCGCCCGGCCCAGCAGGTGTCAACCAGCGCCTTGTGGTCGATGGCGTAGCGCACGGCCTGCCGAACTCGCTTGTCCGTGAACGGCGCTTTGCTGTCGTTGAAGGAGAGCACCACCTCGCCGTTGGTGACGCCTTCGATCACCTGGAACCTGTCGTCCTTGGTCAGCTGGGCCAGTGACTCCGGTGCCTGCACGGTCCCGATGACGTCGATGGTGCCGGTGATCAACGCGTTGTTGAGCGCCGTGGCGTCCTTGAAGTACTTGAGCGTGACCGATGCGAAGAACGGCTTCTTGCCCCAGTAGTCGTCGTTGCGCGCCAGCGCGATGGAGTCGCCGCGGTTGAACTTCGCGAGCGTGTAGGCCCCAGTGCCGACGGGTTTGGTCGCGAGGTTGTCGACGCCGGTCTTGGAGAACATCGCGCCGATGCGCGTGGTCATCCGGTAGAGCCAGTCGTTGCTCGGCTCCTTGAGCGTCACCTGGAGCTGTGAGGGCGAGAGCGCCTTGGCCTCCTGCACGACATCCATCGCCGCCTTGAGCGAGATGGTCCAGTCACTCATGACCCGGTTGATGCTGAAGACCGCGTCGTCGGCAGTGAACTTCTCGCCGTTGCTGAACGTCGCGTTGTCGACCAGGTCGAAGGTGTAGGTCTTGCGGTCGTCGCTGACCTGCCAGGACTTCGCGAGGTCGGGTTGGATCTCGCCGTTCTGGTCGAGCTTCACCAGGCCGTCGTACACGTTGTTCAACAACGCCTGGGGGATGGCGGCCCCGTCAACGGTCGTGAAGTCCAGGCTGGCCGGCACGGCAACCAGCCCGACGCTGAGCGCGTCCTCGCCGGACTTGCTGGCGCCCCCGCCGCTGCCGTCGCTGCCCGCCTTGGAGCCCGCGTCGCACGCCACCACGGTGAGCGCCAGGACGGTGCCGGCAACAACGCCGAGGGTGCGCCGGAGTCTGGTCATCACTGCTCCATCCGTCGAAGGACGTCCTCAGCGTGCTACCCATGGGGCCGCACTGTCGATCATCCGTCCGCCAGCACGCTGCGGACCAGCTCGACGGGATGCACTGCCTGCCGCTGCGTGCCGTGCTGGATCTGCTGCCGGCAGGACACGCCCGTTGCCACGAGGACGGTGTCCACCGGCTCGGCCGCGACGGAGGGGAAGAGCCGGTCGGCCCCCACGGCCATCGAGACGTCGTAGTGCTCGGTCTCGAAGCCGAACGAGCCCGCCATCCCGCAGCAGCCGGCGTCGAGCTCGACGACCTCCGCCCCCGGGATCCGCCGCAAAAGGTCCATGGTCGCGGCCGTCCCCACCTCGGCCTTCTGATGGCAGTGTCCGTGGTAGACGATCCGGCGGCCCGCGAGCCAGGAGTCCTCCTGCAGAGTCAGGCGGCCCTCGTCGATGGCGGCCGACAACAGCTCCTCCACCTGGCGCACCCGGCCGGCGACGTCACGCACGTGCCGATCGTCGGGCAGCAACGCGACGTGCTCGTCCCGGAGCGTGAAGAGGCAGGAGGGTTCGCAGCCCACGACAGGCGATCCCGGCTCGGTCGTCGCGACGAGCGCAGCCGCCAGACCGGCGGCCTTGCGCTTCGCGTCGTCGACCAGGCCCTTGGACAAGCTGGCCCGCCCGCAGCAACCGCGGCTCTGCAGCGACACCTGCCAGCCGGCCCGCTCCAGCAGCTCGATCGCGGCCTGCCCGATGCGCGGCTCGGTGTAGGTCGTGAAGGAGTCGGCCAGATAGGTGACGGTCCCCTGGGCCGCACCGGCGGTCCCGGCCGTCGTGGGCCGCCGGGACCGGCCGTCGAACCACGAGACCAGGGTCCGGCGCTGGAAGACCGGCAACGGACGCTGCGGCGCGATGCCGAGGAAGCGCCCCATGAGCAGACGCAGCGGCCGGCTTCGTCCAGGCAGGTTCGACAGCGGAGCGGTCGCGGCTCCCACCCGGTTCAGTGCCCGGATCGCGCCGAACAGCCGGGAGCGCACCGGGACGCCGTGCAGGTCGTGGTGGTGCGAGAGCGCCTCGCTCTTCAGCGTCGCTATGTCGACCTCGAGCGGGCATT
>JAVEDJ010000244.1 GCA_030841025.1 Actinomycetota bacterium
TGGGTGAACGCACGCCGCCCGTCGCTCGTGGCGGCCACCGTCGCGGCGGGCGGTGCGTACGCCGCGTGGGGGCTGGTCTGGTCGGACCGGCTCGACGTGCTCGGCGCGTTCTGGTTCGCCTGCCTGCTCGGCTTCCTGTGCTGGGGACGCTCGCGGACCCTCTACATCGGCGCCTTCGTCATCGTCACGTACCTCGAGCTCATCGGCACCTGGTTGGGTGCCTGGACCTGGCAGTCGCACGACCCCACTGGCATCGTCGCTATCGGCAACCCGCCATCGGGCGCCGCAGGGGGCTACGGCTGGTTCGACCTGGCAGCGGTTCTCGTCGGGCCGTCGTTGTTGGTGCTCGTGCGGCGGGTGGGCGCGCGAGCGGACGGACAGTACCGGCCGTCCGTCAGGGACTGAGCCGCCGCACGACCTCGTCGTGCAGCAGCCCGTTGGTGGCGATCGCGCTGCCGCCGGCCGCCCCGTCCTTGCCGGCCAGGTCGGTGAAGCGGCCGCCGGCCTCCGTGACGATGATCGAGGGCGCCGCCAGGTCGTGCAGCAGCACCTCCGGCTCCGCGGCGATGTCGACTGCGCCCTCGGCCACCAGCATGTAGGACCAGAAGTCGCCGAACGCCCGGCTGCGCCAGACCGCGCGACCCAGCGACAGGAACGCTTCCTCGCGATCGAGCGTCGACCAGCCGCCCAGGCTGGAGTAGGACAGCGACGCGTGCTCGATGTCCCCGACGCTCGAGACCGCGAGGCGCGTGGCCGCGGACAGGCTCTTGCCCGTGTAGGCGCCCGACCCGGACGCCGCCCACCAACGCCGGTTGAGCGACGGGGCGGACACCAGGCCGGCGACGACCTCGTCGCCGTCCATCAGCGCGATGAGGGTCGCCCACACAGGGACGCCGCGGACGAAGTTCTTCGTGCCGTCGATCGGGTCGAGCACCCAGCGACGCGGCCCGTGCCCCGTGTCGCCGAACTCCTCGCCCGACACGGCATCGCGCGGCCGAGCGCGGGACAGGGTCCCGCGGATCGACTCCTCCACGGTGCGGTCGGCGTCGGTGACCGGCGTCAGATCGGGCTTTGTCTCGACTTTCAGGTCCTGCGCGCGGAAGCGCGACAGGGTGAGGGAGTCGGCGGCGTCGGCAAGGACGTGCGCAAGGCGGAGGTCGTCGTCATACGCCGTCATGTAACGAACCGTACAAGTCTCTGGTGGCTGGCCCCGGCACCGCCGCATACTTCACACAGGAAACATGGGCCACGCACAGTCCGGGAGATGACATGGGACTGTTCCACCGCAACACGGTGAGCACCTCGATCGAGGCCGCTCCCATCCCGGTCCCGCGGTTCAGCATCGACGGGTGGACTCTCGACGGCGATCCGCTGACGACCAAGCTCGCCAAACCCGACCTGCGCGAGCTCGAGACCCTCTTGCACGGCATCGCGGTCGAGGCGGACACCCCCTACACGTACGAACGCGCGGCCGTGCTGCTCGAGCTTGCCGGTGACCTCGGCGCGGCCCTTTCCGTCTGCGAGGCCTGGCTCGCCCACGCGGCGGCGAAGTGGCCCGAGTACGTCAACCACACCCGGGCCGTCGACAAGCGCCGGGCGAGGCTGCGCTCCAAGCTCGCCAACAGGCAGCCAGCAGCCGCCTCGTAGGCCGCGTCCCGCGGCAAGCGGCTCGTCGTGCTCAACGCCGCGCTGCGGCGCCACCTTGTCGACGAAGGGTTCCTCACCCGCGGGAGTGGCGCGTACTGGCGCAGCGGGGGCACCGTTGACGTCGGATCCCGATCCGGCGATCCCGAGTGTCGGGAACTCCACGCGGCTCTTGATCGTGTCAGGGTGGGCGCGTCCAGCACGTCCGCACGTCAGCACGTCAGCACCGCCGCACACTGCTCCACCCCCTGTGTCCTCTGCCGCGGGAAGGGAGACGGCGCCACGACGCCGACGCTGCCATGTTCGACACCATCCTGGGTCTGCCCGTCCACGCGCTCGTCGTCCATGCCGTGGTCGTTCTCGTGCCGTTGGGCGCCGTCGGCGTCATAGCCATGGCGGTGGTGCCGCGATGGCGGGAGCGCTTCGGCGTCGCTGTCCTCGCCATCCTGACCATCGGGCTGCTCTCCGTGCCGGTGGCCACGCAGAGCGGGAAGAAGCTGCAGGAGCGGCTCAATGCCGGCGGCGTCGTCGGCAAGCAGATCAAGAACCACATGGACATGGGCAAGCTCGTCATCTATCCCACCGCGGCACTGTGGATTCTCGCTGCCGTGCTGCTGCTGATGAACCGCCGCGGCCGCGGCGGCCGGCCGGTGACCGTCGTGGCCCTGCTCGCGGTTCTCGCCGCCCTGGCGGCCGGCGCTCAGGTCGCCGTCACCGGCCACCTCGGGTCGGTCGCCGCGTGGAGCTGCACCATCGGGTCGAGCGCCTGCAAGTAGCGACCGCTAGAGCAGCTGGCCGTCGTCCTCCTGGTCCCTGCTGCGCAGCAGCCGCCGCAGCGACGCGAGTCGTTGGGGGTCGCTGTGCCCGGCGGCCACCCAGTCGTCGAGCGCGCACTCAGGCTCGTCGTGCGTACAGCCCCGGGGACAGTTCTCGGTGCCCGCTTCGAGATCGGGGAACGCGTGGATCACCCGGCCGAGGTCGACGTGCGCGAGACCGAAGCTGCGCAGACCGGGGGTGTCGATGACCCAGCCTCCTTGGGGCAGCTCGAGAGCGATCGCCGACGAGGAGGTGTGTCGACCACGACCGGTGACCGCGTTGACGCCGCCGGTGGCCCGGTCGCTGCCGGGGACCAGGGCATTGACCAGGGTGGACTTCCCGACGCCTGAGTGCCCCACGAGAACGCTGACCGTGCCCTGCAGGCGTTCGACCACCTCGTCGAGCGGGCCTCCGCGCTCGACCACCACGTGCGGTACGTCGAGGGCACCGTACTTGGCGAGCAGCTCCTCAGGTCCGGCCAGATCAGCCTTGGTCAGGCACAGCAACGGCCGCAGTCCGGCGTCGAAGGCCGCGACGAGGCAGCGGTCGATGAGCTGCAGCCGCGGCACCGGGTCGGCAAGGGCGGTCACGATGACGAGCTGGTCGGCATTGGCCACGATGACGCGCTCGAAGGGGTCTGTGTCGTCGGCCGTGCGCCGCAGCGTCGACTTGCGCTCCTCGACCCGCACGATCCGCGCGAGGGCGTCGTCCCCGCCGGCCACGTCGCCGACCAATGCCACGCGGTCACCGACGACCACGCCGCGGCGACCAAGCTCGCGTGCCTTCATGGCGGTCACGTCGCGCCCGTCGACCCGGGTGCTGTACCGGCCGCGGTCGACGGCCACGACGACGCCGGTGGTGGCGTCGTCGTGGCTGGGCCGGTCCTTGGTGCGCGGGCGAGACCCTCGACTGGGCCGCACCCTGACGTCGTCCTCGTCGAGCTCACGACGACGTCGGGTGGGGCTCACGCCAGCATCCCGGTCCACAGGTCGACAAATCCAGGCAGCGTCTTCGCGGTGGTCTCGACGTTCTCGATCTCGATCCCGGGCACGCACAGGCCGAGGACGGCCGCCGTGGTGGCGAGCCGGTGGTCGTCGTACGTCGAGAAGACGCCGCCGGTGAGCGGCCGCGGCCTGATCATCAAGCCGTCGTCGAGCTCGGTCACGTCTCCGCCGAGCGCGTTGATCTCCTTGCACAGCGCAGCGAGCCGATCGGTCTCGTGGTGGCGCAGATGGGCGATGCCGCGGAGCGTGGACGGGCCGTGGGCCAGGGCGGACAGGGCGGTGATCACCGGGGTGAGCTCACCGACGTCGCCCAGGTCCGCGTCGATGCCGGAGAGGCGCTGCGGCCCCGTGACGGTCAGACCGTCCGGTTCGAGCCGGCAGCGCGCGCCGAAGCGCTCCAGCAGGTGGCGCAGTGCGTCTCCGGCCTGACTGGTGCGCACCGGCCAGGCCGGCACCGTCACCGTGCCGCCGGTCACCGCTGCAGCGGCGAGAAACGGCGCGGCGTTCGACAGATCGGGCTCCACGGTCAGCGTGCCGATGTGGATGGGCCCGGGCTCCACGCGCCAGGCGTGCGTATCGGCGTGCTCGACCAGGACGCCTGCCGCGCGCAGCATCTCGACCGTCATGGTGATGTGCAGTCCCGACGGGAGACGCCCGCCGTCGTGATGCACCTCCAGCCCGTCGGCGAACCGCGGTGCCGCGAGCAGCAGGGCACTCACGAACTGCGAGGACAGGGAGGCGTCCAGCTGCACGCTGCCGCCGAGCAGCCAGCCCCGACCGTGGACGGTCAGCGGGAGCCGGCCCGAGTCTGCGGTGATCGAGGCGCCCAGGGCGGTCAGCCCGTCCAGGAGAGGGCGCAACGGGCGGTCGGCCGCCCGCAGGTCACCGGCGAAGTGGACGTCGCCGACAGCCAGGGCCGCCACCGGCGGCAGGAAGCGCATGACCGTGCCGGCGTTGCCGACATCGACGCTGGCCGGGCCGGTCAGCGGGCCGGGCTCGATCTGCCAGTCGTCGCCGGCGTCATCGATGCGGGTGCCGAGCGCCCGCAGCCCGGCGACCATGAGGTTCGTGTCACGGCTGCGCAGGGGTCCATGCAGCGTGGTCGGTGACTGCGCGAGCGCCGCGAGAATCAGCGCGCGGTTGGTCACGGACTTCGATCCTGGTACGGCGACCGTGGCGCGCACCGGCGAGTCGGCGACAGGGGCTGGCCACGGCGGGGACATGTGCCGAGCGTAGGGCTCTCAGACGGGGAGCTTTGCGCGAGCCGTCCGCGTTGCCAGCTTGCCCTCGAGCTTGGCGACCTTGCGTGCTCGCCGTGAGGTGTCCGCAACATGGTGAGTCGCGTGCTGCGCCCGCCATGCCAGACCCGGCCGGCCTTCGGTGTCGACGGCTGCGAGCATCAGCCCGCCGAGGAGCCCGATGTTCTTGAAGAAGTGGATGCGCTGTTGCGCCGCTGCGCTCGGCTCGTCCTCTTCCCAGAAGCGGTGACCGGCGACCGTGGTGGGGATGATGCTGGCGGCGAGCAACAGCGACGACACCCGCGGGAGACGACCGAGCGCGAGCAGCGTCCCGGCACCGAGCTGCACCGCGCCGTTGATCTTCACGAGCTGCTCGGGGTCCTGGGGCAGGTAGGGCAGCTTGGCCGCGATGGGGGGCGCCACGTCCTCCGCGGCGGACACCATGGGCTCGGGGTTGCGCAGTGCGTCGAAGCCTCCCGAGATGAAGATCGCGGCGAGCATCGGGCGGGCGAGGCGGCGTACGACGGTCATGGGCCCCTCCTGCCCGAGGTGGTTGCGTGGAAACGCGATGCCGGTTCCCACGGGTGACCTCGTCGAGCGAGACTGTTGCTGGCCTCTGGCAGGCTGGCAACCATGTGTGGACGCTATGCCGCGAGCACGCGACCCGAGGACCTCGTCGAGGAGTTCGAGGTCGTGCAGCCACCGGAGCAGGTGCTGGCGCCGAGCTACAACGTCGCGCCGACCGACGAGGTCTACGCCGTGCTCGAGAGCCCCCCGCACGGCGAGCCGAATGCCGAGCCGGTACGGACGCTGCGCACCGTCCGATGGGGTCTGGTGCCGTCCTGGGCCAAGGACCCCTCGATCGGCAGCCACATGATCAACGCGCGCATGGAGACGGTGGCCGACAAGCCGGCGTTCAAGCGGGCTTTCGCCAAGCGCCGATGCCTGCTGCCGGCCGACGGCTACTTCGAGTGGTACGGCGAGACCAAGGGCAAGAAGCAGCCGTTCTTCATCACGCCCTCCGACGGCCGGCCGCTCGCCATGGCGGGGCTGTACGAGCTGTGGCGGGACCGCTCGAAGGGCGACGACGACCCGGACAGGTGGCTGTGGACCTGCACGGTGCTGACGACGTCGGCCGAGGACGACCTCGGTCGCATCCACGACCGGATGCCGCTGTTGGTCGAGCGTGAGCGACAGGCCGACTGGCTCGACCCGTCGCGCGACGACCCGGACGAGCTGAGGTCGCTGTTGGTGCCGGCTGCCCCCGGCCGGCTCACGGCCTTTCCTGTCTCGACAGAGGTCAACAGCGTGCGCAACAACGGTCCGTCTCTGATCGAGCCGATCCCTGCGCTGGGGGAGCCGGGCCCGGGGGCTCGCCCGCGCGACCAACCTGACCAGAGCGACCAGGGAGGGCAGGATCAGCTCTTCTAGCCGCCTCGACGGGACCGTGCGGAGCATCGAGACGCCGGAGGGCGAGGCGCGAGCTGTCGTCTCCCCGGCCGACCGAGAACGTCTGACCCTGGTGCTGGGGCACGGCGCGGGCGGCGGCATCGAGGCCCCCGACCTGGTCGCGTTGGCCCACGCCCTGCCCACACAGGGCGTCACCGTCATCCGGGTCGAGCAGCCCTGGCGCGTCGCGGGCCGGAGGGTGGCGACCCGGCCGGCCGCTCTCGACGTTGCCTGGTCGGCCGTGCTTGCCGAGCTGGCACTCGCCGGTCCGGTGGTCGCCGGGGGCCGGTC
This sequence comes from Actinomycetota bacterium, assembly GCA_030841025.1. Classification (GTDB taxonomy): domain Bacteria; phylum Actinomycetota; class Actinomycetes; order JACCUZ01; family JACCUZ01; genus BP-173. The sequence goes on from JAVEDJ010000244.1 coordinate 6,443, forward strand.
GGCCGGCGCCCGGGTCGCCTGCCGCACCGCTGTGTCGGTCGGAGCCATGGGCTGCCTCGCGCTGGCGTTCCCGCTGCATCCGCCGGGTCGACCGGAGACGTCGCGCATCGGCGAGCTGACCGCGGCGGGTGTGCCGACGCTGGTCGTGCAGGGCGACCGTGACTCCTTCGGCGGGCTGCCGGAGTTCCCGGAGCTCGCGGCCGGCATCGTCGTACGTCGCGTGCCGTTCGCCGATCACAGCATGCGGGTCGCGAAGTCCGCGCCGGTGACCCAGCGCGAGGCGTTGTCCCTCGTCGTCGACGCGGTGTCGCGTTGGTGCCGCACGCTGGTGCCGACGCGCGCGGGACGGGTGTTTGACGCGCCCACCGCAGATCCGACACGGTAGGTCGAATGACGCCGCTTCGTCCCTTCCAGGGCAGATTTCAAGTCCGTTCTCGCGTAGTCGTCGGGTCCGCCATAGCGCTGATGCTGGTCGCAGCATCCTCGGGAGGTGCCGACGCATCGGCGCAGCCTGCGTCCCCCTCGAGCGCGCAGGCCAAGACGAGCTCGGTCACGGCCGCCGCCAAGGCTGCCCCCGGCGCCACGGTGCAGCGGGTCATGGCCCGCAACCTCGGCTCGCCGTGGGGGCTGGTGTTCCTGCCCAACGGGAACGCGCTCGTGTCCAGCCGCGACGGCGCCACGATCGTGCGGGTCTCCAAGAACGGCGGCAAGTCAGCGGTCGGTCGGGTCCCGGGTGTCGTGTCCAACGGCCGCAGCGGCGGGGAAGCGGGCTTGCTCGGGCTCGCCATCGCACGTGACTTCGCCAAGACGCGATGGCTCTACGCCTACGTCAGCACCCGAAGCGACAACCGGGTCGTGCGCATGCGCTACCGCAGCGGAAAGCTCGGCGCGCGGCACGTCGTACTCAAGGGCATCCCGCGCGGGCTGCACCACAACGGCGGGCGCATCGCCTTCGGCCCCGATGGCCAGCTCTACGTGACCACGGGCGAGGGCGGGAACGGCTCGCTCGCCCAGCGCAGGTCGTCGCTGGGCGGGAAGATCCTGCGCGTCACCCCTACCGGAGGGGTGCCGCGTGGCAACCCGTTCGCGGGCTCTCCCGTGTGGAGCATGGGCCACCGCAACATCGAGGGCCTGGCGTGGGACTCGGCGGGTCGGCTCTGGTCGACGGAGTTCGGCGAGAAGTCGTGGGACGAGCTCAACCTCATCCTGGCCGGGCGCAACTACGGCTGGCCGGCGACGCAGGGGCGCACCAGCAACCCGCGCTACACCAGCCCGAAGGCGCAGTGGCGCACCGATGCCGCCGGCCCATCCGGGATCGCGATCATCAACGACGTCGCCTGGATCGGGGCCCTCACCGGCAAGCGGCTCTACCGCGTGCCCCTGATCGGCGCCCGGGCCGGCACCCCACGAGGCTTCCTCGTCGGCTCCCAGGGCCGACTGCGCACTGCGGTCGCAGCGCCTGACGGGTCGCTGTGGCTGACCACGAGCAACACCGACGGGCGCGCCGACCCGCGGCCGGGCGACGACCGGATCCTGCGCCTGAAGGTCAGCTGACGGTGCCTGCCGACCCCCCGGTCGTGTCGTTCGTCGACCAGGGGGCGTGGGCTACCTGGTTGCACGATCACCACGGCGACACACCGGCCGGAGTCTGGCTGCAGATCGCCAAGAAGGGCTCTCCGACCGCCAGCGTGACCTATGCCGAAGCGCTTGACGTCGCCCTGCGCTACGGCTGGATCGACGGCCAGAAGAAGGGTCTCGACGGGAGCGCGTGGTTGCAGCGCTTCACCCCGCGGCGCACCCGCAGCATCTGGTCGAAGATCAACTGTGCCAAGGCCGAGGAGCTCATCGCCGCCGGGCAGATGCAGCCCGCAGGGCTGGTGGAGGTGGAGCGCGCCAAGGCCGACGGACGGTGGCAGGCGGCGTACGACGGGCAGCGGACCGCCACCGTGCCCGACGACCTTGCAGCCGCCCTCACCGCGGACCCGGCCGCCGCGGCGTATTTCGCAGCGCTGGACAGCCAGAACCGCTACGCGATCCTGCACCGCTTGATGACGGCCAAGAAGCCGGAGACCCGCGCCCGACGCATCGCCGCCTTCGTCGACATGCTGGGCAAGGGCGAGAAGCTCCATCCCTGACGCCGCGGGGTCCGTGATCGCGCCTCAGGGGGGAATCCCTCCCGGCCCTTCGTGGTTCCAACAGGAGTTCCCTGTGATGGAGGTAAGCCCACGATGTTCGCCGCACCGCCGGCGTCGCCACGCACCGAGACCGCGGTGCTCAGCTATCCCGAATGGCCGGGATCTGGCGGAGCAGCCGGGGAGATAGCATCGAGAGCGATGAGCGACGAGACAACCGGGGCCGCAGAGCCGATCGAGACGGCAGATGAGCGCAATGCTCGTTTCGAGCGGGACGCCATGCAGTACATCGACCAGCTGTACTCCGCCGCGCTGCGCATGACCCGCAACCCGGCCGATGCCGAGGACCTGGTGCAGGAGACCTACGCCAAGGCGTACGGGTCCTTCCACCAGTTCCGTGAGGGGACCAACCTCAAGGCCTGGCTCTACCGCATCCTCACCAACACGTTCATCAACACCTACCGCAAGGCTCAGCGCCAGCCCAAGCAGTCGGGCACCGAGACGGTGGAGGACTGGCAGCTCGCGCAGGCCGAGTCACACATGTCCAGCGGGCTGAAGTCCGCCGAGGCCGAGGCTCTCGAGCACCTCCCCGACTCCGACGTCAAGGACGCGCTGCAGACGATCCCCGAAGACTTCCGGATCGCGGTCTACCTTGCCGATGTCGAGGGTTTCGCGTACAAGGAGATCGCAGAGATCATGGGCACGCCCATCGGCACGGTGATGTCACGGCTGCACCGAGGACGTCGACAGCTGCGCGACCTCCTCGAGAACTATGCGCGTGAGCGTGGCCTTGTGCCGGCGGGCGTGAGTGACGACGGAGGCGACCAGTCGTGAGCTGCGGGAACCCCCACGAGACACCGTGCGCCGAGGTGCTCGACAAGGTCTACGAGTACATCGACGGCGAGATCGACGCCAGTCGCGCGCATGAGATCAAGCACCATCTCGACGAGTGCGGACCGTGCCTGCGCGAGTTCGGCCTCGAGGAGGCCGTGAAGTCGATCGTCAAGCGCAGCTGCCATGACCGAGCCCCCGCCGAGCTGCGGGCCAAGGTCCTCTTCCGTATCCAGGCCGCTCGCGTCGAGCTGCACCGCGAAGCCTAGAGCCGCACCGCCGTACGACGGGAAAGGCCCGGCCCTTCACGGGTCGGGCCTTTCGTCTGTCTGCGGGCCGGCCGGTCCTCAGCTGTTGGGACGCTTGCCGTGGTTGGCCTTGCTGTTCTTGCGAGCCTTTTTCTTGCGGGACTTCTTCGCCATGGGTGAACGCTCCCTCGTGGTGTCTCGGCAGGTTTGGCCGCTGGTGCGGGGCCGTGTGCTGCCGTCCATCCTGACACGTCCGTGACGTACCGGCTGCCGGCAGGTGGCAGCAGCGCTCGGACTGTGTCGATGCGTGGTGGGTAGGTTGGTCGCTCTCTTGTCGAAGGGCCATTCGCCGTGCGTGCCACTCTGATCCATGCCCCTCGGGACATCCGCCTCGAGGACCTGCCCGACCCGGTTCTCCGCCTACCGGGCGACGCGGTCGTCCGGGTCGTCGCCTCGTGCGTCTGCGGATCAGACCTGTGGCCCTACCGCGGCGTCACCGAGACGGCCGAGCCGCACCGCATCGGCCATGAGTTCGTCGGCGTCGTCGAAGAAGTGGGCGCGGAGGTGACGACACTGAGGTCCGGCGACTTCGTGATCGCGCCTTTCGCCCTGAGCGACAACACCTGCGTGCACTGCAAGAACGGCGTACACACCTCGTGCGCGCACGGGGCCTGGTGGGGTGGTGAGGACGAGCAGGGTCTGCCGATCGACGGCGGCCAGGGCGAGTTCGTCCGCGTCCCCATGGCTGACGGCACCCTGGTCGCCACGCCGACGCGGCCGGACGACTCGCTCATCCCCAGCCTGCTGACGCTCTCGGACGTGATGGGCACCGGGCACCATGCCGCGCTGGCGGCCGGTGCCGGTCCGGGCCGGAGCGTCGTGGTGGTCGGCGACGGAGCGGTCGGCCTGTGCGGCGTGCTGGCCGCGCGCCGGCTCGGCGCCGAACGGGTGATCGCCATGTCACGTCACAAGGACCGGCAGGAGGTCGCGAGGGCGTTCGGCGCCACCGACATCGTCGAGCAGCGAGGCGCCGAGGGGGTGGCCGCCGTCCACGAGCTGCTCGGCGGCATCGGCGCCGACTCGGTCCTCGAGTGTGTCGGGACCGGGGAGTCCATGCAGCAGGCCATCGACGCCGCCCGGCCGGGTGGCCGCGTCGGCTATGTCGGTGTCCCGGCCGGCGGTGCGCAGCTGCCCATTGAGCAGCTGTTCAGCAGCAACATCAGCGTCGGCGGCGGGGTCGCACCGGTGCGCGCCTACCTCGACGGGCTGCTGCCCGATGTGCTGTCGGGGGCGATCGACCCGGGGCGGGTCTTCGATCTCGAGCTGCCGCTCTCGGACGTGGCGGAGGCCTACCGGGCGATGGACGAGCGCCGCTCCATCAAGACGCTGCTGCGCCCCTGAGCTGAGCAGCTCAGCCAGTCAGCTGACGGTTCAGCGCGGCAAGGACCGAGCGGGCGAGGGCGTCCGCCTCGTCGCCCCGCACGACCGCGCAACCGGTCAGGACCTGCTCGCCGGTACGCGGCGCCATCAGCGTCAGCACGCTGAGCGCGATCTCGCGGTTGGACGTCGAGACCACCGTGGCCGACTCCACCTCGCAGCTCTGACCGAGCAGGTCGTCGACCGCATCCAGCGTTGCCGCCGCGACGATGCGGGCTCGGTGGCTCTGACCGGCTGGTCCTTGCGCCTTGCCCTCGAACAGCTGGTCCCGGGCGGTCAGCGTCACCGACGCCTCCGTCACGCCGCCACCGCTGCGCACCATGATCGCCGCGATAGCCGGGCGTACGGCGGCGTCGGCAGTGTCGTCGGCCGCCTCGGGGGCCCGCTCATCCGCGGAGGTGGGGGTCTCGCCCACCAGGCCCGCGTCATCGTCAGCGATCTGCACCACGGACACGATGCGGTGGTCGATGTCGATGTCGTAGCGCGCGAGCGCGAGGGACTGCACATCGCGCACGACCTGCTTGGCGGGCTTGCCGGGCGACGCCAGGACGTGCACCTCGGTCGGCACCGCGTCGGGCCCGGTGACCACGCTGGCGGCCTTGACGCCCGGGATCTGTCGCAGCGAGTCCTCGAGTTCGGGCAGCAAGCGCAGCGCGGGCATTGCACGGGTCCTTTTCGATCAGTGTCGGAACGATCAGTGCCGAGGGTCAGCGGATGATCGTGTGCTCAGACTGCTTGCTCCGGCCGGCCCCGTGCAGGAGGCGCCCGGCGTGTCGCCCGGCCATCGCGCAGCGTAGCCATCCCGTGACCACTTTTTCAGCCGAAACGGGTCTTCTGCCGCCAATAGGGAACATAGGTGTGCAGACCAGCTGGCCGGGCTAGTACTTACGGCCGATTTAGCGGGACGACCAGATACAAATCGGCGAAACCCTTGACTTCAGGTTTACCCAGCCCGTTCACTGACGCGAGGAGAGCCGAGGTCTTCCCGCGCGGGCGGCTTCGGCTCACCTGCGCCAGCATGCTCTCCGGAATGGCACAGGTTTGGCGTAGACAACTGCACAGGGCGAGATCGGGATCGGCAGCACATCGTTTGCGTCTAGTCGACGGAATCAGCGATTTGCAGCACGGCAGTACCCCCAGCGGAGCGGATTCCGCACGAGCGAACTAGCGGTGCTCGTGACATGAATCCAAGGGGTTGAGAATCACATGAAGAAGATCGTGTCCGCTGTCGAGCAGTTCCTCCAGACCACGGCCCAGTGGAAGTGGTAAGAGGGTTGCAGCACCCCTGCGCTGCCGATCCCCGTCTCGCTCTGTGTGCCTTTCCCCAGACCCGGAGGGGCCATGGACCCGCTGCCGACCAGAGCACGGCTGTTTGTCGCAGCCGTGACTGCGGCTGCCGCCCCGCTCCCGGTCATCGCGTTCATCGTCGGCCATGACGCGTTTGACCCAGTCAACTTTCTTGCGCTGGGCATCCTCCTTGTCGTCACCGACTCAATCGGCTCTCGCGGCTCCCGCGACTTGGCCACCATTGCGCTCAGCTCCGTCGTGTCGAGCGCCGCGCTCCCTCTGGTCGGCGGATGGGGTGCTGTGGTCCTTGCGGCCACGACAGCGCTCGCCTACGACGGCAGCCCTCCGGTCAAGCGGGTGTTCAATACGGCGCAGATGACCTTGGCTGCAACGACGTCGGCTGTCGTGTTCTCGGCTCTGGGTGGAGAGGCGATCCACCAGGGAAGCTTTCCTTCCCTGCTGGTTCCGTTCGTGGCGGCACTGGTGGCGCACTGCATCGTGAACGGCCTTCTGGTGGCGGCCATCGTGCACTTGCATCAGGGCGTGCCGATGCGCGTCGTTTTTCAAGGGACCATGGCGGGCTCGGTAGCCAACTACGTGGGCTATGGACTCTTTGGTCTGCTTCTGGCGGTCCTCTGGGACGACGATGGCGCCGGGGTCGGCCCAGCCGCAGCTTTGTTGCTGCTCCTCCCGCTCTTCGTGGCGCGATGGGCCTACGAGCAGTACGCGCAACAACAGCGCGCCTACGACAGCACCGTGCGGACGCTGATCGCGGCCGTCGAGACCAAGGACGTCTACACCCGCGGTCACAGCGAGCGCGTCTCGGCCGCCTCGGTGCTGGTGGCCCGCGCGATCGGCATGCGCGAGGACAGGGTGGCGTCGCTGCGCTACGCCGGCATGCTGCACGACATCGGCAAGCTGGGCGTGCCCACCCGCGTGCTGCAGAAGACCGGTCGGCTCAGTCCCGAGGAGCTGGCCACCATCCAGCTGCACCCCGTGCGCGGCCTCGAGATGGTGCGCGAGATCGAGTTCCTGGACGAGGCGTTCGCCGGCATCATGCACCACCACGAGCGCCTCGACGGGATGGGCTACCCGATGGGCCTGCAGGGCCACCAGATCCCGGAGTTCGCCCGGGTCATCGCCGTGGCGGACGCCTTCGACTCGATGACCACCACGCGGTCCTACCGCGGCGCCCGCTCGGTCGATCTGGCCCTCGAGGAGCTGCGTCGCTGCGCGGGCAGCCAGTTCGACCCGCCGATGGTCGCGGCACTCGTCGCCGCGATCGAGGAACACGGCTGGAAGACCGAGACCATCCCGCTCTTCCCGCCTGGTGCCGACGTGCCGGTGGCCGACCCTGGCGACGCAGCGACCCAGCCGTTCGACCACGACGACCCGAGGCAGTCCCTCTCCCCGCGGAACGCCTCGTGAGTCTGCCGCGCTTCGACGACAGCGGGATCGCCGGGCAGCTGGTCGTGATCTCGGCCGGAGCCCTGCTGGCCGTCATCGCGGTCGTCGCCACTGCCTCTCCCGGCGGCTTCGTCGGGCCATGGACCGCCCTCGCCTTCGCCGCGTTCATCGCGTTGGGCGAGGTCGTGCGGATCACGCTGCCGGGTGGTCGCGACGCCGCCCCCATCGCGATGTCGGGGGCGCTCGCCTACACGCTGCTCACCGTGAGCGATGGTGCCGACGTCACACACTCCGCGCTCCAGTCTGTGGCCGTCGTGGCGGTGGCCATGCTCATCGGAGTCGTCCCGCACATCGCCGCAGGCCGGGCGCCCGGGCTGGACGGGCTGGCCCGTCGGCTCGTCGTCATCGGGTTCGCGGCCGGCATCTTTCGGGGCACCGAGCTGGACGAGAGCGTGCGCGGCGTCGAGGGCTGGCTGCTCGCCATGGTGATGATCGCCGTCGTGGTGGCCGCACTGTCCGTCGACGCGGTGTTGGCGGCCGCTGTGCGGGCGGGCGCCGACCGCGCACCGTTCCTGGCCGTCCTGCGCAACGAGGCGCGCGCGATCGTCGGCATCGGCTCCGCGATCGGCGCCACCGGCGCCCTCATCGCGTTGGCCGCGACCATCATGGGTGCGTGGGCGCTGCCGGTGTTCGTCATCCCGCTGTTGCTCACGCAGTTCTCCTTCCGGCGTTTCGCGACGATCCGGGCCACGTCCCTGCAGACGATCCGGGCGCTGTCCCGGGTCACCGAGCTCGGTGGCTACACCGAGACCGGACACTCACGCCGGGTGAGCGACCTCGCCGTCGCGGTGGGTCGCGAGCTGGGCATGACCGACGCCGAGCTGCTCGACCTCGAGTACGCCGCCCTGATGCACGACATCGGGCAGTTGTCGCTGGTCGAGCCGATCCCCGGGGGTGCCACCGTGGTGGCCGCGCCCAACGAGCAGCGCCGCATCGCGTCACTCGGTGCGGACGTCATCCGGCAGACCGGCGTGCTCGACGACGTCGCCACCATGGTGGAACAGCAGGCGGAGCCCTATCGGCGGGCGCACGAGGTCGAGCACGCCGACGTGCCGCTCGGCAGCCGCATCATCAAGGCGGTCAACGCCTATGACGACCTGGTCGGTGACTCGCTCGAGACGGCACGCCGGCTCGAGGCGCTCGAGCGCCTGCGGCTGGGCATGGCCTACGAGTACGACCCCCGGGTGGTCGACTCGCTCACCAAGACGCTGGGTCGCTCCGCCCGCTGAGCGCTCCACGCCCTGACCGGCCGCCGCCGTCGTGGCCGCAGCTGCCCGACCGCGAGGAGCAGCCCGGTGCCCGATGCGACGAGAACGTCGCCGGGGCTGACCACCTGCGGGCGCCATGGCAGTACGACGGGGATGGTGTCCCCGAGTGCCGACAGGCGGGTGTCCGGACCGGACTCCTCGTGCAGCGGGTCATCCGCCAGGCGCAGATCGGCGCGATCGAGCCCCGCCCTGGCCGCCGCGTCGACCGACACCGGCATGGCCTGGTTGAGGCAGACGACGACGCCGTTGAGCAGGAGCCCGATCGCCACCAGAGGGATGCCAGGAAGGTGCCAGTTGCCCCAGAGGAACAGGGCGACCAGCGTTGCGGCGAGCAGCAGGCCGATGGCCCGGATGCTGACCGAATGCGGAGCCAGCACCGCCGTACCCACCTGCACAGCCGCCGCGAGGACCAGCAGGCGCACCGCGCGCACGTGCAACCGCGCCAGACTCTCCCCGCCCGCAGCCGCGGCGACTGCCAGCGCGAGCACCGCCACCACGAGCACCAGGATCACGCCCGTTAGTCTCGCCTGCTTGAGGCCCCAGGGCCGGGATTTGAGTCGGGAAGCAGGCCAGTCGTGTTCGAGTCCGTGCTCGTCGCCAACCGCGGTGAGATCGCCCGCCGCATCATCCGCACCGTGCAGCGGATGGGCGTGCGCGCCATCGCCGTCTACTCCGAGGCCGACGCCGATCTGCCGTTCGTGGCGGAGGCCGACGAGGCGGTCCTGATCGGGCCCGCCGCGCCGAACGAGAGCTACCGCAACGCTCACGCGGTCCTGGAAGCGGCCCGGCAGTCGGCTGCGCAGGCGGTGCACCCCGGCTACGGTTTCCTGTCGGAGAACGCCGCCTTCGCCGCACAGGTGGTCGAGGCCGGCCTGGCCTGGGTGGGCCCGTCACCCGCGGCCATCGAGCAGATGGGCGACAAGATCCGGGCCCGCAACCTCGTCAGCGCGGCGGGCGTTCCGGTGTCGCGGGGCACGGCGTCTCCGGTCCAGGACGTCGCGGCGGCGCTCGCGGCGGCCAGGGACATCGGCTTCCCCTTGATGGTCAAGGCGTCCGCCGGTGGCGGCGGCATGGGCATGTCCGTGGCGGCCGACGAGGACGCGCTGCCGGGGGAGTACGAGAAGATCAGCGCCTTCGCCGGCCGGATGTTCGGCGACAGCGCCGTGCTGCTCGAGCGCTACTTTCCCAGCGTCCGGCACGTCGAGGTGCAGGTGCTGGGGCTTGCCGACGGCCGCGTCGTCGCCCTGGGCGACCGGGACTGCTCGGTGCAGCGACGCAACCAGAAGCTCGTGGAGGAGACGCCGTCGCCGGCAGTTGACGACGAGCTCCGCCAGCAGATGTTCAAAGCCGCGGCACGGGCCGGCGAGGCGGTCGGCTACCGCGGCGCCGGCACCGTCGAGTGCCTGCTGGACACGGCCTCCGGAGAGTTCGTGTTCCTCGAGATGAACACCCGCCTGCAGGTCGAGCACACGATCACTGAGATGGCCACGGGCCTGGACCTGGTCGAGCAGCAGCTGCTCGTGGCGGCCGAGGAGCCCGTGACCTTCGACCCCGACTCCGTGCGGAGCTCCGGTCACGCGATCGAGATGCGGGTCAACGCCGAGGATCCCCGGCGCTTCCTGCCGGGACCGGGGCGGATCACCGTCTGGGAGGAGCCTTCGGGCGAGGGCGTGCGGGTCGACTCCGGCTACGTGGCGGGAAACCTGGTGACCCCGCACTACGACTCGCTGCTCGCCAAGCTCGTCGTCCACGGAGTCGACCGCGACGACGCGCTGGCCCGCGCCCGCACCGCGCTGGCCGGCTTCCGTGTGGAGGGCCCCAAGTGCAACCTGCCCTTCTTCGCGGAGCTGCTCGAGAACCCGGAGTTCGTCTCCGGCGCCTACGACACCGGCCTCGTCGCGCGGATGCGCGCCTGACGGACCACCGGATCGCGCGGGCGCCGACGTACCTGCGCTGTGATTGGATGCGAGCGTCCGGTCGGAGGCGGCCGGATCGCCGTCAGAGCACCGCAGAGGAGTCAGGGTGGCCGAGGAGATCCGCGCAGAGATGGTGGCCAACGTCTGGAAGGTCGTGGTTGCCGCCGGCGACTCGGTGGAGGACGGGGACACCCTGGTGATCCTCGAGTCGATGAAGATGGAGATCCCGGTGATCAGCGAGAGGTCCGGCAAGATCTCGGCGCTGCACGTCGCCGAGGGAGACGTCGTCCAGGAGGGCGACGTCATCGCCGTGATCGACTAGGTATCCCTGCCGGACGCTCAAGGTCCCGCCTGAGCGACCCGAAACCACCAAGGTGAGTGGTACGGAACCGCAATCTGTCATCCCCTTCCTGCGCGCCCTGGGCGAGGCGGGCGGCTCGGACCTGCATGTCAAGGTGGGGTCCCCGCCGCGCGTGCGTATCGACGGGCGGCTGCGCAAGCTCCAGGCGCCCACGCTGACGCCCTTGGACACCGAGCACATGGTCGGCGAGGTCCTCCGCGCCGACCTGGTGGAGGAGTTCGCCCGCACCAACGAGGCCGACTTCGCCTACTCGGTGCCCGGGCTGGGCCGGTTCCGGGTCAACGCCTTCCGTTCCCGCGGCTCCGCCGGGATGGTCTTCCGCCGGGTCAGCGTGGGAGCGATCGCGCTCGACGACCTCGGCCTGCCGCCGGTGCTCGCGGCGCTGGCGATGGAGCCCCGCGGTCTCGTCCTGGTCACCGGACCCACCGGCTCCGGCAAGACCACGACGCTCGCCGGGATGATCGACCACATCAACAACAACCGCGAGTGCCACGTGGTCACGATCGAGGACCCCATCGAGGTCCTGCACTTCGACAAGCTCTCCATGATCAACCAGCGCGAGGTACGGCTCGACACCGCAGACTTCGGGGTGGCGCTGCGGGCCGCCATGCGCCAGGACCCGGATGTCATCCTGGTCGGCGAGATGCGTGACCACGAGACGGTCAAGGCCGCCCTCGCTGCGTCGGAGACCGGACACTTCGTCATGTCGACGCTGCACACCACCGACGCCCAGGAGACCATCACCCGGGTCATCGACTTCTTCCCGCCGCACGAGCAGAAGCAGGTGCGTCTCGGCCTCGCCGGTGCGCTGCGGGGCATCATCTGCCAGCGCCTCGTCCCCCGCGCCGACGGCCAGGGCCGGTGCGTCGCGATGGAGATCTGCATCAACACCGGCCGGGTGGCCGACGCCATCGCCGATGCGGACAAGACCTCCTCGATCGTCGAGCTGATCAAGGAAGGCGCCTACTACGGGATGCAGACGTTCGACCAGCACCTGGTCGCGCTCATCCGGGACGGCGTCATCACCCTGGATGCGGCGATGGCTGCCTCGACGAGCCCGCACGACCTCACGGTCGAGCT
>JAVEDJ010000263.1 GCA_030841025.1 Actinomycetota bacterium
GCACGTTCCGAGACGCGGTCGACCGTCGACTCGATGACGCTGTCGGCCCCGCCGGAATCGGCCAGCAGCCCGCCGATCATGGCGCCGAGAGCGATGAGGATGCCGACGGTGCCCATCGTCGTGCCAAGACCGGCCTGGAAGCTGGCGATGGTCTTGTCCGCGCCTAGCTGAGCCACGAGGCCGAGCACCGCAGAACCGAAGATGAGCGAGAGGAACGGATGAACCTTGAACACGGTGATGAGCAGGACAACCGTGCCGATCCCGAGCAGTGCAGCCAGGACGAGAACGGTGTTGCTCGGCGGGGATGCCGCAGCGGCGGTGAGCATGGCGCCCTCCCTGAGAAGACCCGATCACGATATGCCCGTGCATGTGGCTGCGGAACCGTCCACGCGCTTCCTGGCGGGTGGGCCGTCGTTCCCACTAGCGTCGAGCCCTGACCGCGCCCGACCACTGGTCGGGAGGGAGCGAAAACGACGTGAGCAGTGAGCAGGGCGACGCAGGTCCGCAGGGTGACGTCGTCGTCATCGGTGTCGACATCGGCACCACGAGCACGAAGACGGTCGCCTACGACGCGCAGGGACGACCCGGTGCGTCGAGCTCCGTGGGATACCCGCTGGCCGAGCCGGCGCCCGGGTTCGCAGAGCAGGATCCCGGCGCGATCCTCGATGCGGTGCTCGAGACGATCCGCCAGGTCGCGGCAGCGGTGGACCGCCCGATCGCGGGACTCGCGTTCAGCTCCGCCATGCACAGCCTCATCGGGCTCGACCCCATGGGTACGCCGCTCACGCCGTCCATCACCTGGGCCGACTCACGGGCCAGTAGTCAGGCAGAGCGGTTGCGCGCCTCCCCTCGAGGGCTGCAGCTGCACCGCAGGACGGGGACGCCCGTGCACCCCATGTCGCCGCTGACCAAGCTGCTGTGGTTGCGCGAGCAGGAGCCCAAGCTGTTCGAGCGGGTCGGTCACTGGGTGGGCATCAAGGACTACGTCCTGCGCCAGCTGTGCGATGCGCTGGTGACGGATCACTCGATGGCCTCCGGCACCGGCCTGATGGATATCCACCGGCTGGCCTGGGATCCCGAGGCGCTCCATCTGGCGGGGATCTCGGTCGAGCAGCTGCCCGAGCTGGTGAGCACCACCAGCCTGCTCCCTTCCCTCACCCCCGGCACCGCCACGAGGACAGGGTTGCCCCGCGACACCCGGGTGGTGGTCGGAGCGGGGGACGGCCCACTGGCCAACCTCGGCCTCGGCGCGGTGCACCCCGGTGTCGCGGCCTGCTCGATCGGGACGAGCGGGGCGATCCGCGTCATGGTCGAGCGCCCGGGCGTGGACCCGCTGGGCGGTGTCTTCTGCTATGCCCTGACCGAGCACCTGTGGGCGGTGGGCGGGGCGATCAACAACGGTGGGGTGGTCCTCGACTGGGCGGGGGAGGCTCTCGCGCCCGACCTCGGTGGCGAGTCCGAGGAGGCGCTCCTCGAGCTCGCGGCGCAGGCGCCGATCGGGTCCGGTGGGCTCATCATGCTTCCGTACCTGCTCAGTGAGCGAGCGCCGCACTGGAGCTCGTTGCCACGTGGCGCCTACATCGGTCTCACGCGCGAGCATCGCCGGCCCCACCTCGTCCGGGCGGCGTTGGAGGGGGTCTGTCAACAGCTGGCGCTGGTGCTGCAGTCGATGCGGGCCGCCGGGAACGAGGTCCGGGAGGTGCGGGCGACCGGCGGGTTCGCGCGCAGCGCGCTCTGGCGTCAGATGCTCGCCGACGTGCTCGGCATGGAGATCAAGTTCACCACCGCCCACGAAGGGTCCAGCTTCGGCGCCGCCCTGCTCGGCATGCAGGCACTCGGCATGGTGCCCTCGATCGACGTGGCCGCCGATCTCGTGCAGGTCGAGCGTACGGTCCGGCCACGAGCCGCGGCGGCGGCGACGTACGCCTCGTTGTTGCCGGTGTTCTCGGAGCTGTACGGCGCGCTCGCGCCGACGTTCGTCTCACTGCGCCGGCTCGCGCCCAGCCTTCCCGTCGAGGGCGACGGGTGACATGCCACGGGTCGGCCGATCCTCGGCCGACCCGTGGCTGGCTGAACTAGTGAGCCAACACTGCTGGGCTAGTCGCGACCGCCGCCGTGCACGCCCTTCCGCGAGATCGCCGAGACGGTGTAGGGCGCGGGCTGGTTGAAGGCAGCATTGACGACCAGATAGCGCTTGTCGGCGCGGGCGATCGTCGACGGGCCGCGCAGCGTCGCGTCGGTGAGCACCTTGTCGACACGCGCACGCGAGTCGTGACGCTTGAGCTTGAGCACGGTCACCGCCGCAGGGTTTCCGGTCACGACCAGCAGTCGACCGCGGTCGATCAGCAAGCCGTCTCCGCCGATCGCGGGAGCGTCGATCTTGGTGATGGTCCGGGCCGCGGGGTTCTTGCGGTCGATGTCGATGCGGAAGAACGACTTCGTCGTCGTGTTCACCACGATGAGCTCACGACCGCCCCGACGATCCACGATGCCGTTGAGGTTGAACCCCGCCACGTACGGGATCTCGTTGCTGACGGAGATCGGTTCCGGCGCGCCGGTGCGCGCCTTGACCATGTCGCGGGTCAGGTGCCAGAGAGTCGGGCGGAACGAGTCGGTGACGTAGACGTCGCCCTTCTCGGTCACCACGAGGTCATTGAGGAAGCCGCCGGCGCCGGTCTCGAAACGGGCCAGCTGGGCACCGGTCGTGATGTCGTAGACGTAGATGCTGCCCGTCGGGCCCCCGGCGACGTAGAGCTTGCCGTGGGAAACCTTCATCCCCACCGCGGAGTCCGCGGGCGCGGCGGGGTCAGGGGTGATGAACGGACGCAATGTCGCGTCCTTCAGCGTGCCGCGGTAGATGGTGCCCGTGCCCACGGTCCCGACGAAGAACGAGTCGCTGCGCTTGTCCCAGGCGACGCCTTCAGGGTTGTTCCCGGTGACGGAGGGGTCCAGCGTGAACACCTTCGTCGCCTTGGACGTGCGCTTGCCGTGGTCGTCATCACCCGAGGCGTAGGCAAGCCCTACCGGGCCGGCCGCCGTCAGTACCAGGGCCGTGAGGGCGGCCAGGGCGCTTCGCATGCTGGTCTTCAACGGTTCCTCCTGCGCTGCGGCCGGGCGCCGTGGGTCGGTGCGCCGCTCCGGTTGTCAGCATCACCCGTTGGCGCAAGGGCCACAAGGAGTTGGGGAACTTGTGGGCAGAGATACCTTGTGCCCGGTATATCCGAATCATTACCGTCTGTCGCCTCAGTGTCTCCACCTCGAAAGGCTGCCGATGCGATCCTGCCCGCCGCGCCTCGCGCGCGCCGTCGTACCCCTGTTGCTTGCTCTGTTGGCGTCGCTCCTCGTGCCCGTAGCAGCGGCCGGTCCCGCCGCTGCCGTCACCAAGCTGACCCACAGCCAGGCCACGGCACGGTTCAGCGCCGCCGGTCTCACGTGGTCGTCGTCCGGTGGCTGCTCAACCCGCAGCAACTCGACGTGTACGTCGTTCGAGCAGATCAACCAGAGCACCGTCGACGGCATCATCACGTTCAAGGGGGTGAGTGGCTGTGCGGTCAACATCACCGGCGGCACCGAGGTCGGCCACGCAGCGGGCACCTACAGCCACTACAACGGCTACAAGATCGACATCACACCGTCCACGTGCGTGAGCAACTACATCACCTCGCACTACTCCTACTCGGGACAGCGCAGCGACGGGGCCTCCATGTACACCGCGGCGTCCGGCAACGTCTACGCCCGCGAGAGCAACCACTGGGACATCCTTTACTACACCTGCGGTTGCTGACCGGACCCTCGTTCACGCAGGTGGCCGCTGTTGTGCCGGCGGCCTCCCGCTCACGGGCTGATCACGAAGAACATGGCCCCCAGATGCAGACAACGTCCCGGCCGCCATGCGACGCTTCGCCCGGGCCTTGTCGGGCTGATCTCGACGAACGGGGAACACATGAGAAAGCTGCCCGCGCTCGCTGTCGTGCTAAGCCTGGCCACGATGGGCCTCGTCGCTGCGCCGAATGTTGCAGCCGCATCGCCTCAGCCGGCGCCGACGGCCAGCACCGTCAAGTGGCGCGCCTGCACGGATCCGTCGTTGGCGGAGTTCAAGGCCCAGTGCGGCTTCGTCAAGGTGCCGCTCAGCTATGCCAAGCCCAGGGGCAAGAAGATCAAGCTGGCCGTGTCTCGCGTCCGGCACACCGTGCGCAAGTCGCGCTACCAGGGCGTTCTCGTGGTGAATCCGGGCGGGCCCGGCGGCTCGGGCCTGGGTCTGTCGGTTCTCGGGCCGATCATCAGCCAGGGCTTCGGCCGCAAGGACGTAGGTGGCGCCTACGACTGGATCGGTTTCGACCCGCGCGGCGTCGGGGCCAGCGTGCCGTCGTTGTCCTGCGATCCCAACTACGTCGGGCCCAACCGGCCGGACTACCTGCCGATCACGCCCTCCCTGCTCAACGTCTGGAAGGCGCGTTCCAAGCGCTACGCCAAGGCATGCGGCAGGGACGGTCGCGCACTGCTGTCGCACATGACGACGCGCGACATGGCGCGCGACCTGGATCGCATCCGCATCGCCCTCGGCAAGAGCCAGATCAACTACTACGGCTTCTCCTGGGGGACCTCGCTGGCGCAGGTCTACACCAAGCTCTTCCCGTCACGCATGCGCCGGATGGTGCTGGACAGCAACGTCGACCCGCGTGACGACGGCTACGCCAGCACCTTCTCGCAGAACCGGCCGTTCGACCGCAACGTCAACCTGTTCTTTGCGTGGATGGCCAAGCACGACAGCACGTTCCATCTCGGCACCAGCCGGGGTGAGGTCGCCAACCGGTGGGAGCTCGTGAAGGAGAGGGCGCGATCCCAACCCATCGGCGGGATCGTCGGGCCGGACGAGTGGCTCGACATCTTCGTCTCCGCGGGCTACGCGCAGTTCCTGTGGCCGGATCTGGGTGACGTCTTTGCCAACTTCGTCAACAAGGGCGATGAGGCCGCTGTCGTCGAGGCCTACCGGACCACGGACACGCCTGGCGACGACAACTCCTACGCCGCCTACCTCGCCGTCACGTGCACGGACAGCAGGTGGAAGGGCAGGGACTGGATTGGCGACACCTGGAAGTCGCACTACAAGGCGCCGTTCCTGGCCTGGGCGAACACGTGGTTCACGGGGCCGTGCTTTTACTGGCCGGCCAAGGCAGGGACGCCGACCGCCATCAGCGGAAATCGCGTCGGCCGGACGCTTCTCATCGATGAGACGCTCGATGCGGCGACGCCGTACCCGGGCAGTCTTTACGTGCGCAAGATCTTCCGGCAGTCACGTCTCATCGCGGTGCCGGGAGGTACGACGCACGCGGCAACGCCGGGTGGGAACGCCTGTGTGGACAACAAGATCTTCCGCTACCTGAAGTCAGGCAAGCTGCCCAAACGCAAGAGCGGCGCGGGTGCGGACGTGAAGTGCAAGGCGTTGCCCCAGCCGGAGCCGAACGCGCCGCCCACCGCGTTCGGTGCAGGGTCGTCCATGCAGGCGCTGTCCAAGGCGGTCAATGCAGGAAGTGCCGCCGCCGGTCGACAGCTCCTGGTTCAGCTGCTGATGCGGGCGCACCGCTACTGACGGCTTCGCCCGTTCGTGGCAACTGCCAGGTCTGGGGAAACCGGCATGACACGAGGCACGGACCGGCGGGTCTCGATCGCCCAGCAGGATCAGCCAGCCCAGCGCGTTCCTCCCCGGGTCTCGTCCCTGATGGTGGGTCGCCCCCATGCCGTCCGTCACGAGATCTAGGGATGGCACGCCGAATGCCGCTTGGGAGGATGAGCTCCGGTCGACCGAGAGGACCAGCATGGTCGCCCACGAGACGACGGACGAGCTGCGCGAGGACCTGCGGCGGGTCGAGGCCGACCTCGCCGTGCTCAGGACACAGGTCGCACAGCTGCGTCGCGCGATAGGCGAGCGCTGGGATGCGCCCCGTGACAACGAGGACTTGTCATCCATGCTGACCACGGCCGAGGAGCAGGAAGCGGTCATCGCGGTGCTAGAGGCCCGGTGCGAAGCTCTCTTACGCCGACTCGGTGAGGAGGTCTGAGATGCCTGTCCGGGTCGGTCTTGTCGGTGCCGGGCGCCGAGCACATGGCATCCACGCACCGTCGTTGGCGCGGTCTCCCGACGTCGATTTCGTGGGCATCTGGGGGCGGTCGCCCAGGATGGTTGAGGAGCTGGCTGCCAAGTACGGCGTGACGGCGTTCGACCGTTTCGAGGATCTGCTGGCGAGCTGCGACGCGGTCGACTTCGCGGTGCCGCCGACGGTGCAGGCGGAGTTTGCCGAGGCGGCCGCCTGGCGGCACAAGCCCATCCTGGTCGAGGCGCCCATCGCGGGCGATCTCGCCGGAGCCGAGCGGCTCGCCGCCGCTGTCACGGCCGGAGGCGTCGTGTCAGCGCTGGCCCTGACCTGGCGCTACGCGGCTGCCGTCCGCCAGTTCCTCACGGCCGAGGTGCCAAGGACGCATCCGCAGGGCGGCACCGGCAAGCTCATGTCCAGCGCCTTCGCGGACGGCTCGACGGCGGCTCCATGGCGCAAGGAACGTGGGGTGCTGCTGATGCTTGGGCCGCACCTGATCGACATGCTCGACGCCGCACTCGGGCCCGTTGCCGACGTGCGCGCGCATGGTGATCCGCAGGGCTGGGTCGGCCTACAGCTCGAGCACGCGGGTGGACGTTTCAGTGATGTCTCGCTGAGCGGCACCGTCGAAGTCGAGCACGACCGGGCCGACATCGAGATATTCGGGCCGGGCGGAACCGCCGCGATCGATTGCGTCGGCGCGGTCGGCCCGGAGACCTTCGAGACCATGTTCTCCGAGTTCGCGGCGTGTGTGACCGAGGGCCGGCCGCACGAGCTCGACATAGACCGCGGCCTGCACCTGCAACGCGTCGTCGAGGCGGCCGAGACCGATCTGCTGCGCCGTGAGCCCAGCGCCCTGGGCGGCGGCCGGTGATCACCGCAGAGACGGTGGAGCGGCTGAACCACTTCTCGGCGGACGGCCTCCCCGTGGTGTCGGCCTATGTACGCGTTCCTCCCGAGGACACCTCGCGCCGGCAGCTGCAGAGCAGCGTCTCGAGCCTGCTGCATGAGATTCGCGGCCTCGTCGACGACCCGTCGCTGGACCGCTCGGTGCGTCTCTCGGTGCGCGGAGACATCGAGCAGATCGAGGGCATGGCGGCCGAAGGCAGCTGGCGGCCGCAGGCCGTCGCGCTGTTCAGCTGCAGTGGGCGCGGGTTCTTCGAGCAGGTCACGTTGCCACGGTCGCTGCT
>JAVEDJ010000299.1 GCA_030841025.1 Actinomycetota bacterium
CTCCGCAGATCGTCGGCGACAGTCTCTTCTCGCTGCCGGCAGGCGCCGGATGTTCAGCCGACATTGCGCCAGGTAGCTCGTGCACGGTCAACGTTCACTATCAGTCTGCGGCGGCCGTTGCGAGTGCCACCGCGACGTTGCAGATGAGCGCCAACACGACCGCTGGAAGCCTCTCGGTGCCACTGCGTGCCAAGTCAATGCCCACCGCAAGCGTCACGGGCGGTCCCCTTGCCTTCGGCAGCAACAAGGTCGGCACGTCCAGCACGGTGAAGACGCTGACAGTGAGGAACTCCGGCTTCGCCCCGATGGCGGTCCAGACGGCAACCAACGGTCCGTTCACCGCGACCGGCTGCACCACGCAGGTCGCTCCCAATACGACGTGCACCGTCTCGGCGACGTACAACTCGTCGGCCAAGGGCGCTCAGTCGGGCACCCTGACGGTCACCCACCAGGGAGCCACCAATGGTGCCTCGACGTCGGTGGCGCTGAGTGGCAGCGGCACGGCACCAAACGCGGCGCTGGGCAGCTCGAGCGTCGAGTTCGGCAACGTCGAGCAAGGCACGAGCACCCCGCAGAAGACGGTGCTCCTGGTCAACAACGGGGACGCCGTCATGACGGTCGGCGCCGCCTCGGTGACGGGCCCGTACTCCATCGTGGGATCGGACTGTGCGTCGACGCTGTCTCCGAACGCCTTCTGCAACGTCGCCGTCAGCTTCCGTCCCACGGCTCTCGGGGACGCGGCGGGTACCCTGCGGATCCCGAACGACGCCTCACCGGGCGGCGCAGCCCTGGTCGCCCTGCACGGAGCGGGCGTACCAGTGGGGATCCCGCCGGTGGCACAGACGCCCCCGGTCGTCGTCGCACCCCCGGTGGTCGTCGCACCCCCGGTTGTGATCGCACCCCCGGTGGCCAAGCCCCCGGTCAAGCCCGCACCGAAGACGACCGTTGCCAAGGCGCCGCAGATCCTGACGGCGACCTCCGGCAAGGCCGGCGGCAAGGTCACGGCGAAGGTGCGCTGGTTGGCACCGCTGAGCAACGGCGGTTCCGCGATCACCGGGTACAAGGTCAGCATCCGCCGCGTGGGCAGCACCGCAGTGGTGACCCGCACGGTCTCGGCGAAGTCCCGGAGCCTGATTTTCAAGGGACTGGTGAAGGACGCCCGCTACCGCTTCTACGTCCAGGCGGTGAACGCACGCGGGACCTCGCTCCGCTCGGCACTGTCGAACAAGGTGGCTGCCAAGTGAGCTGAACCCCGCACGTCATGCAACCCTGCAACACAGCGCGAGAGCCGGTCCTCCTCCGAGGGCCGGCTCTCGCGCTGAGTGCTGTGACGGACTTCCTCTCGACTGCCGAGCGACGCGGACCTACGGCGCGATCAGCCCCCCGGGTGCACGGCGTACCCGACGGCGTGGGTCGATCCGCCGCCGGTGCCGCCGCCGGATCCGCCGCGGCTGCGGGATCCGCTGGTGATCGCCGGGCGCGACGGCGTGGCCACCGATGGCCAGCCGCACGCCCGTAGCTCGCTCGCAAGGAAGGAGCGCTCGGTGGCGTTGACCTTCAGCTGCCACCGCCACTTCACCGCCACCCACCGCTTCACGTACGTGCAGGCATAGGCCCGACGCTGCGGCATCCAGGCCTGCGGCTCGCGATCGCCTTTCGACCGGTTCTGGTGCGCCGAGACGGCGATCAACGACGCGCTGTACCCGAGGTCGTTCGCATAGGCCTTCCGGGTGCCTGCGGACCAGCGCCACGCCCCCGACTGCCACGCCTCGTTGAGAGGCACCATGTGGTCGATGTCGAACGATGACGGGTCGCTCGTGCTGATCCCGTCGTAGCGCGACCGCCACGTGCCGCCCCGAAGGTCGCATCCTGCGTGCACAGTCACCTCGCCCCGGGCCTCGGCCATGAGGACCTCGTCGCGGGTGTCGCAGCCGTCGTGGTCGACGTCGGCCCACATCGTGAACTTGCCGCGGTCGTAGCCAGCCGGGTGCTCGGAGGCGGACCGAAGGTGGTTGAGCAGGTACCGGCTGGACATCGTCGAGGTCGCAGCAGTCGCGGACGACCCGAGGCCGGTGGTGGCGACGACGGCGGTAGTGGCGCAGATGAGGGCGCGCATCATCAGGGCGTTCGTGCGCATGTGTGGTACTTCCCGTGAGGTGGTGCGGGGCCGCGAGCTACTGCTCGCAGGCGACGCCGTCCTTGTCACGGTCGCTGAAGGCGTTGAGGTTGTAGGTCTTGGTCGACGTGTACGGCCTGTACTTCGCCACCCCGCCGCTCGCACGGCGGTCCGTTGCGCCGGCCCTGCGGACCCCGCCCTTGTAGGCGGACACCTGGTGCATCGCGGTGCAGTTCTGGAACCTCTTGACCGGCGCGTACGCCGCCTGCGCCGGCCCGGCCGCGACGATGAGCCCGCCGCCCAGCAATGCCGCTGCCGTCATGGCAGCGCCGGTCCGCGCGCGCTTCGTGGTGTCCATGAGTCCCCTTGGGTCTGGGCACCCCGTGGCACCCCGCGACAGCAAGGTCTACCGGACGGAACGGCTTGATCACCGCAGAACGCGATAAGAAGGGCCAAACCGCCTAGTCCGCCTGCGCGGCGTAGCGTGTCAGGCATGAGGAGGACGCATCAGTGAGAGCCCTATTGCTCGAGAATGTGCACCCGGAGGCGGCAACCGCCCTCCGGGCGGCCGATGTCGAAGTGACCGAGGCCAAGGGTGCGCTGGACGACTCCGACCTGGCCCAGGCCCTGCAGGGCGTGGAGCTTCTCGGCATCCGGTCCCGGACCCAGGTGACGAGCGACATCCTCAAGCAGTCACCCGATCTGCTTGCCATCGGTGCCTTCTGCATCGGCACCAACCAGATCGACACCGAGGCGGCCTCCGAACTCGGCGTCGCGGTCTTCAACGCCCCCTTCTCCAACACACGAAGCGTGGTCGAGCTTGCGATCGCCGAGATGATCGCGCTCACCAGACGTCTCACCGAGAAGAACGAGTCCCTGCACGCCGGCACGTGGGACAAGTCCGCGGCGGGCGCGCACGAGATGCGCGGCCGCCGACTGGGCATCGTGGGTTACGGCAACATCGGCAGCCAGCTGTCGGTGCTGGCCGAGGGCCTGGGCATGTCCGTCGTCTTCTACGACACAGCCGAGAAGCTGGCGCTGGGCAATGCGCGCAGCTGTGAGTCCCTCGACGAGCTGCTCGAGATCGCGGACATCGTCACGCTCCACGTCGACGGCCGGGCGGGCAACGCGGGAATGTTCGGGGAGGCCCAGCTCGCTCGGATGCGACCGGGTGCGGTGTTCCTCAACCTGTCGCGCGGTTTCGTGGTCGATCACCAGGGCCTCGCGGCCCACATCACGAGCGGGCACCTTGCCGGAGCAGCCATCGACGTCTTCCCGCAGGAGCCCAGCCGTCAGGGCGATGCCTTCCAGTCCGACCTGCGCGGCCTGCCCAACGTCATCCTCACCCCGCACATCGGCGGCTCGACGGAGGAAGCACAACAGGACATCGGTCGATTCGTGGCGGCCAAGCTGCGCGACTTCGTCGGCACCGGAAGCACGACGCTGAGCGTCAACCTGCCGCAGATCGCCCTCGACCAGCAGCCGGGCACCCACCGGCTCGCCCACCTGCACACCAACACCCCGGGTGTCCTGGCTGCGGTGAACGGCGTGCTCGCCGACCACCAAGTGAACGTCGAGGGCCAGGTCTTGGCCACCCGGGGACAGCTCGGCTATCTGCTGACCGACATCGCGTGCGACTACGCCGCCGACGTCGTACACGCCCTGGCCGCAATGCCGCAGACCATTCGCCTCCGGGTCCTCTCGTAACCTGCGTGCGACGACCGCTGCTGGGCTAGTCGCCTCGACCCTTGAGGGGAGGCTTCCCGAGGTCGGCCGGCGACGACGTACGACGTGCTCTGTCTGATGAGCGGTACGCCGACGCCGTGCGCGCCGACCAAGCACTCGCCCGTGAGCTGGGCATCGA
>JAVEDJ010000302.1 GCA_030841025.1 Actinomycetota bacterium
GTCGCCACGACCAGGCCGTCCCACTCGAGGTCGACGACGTCGGTCTCGAGCACGCCATCCCGTACGCCGGTGGCGGTGCGGCCCGGTAGCCGGGTGACTGCCCAGGCGTCCCAGTCGGCGTCGAGCGTGCTGTCGTCGGCCTCGCCCAGCAGCACCGCCTTGGACAGCGGTGGGCGGTCGTACGGCGGATACGGCTCGGCGCCGACCATGGTCAGCTCGCCGGCGTACCCCTGCGCGCGCAGCGCCGCGACTGTCTGCAGCCCCGCCAGCCCGGAACCCACGACGACCACCCGCTGCACACCGACGACCCTAGGCGCCGAACCCCCCGGCGGGCAGCGCGGGCCGGGCCGCGGCTTGTACCAGAACACTCCGCTGAATCACATCGATGTAGTACCACGGTTCGGTAACAAAAGCCGCACAAGTAACATCGGCCCCAGGAGTAACGGCAGTATCACCTGTCACACGACAGCGCATGACCGCGCGTGACCCACCGGAGCCCGGCCACCAGCGGGCGACCCCGACCGTGAGGATCCACCGGCGATGCCCTTTGCCTCTCGACCCCGCACGCCCGCGACAGCCGACGGCGGCCGGACACCGGCGCCCGGCCGGTCCCGGCTCATCCGGCCGAGCCGGCTGACCAGGCGTGGCCGCATCGCACGCAACGTCGGGGTACCGCTCCTGCTCGCCGCCCTCGTGACGGCCGGTTCGCCGGGCTGGTCGACGTACACGATCCGCCGCGGTGACACGCTCAGCGACCTCGCGCAGCGCTACCACACCAGCGTGGCCAAGCTGGTGCAGGTCAACAAGCTGCCCGGCAACGGCCAGCTGATCTACGCCGGGCGCACGCTGCGGGTGCCCGGTGGCGCGACGAGTGGCGGCGGCAGGTCGGGCAGCAAGCACCACCGGGTGACGGCGGGCGACACGCTCAGCGAGATCGCCCTGCGGTACGGCGTCTCGACCGAGACGATCCGGCGGGCGAACCGCATCCCGAGCTCCAACGTGGTCCGCCTGGGCGCGACCCTGGTGATCCCGGGCGGCGCGGCGCGCAGCTCGTCCAGCAGCGGCAACACGTTCGCCGGCCGCACGTATGCACCCCGCATCGTCAGCGCAGCCTCGCGCAACCGGGCCAGCCTGGCGCGCCGCAACGTTCCGTCGCGGACCGGGATGCGCAACATCATCGCCAGCAGGGCGCGGGCCAACGGCGTCAGCCCCGCGCTGGCGCTGGCCGTGAGCTACCAGGAGTCCGGCTGGAACCAGCGTGCGGTCTCGGTGGCCAACGCGGTGGGCGCGATGCAGGTGATCCCGACCACGACCGACTGGATCTCCGGGGTCGTGGGCCGGCGGCTCGACCCGCTCAACCCCCACGACAACGCCACCACCGGCGTCGTACTGCTCAAGATCCTCACCCGCTCGGCCAGCAGCGAGCGGCAGGCCGTCGCGGCCTACTACCAGGGCCTGCGGTCCGTGCGGGAGAACGGCATGTACGCCGACACCAAGCGCTACGTGGCCAACGTGATGTACCTCCGGAACCGCTTCAGCTAGGTCAGATGGGCGGAAAACCGGGTCCCCGGGGCTTTCCGGCGGTGCGTCACCTCACGCGCGCCGTACCGGGCTGGGCCCGGGTCCGCCCGTAGAATCACCGCGTGGACACGACGGTCAAGGACCCGCTGGTCGGGCGCGTGCTCGACGGGCGCTACCACGTCGAGCAACGGCTCGCGCGTGGCGGCATGGCGACCGTCTACGAGGCCGTGGACGCACGACTGGACCGCACCATCGCCCTCAAGGTGATGCACGCCAACCTGGCGGCGGACGAGGAGTTCGTCTCCCGGTTCATCCGCGAGGCGAAGTCGGCCGCGCGGCTCTCGCACCCCAACGTGGTCGCTGTCTACGACCAGGGAGCCGACGGGGGCCACGTCTTCCTCGCCATGGAGCACGTGCCCGGCCGGACACTGCGCGACCTGCTCCGCGACCCCGGTCGCATCAGCCCGCGCCAGGCGCTCGAGGTGCTCGAGCCCATGCTCGCGGCCCTGGGCGCCGCCCACCAGGCGGGCATCGTGCACCGCGACGTGAAGCCCGAGAACGTCCTGCTCTCCGACGACGGGCGGGTCAAGGTCGCCGACTTCGGCCTGGCCCGGGCCGTCTCGAGCTCCACCAGCCATACCAACTCCGGCATCCTGATGGGCACCGTCGGCTACCTCTCCCCCGAGCAGGTGGAACGCGGCATCGCCGACCCCCGATCCGACGTCTATGCCGCGGGCATCGTGCTGTACGAGATGCTCACCGGTGTCAAGCCGTACGACGGCGACACCCCGATCCAGATCGCCTACCGGCACGTCCACGACGACGTACCGCCCCCGTCGCGCCTCGTGCCCGGCCTGCCAGCCGAGCTGGATGCGCTCGTCGCCCGGGCCACGAGCCGCGATCCGGACGGCCGGCCGGTGGACGCACGCCGGTTCCTGACCGAGGTCGTCGCGGCCCGACGCTCGATGTCGGAGGGCGAGCTCGACACCGTCGGCGTCAGCCTCTCGGACCCGACGGGCACCGACCACACGGTGGTGGTGGCGCGCGACGGAACCCCGCCGATGGGGATCGCGAGCCCGCAGCGACCCGACCAACCCACCGGTAGACGGCCGCGCCGGCGCCGCCGGCGCGGCCCGATCGCCCTGCTCCTGGTCCTGCTGCTGGCCGCGGGCCTCTCCTTCGCCGCGTGGTACTACGCCGCCGGCCCGGGCTCCTACGTCCAGGCGCCTTCCCTGCTGAACCTGACCCGGCCGGCCGCCGCGGCCGCGGCCGAGAAGGAAGGGTTCACCACGAACGTCGTGCGGTCTGACTTCTCCGAGCGCATCGCCCGCGGCCATGTCCTGAGCACCGATCCCGGACCGAACGGCGACATCAAGAAGAACGGCACCATCGCGCTGGTCCTGTCCAAGGGGCCGGAGCGCTACGACGTGCCCGACCTCGCCGGGAAGACCGAGACCGAGGCCCAGCAGCTGCTGGAGGACAACCACCTGACCGTCGGTGAGCCGACCGAGGACTACAGCAACGACATCAAGAAGGGGTCGGTCATCTCGACCAGCCCCGCAGCGGGCACCGGCCAGAAGCCGGACACGGCGGTCTCGCTGGTGATCAGCAAGGGTGTCGAGCCCGTGGACGTCCCCGACGTCACCGGCGACAAGGCCGACGACGCGAAGCGGACACTCGCCGACGCGGGGTTGCGCAGCAAGGTGGTCGAAGAGGCCTTCGATGACACCGTCCCCGCCGGTGCGGTGATCAGCCAGACGCCCAAGGACGGCAAAGCGCCAAGGGACTCCGTCGTACGCCTCGTCGAGTCCAAGGGCCCGCCTCTGGTGACCGTGCCCAACGTGCTCGGCAAGCCGATCGGTGAGGCCACGTCGATCCTGCAACGCGCCGGTTTCCGGGTGAGCGCCTACGGTCCGAGAAGTGGCCGCGTCTTCAGCCAGCGGCCGCGTGAGGGCCAAGCGCCCAAGGGGTCGACCATCACGCTGTTCTACATCTGAGGCATCACCGCCCCACATCACGAGGCCCCGTCCCCCAGCTGCGGACGGGGCCTCGCGGTGCGTCGGCTATTCGCGTCGTGCCCGGACGATGTCTGCCTGCGCGGGGCCGTTCTCGTCGTCGAACGACACGACCATCCAGGCGGCACGCCGGTGACCCGTGACCGGGACCCGCGCCCGCTCTCCCGGGTTGAGCGACACGAACTGGCCCGTGCTCTGCGCGGGCCGGAAGGCGTTGAACGTACCGGTGCCGTCCATCTCGTCGTCCGGCGTGCCCCGACTGATGACGCTGCTGGCAGCAGCGGTGTACGTGAAGTCGCCGGCCGCCTCCGTGAGGCCGAGATCGCTGGCGAGTACCGGGAGCAGCGCCGTCGACGAGTTCATCGGCGCGATGGTGTTCCAGGCGTTCACCAGCTCGATCTCGTCACCGACGACCCGGAACGTGAACGACACGAAGATGCCGTTGGGCACCCCTGCCGTGACCAGCCCCAGGTCCACACCGGCGACGATGAAGTCCGGGCTGCCGTCGCCATCCGTGTCGACGAGCACGTCGATCTCGGTCTCTCCCGGGTTGCCCCACCGCTCGTAGGTGTTCACCGCGAAGACGAGCGCCCGGTCGGCTGCCCCCGCCTCGAGGACCTCACCCGGCAGCGACTCCACACCGATGGCCCGCAGATCCGTCGGCCCCGGGGCGTCACGCGCGTCCCTGGCACCGAACGCGTACAGCTCGGCGGACCCCGCGTGCACCCCGTTGTTCCGCAGCCGGATCTCCCCCGCACCTCGCCGCACTCGGGCATCCGCCTCGATGTCGGACAGGCCGCGTGGGACGAGCAGGAAGGGGATACGCAGCGCGAAGACGCCGGCGTCCGACGACTCGGGGGTCGCTGTGACGACGCCACGCGTCGACACCAGATCTCCACCGTCGGATGCCTCGGCGTTCGGCAGCGCCGCGACATCAGAGCGCGACATCCGGATCGTCACCCGAACCCGCGCGGTGTCACCCGCACCCACCCGTACCGTCGACGGCGAGATGGAGATCTCGGATCCGAGCGTCGGTGACGTGTAGGCGGCCGCGAGGTCGAAGGTGCGCGACGCGCTCCCCGTGTTCCGCAGGGTCAGCGTCCGGGTCTCGCTGAAGCCGCCGTCCGCGGCCTCATAGCCGAAGGACAGGTTGTCCAGCCCGTCCTCGGTCTCGGCAAGCACCGTGTTGCTCACGGCCTTGCCCGGCTGCACGAGCCCGGCCCCGAGCCGCGTGGGGTCGTAGTCGTGGACCAGCGCCGGGTCGGCGGTGGCCGTGTTCATGATCGACGCCTTCACGGACGCCACTGCCCAGTCGGGATGCGCCTCGACCACGAGCGCCGCGATGCCCGCCGTGTGCGGCGATGCCATCGACGTACCGGAGATGGTCGCCGTGCCGGTCCCGGTGCCCGCGCCGACCGAGACCAGGCTGACACCCGGAGCTGCGACGTCGGGCTTGAGCACGCTGTCGTTGCGCGGGCCGGCGGAGGTGAAGTCGGCCGCGAATCCGTACGTCGGGTTCGCGATCACTCCAGCGTCGCTGATGGTGTGCTGCGTGTTGTTGGCGGCGAGCAGCGCCGCCGCGGCGTCGCCGGGCATGCCGATGAACGGGATCGTGACGCCCTCGATGGCGCCCTCGAACGGCGGAAGCCCGGGGCCGCTGTTGACCATGATCACCGCGACGGCGCCGGCTGCCTGTCCGAACTTGGCGCGCGCGATGCGGTCGCAGACCCCGCGAAGGGTCACCACGATGGCCCCGGCGGTGTTGGCGTAGTCGGCTGCGTCGCAACCCAGCCCGATGGACGTCCCGTCGCCGACGACCTTTACCGTGGCCGTGATCGGCGTGCTGATGGCGACGCCGTTGGCAACCAGTCCCTTCGTGGCCGGCGTCGTGTCGATGCTGGCGGCCGGGAAGCTGGGCAGCGAGGCGTCCAGGGCAGCGACGCCGAGTGTCCGGGTCGCCGTGCCGGGCGACCCGGCGACGTAGGCGCTCGGGCCCTCATTGCCGGCGGACGCGACCACGACGACCCCGGCCAGGGCGGCAGCGTCCGCGGCCATCGTGTCGAGTCCGTCGGCGCCGCCGAACGTCTCGCCGAGCGACATGTTGATGACGTCCGCGCCGTCCCGGACGGCGCGGTCGATGGCAGCTGCGACGTCGGCGTCGGTGGCAGACCCCTCACAGCCGAACACCCGGTAGGCCATCAGGCTGGCGTTGGGGGCCGTGCCCGGACCGATCTTGAGGTTCCCGGTCCTGAGGGCTGACTCGTTGTACGGGCCGTGATAGGTGGCGCCGGCCGCGGTGACCCCGAACCCCGCCGCGGTGCCGGCGACGTGCGAACCGTGCCCGTTGCAGTCCAGGGGGTCGTCGTCCGGCTTGGGCGTGTTGATGGCCGGATTTGTGGAGGCGGAGTCGTAGTCGTCACCCACGAAGTCATGGCCCGCAATGACCTTGGCCGTCGGGAACGTCCCAGGCTCGCGCACCGTGCCGTCGTCGTCGGCGAAGTCCGCTGGGTCCCCCGCCCCGCCGAAGTCGGCGTGGTAGTAGTCAAGTCCCGTGTCGATGACGGCCACCTTCACCCCGGTGCCCGTGCGTCCCGCTCCCTCCCACGCCTGGGCGACACCCGTGTACAGGTCGGCGGCGGTGTTGGACATCCGCACGATGCGGACGGGCACGACCTTGCTGACGCCGGGAGCCGCCGCCAGTGCTGGCAGCGCCGACCGGGGCACCCGAACGGTGAGCGCGTTGACCGCGTCGGCCATCTCACGGATCACCCTGCCGTGGTGGCGCACGACAACCCGGCGTACGCCGGACTGCGACTTGCGCACAGCTGTCCGGACGGCCCGCCGCTCACTCTTGTTCAGCGAACGGCCGAAGCTCGTCTGGCGCTTGGCCACTGACGGGGCGGTGCCGACGGTGACGGACACGGTGACCTGGCGTGAGCCGCGCAGTGCGGCGGGCCGGAACCCCTCGGCCACGTTGGTGACCTTGACGTTCTTGAAGTTGGGACGTGCAGCCGCGGCCGTCGCAGAACCGCCACCGACACTCGCGGTGGCGAGTGCGGTGGCGGCGACGGCGACGCTGGCAATGACAGACGTGCGCATCTCGTACCCCGTTCGGTCGGCGGAAGGCACGCGCAGCATCCTCCGACCGAACGGGAGGTGTAAATACCTGCTCTCCATACGTCCGGCGATGCCACTTTTGTCCCGCGGCACCGGCGTACGGCGTTACCGCAACGGCGGCCCGTCGCCCGCATCCTCCTGGTAGGAGTACCGCTGCTCCCGCCACGGGTCGGCGACGTTGTGGTAGCCGCGCTCCTCCCAGAAGCCGCGCCGATCCGCCGTGAGGTACTCCACGGCCCGCACCCACTTCGCGCTCTTCCAGGCATAGAGCGAGGGCACGACCAGCCGCAGCGGCCACCCGTGCTCGGGGGTGAGCGGCTCCCCGTTGCGATGCGTCGCGAGGATCGAAGCGGGCGCCGCGAAGTCGGCCAGGCTCATGTTGGCGGAGTAGCCGTACTCCGCCCAGACCATGACGTGGGTGACGTCGTCGGCGGGCGGGACTTCTTCCACCAGGGTCTGCGTGGCGACGCCGTCCCACTCGCTTTCCAACAACGAGAACTTCGTGACGCAGTGCAGGTCGGACCGCACACTCGAGCGCGGCAGGGCGGCGAACTCCTCGAGTGTGAATCGGCGGTGCTCCCCCGTCGCGAGCGCCCCGAAGCACCGTAGGTCCCACAGCTCCGGACGATCCTTCGGAATCGGCCCGTAGTGCACGACGGGCCAACCCCGTGCGAGGTACTGCGACGGCGGGAGCCGTTGCTCACTCACGCGATCATCCTGACACGCGAGACATTTCCGAGACGTTTCGGCATCGCGACTACGCTGGCGGCGTGGTTGTGGTGATGAAACCTGAGGCCGAGGCGGACGATGTCGCCGGCGTGATCGCGCGCGTCGAAGCCGCCGGTGGTGCGGCGTTCGTCAGCCGTGGCGTGACCCGGACGATCATCGGGCTGGTCGGCGACATCGAGGCCTTCAGCGGCCTGAACCTGCGCGGGATGCCGGGTGTCGCTGACGTGATGCGCGTCTCGTCGCCCTACAAGCTGGTCAGCCGGATCCATCACCCCGAGAAGACGACGGTGTACGTCGGCGGCGTCCCGATCGGGCCGGACACCTTCACCCTGATCGCCGGCCCCTGCGCGGTCGAGACGCCGCAGCAGACGCTCGAGGCGGCAGAGATGGCCAAGGCCGCCGGTGCGACGCTGCTGCGCGGCGGCGCCTACAAGCCGCGCACCTCCCCCTACGCCTTCCAGGGTCTCGGCGAGGCGGGGCTGCGGATCCTGGCCGACGTCCGCGAGGCGACCGGGCTGCCGATCGTGACCGAGGTCGTCGACGCGCACGACGTCGACCTGGTCTGCTCCTACGCCGACATGCTCCAGGTCGGCACCCGCAACATGCAGAACTTCGGTCTCCTGCAGGCGGTCGGGCAGTCGGGCAAGCCGGTGATGCTCAAGCGCGGCATGCAGGCCACCATCGAGGAGTGGCTGATGGCCGCGGAGTACATCGCGCAGCGCGGCAACCTCGACATCGTGCTGTGCGAGCGGGGCATCCGGACCTTCGAGACCGCGACCCGCAACACGCTCGACATCAGCGCGGTGCCGGTCGCCCACGACCTCACGCACCTGCCCGTCGTCGTCGACCCGTCGCACTCCGGCGGCCGTCGCGACCTCGTCGTCCCGCTCTCGCGCGCGGCCATCGCCGTCGGCGCGGACGGCATCATCGTCGACGTCCACCCGCATCCCGAGCAGGCGCTGTGCGACGGTCCGCAGGCCCTCGTCGACGAGGACCTACGGGCCCTCGCCGCGGCCGTGCGCCAGCTGCCGCCGCTGGTCGGCCGCCGTCCGGCCAACGCCGCTACGGCGGCGGCCGGCCGCTAGGCCCTCAGCGCCGATACCAGCACCCGGGCCGCGCGGTCGACGGCCTCGTCGTCGACATCGAGGTGGGTGACCGCACGCAGGTGCCGTGAGTCCAGCGCGCCCACCAGCACGTCCTGCTCGCGGCATCGCGCCATGACACGGGCCGCGTCGGGCACCTCGAGCACGACGATGTTCGTCTCGACCGAGCCAGGGTCGATGGACCCAGCAACACCCTCGGCGACCACCTCCGCCAGCCGCTTGGCACGGGCGTGGTCATCGGCCAGCCGGTCGACGTGGTGGTCGAGCGCATGGAGCCCCGCGGCCGCGAGGATGCCGACCTGGCGCATCCCGCCACCCAACCGCTTGCGCCAGACCCGGGCCTCGGCGACCCGCTCCGCGCTGGAGGCGAGCACCGATCCCACCGGTGCGCCGAGGCCCTTGGAAAGGCATACCGAGACGGTGTCGAACAGCTCGCCGTACGACGACAGTGGCGTGCCGCTTGCCACGTGCGCGTTCCAGATGCGCGCTCCGTCCAGGTGCATCCGCACGCCCGCGTCGCTCGTGATCTTGCGCAGCCGGCGGATGTCGTCGAGCGGTGACACGGTGCCGCCGCCGAAGTTGTGCGTGTTCTCCACGACCGTCGCCGACGTCGACACCATGTAGGGACCCGCGTCCGGCCGCATCAGTGCGGCCACGGCCTCTGGGTCGCACCGTCCCGCTGCAGTGGGAAACGTGCGGGTCGTGATGCCGGAGACCGCCGCCGCGGCACCCAGCTCGGCACGCACGACGTGAGCCGCGTCGTCGCAGATCAGCTCCTGGCCGGGGGCCACGAGCAGTCGCAGCCCGAGCTGGTTGGCCATCGAGCCGGTCGGTGTGAAGACGGCCGCCTCGTGGCCGAGCAGCTCGGCAACCCGACGCTCGAGCTCAGCCACCGTGGGGTCTTCGCCGTACACGTCATCGCCGACGGGTGCTTCGGCCATCGCCGCGCGCATCGCGCTGGTCGGACGGGTGACGGTGTCGCTGCGCAGGTCTACGGTCATGGGCCCAACGCTAGGCGACGGTGTGAGCGGTCAGGTCGCCGCGAGCATCTGCGCGACGAGGAAGGCGAGCTCCAGCGACTGCGTGTGGTTCAGGCGTGGGTCGCACGCGGTCTGGTAGCGCATCGGCAACGACAGCTCGTCGATGCCACCTGATCCGCCGAGGCACTCGGTCACGTCGTCACCGGTCAGCTCCATGTGCAGCCCGCCGGGATGCGTGCCCAGGGCGCGGTGCACCTCGAAGAAGCCCCGCACCTCCTCGATCACGTCGTCGAAGCGGCGTGTCTTGAGCCCGTCCGGCGCCTCGAACGTGTTGCCGTGCATGGGATCGCACACCCAGGCGACGACCGCACCGCTGGCGGTGACCTTCTCGACCAACGGTGGCAGCGCGTCGGCGATGCGGTCCGCGCCCATGCGCGAGACGAACGTCAGGCGGCCCGGCTCCCCCTCCGGATCAAGCCGCTCCACGAGGGCAAGCGCCTCATCCGGTGTGGTGGCCGGCCCGAGCTTGACCGCGATCGGGTTGCGGATGCGCGAGACGAAGTCGATGTGTGCGCCATCGAGGTCGCGGGTGCGCTCGCCCACCCAGACCAGATGCGCCGAGACGTCGTACGGCAGGCCGGTCCGCGAGTCGATGCGGGTCATGGCGCGCTCGTAGTCGAGCAGCAGCGCCTCGTGGCTCGAGTAGAGATCGACGGTGCGGAACTCCTCGGGGTCGACGCCGCAGGCCTGCATGAACGAGAGCGCGCGGTCGATGTCGCTGGCCATGTCCTCGTAGCGCTTGTACGCCGAGTTGTCCCGCACGAAGCCCTGGTTCCAGGCGTGCACCTGACGCAGGTCCGCCAGACCACCGTGGGTGAAGGCGCGCACGAGGTTCAGGGTCGAAGCCGACGTGTTGTACACGCGCAGCAGCCGGCGAGGGTCGGGCGTGCGCGACACCGGGTCGAAGGCGAAACCGTTGACGGCGTCGCCCCGGTAGGCAGGGAGCGTCACCCCGTTGCGGGTCTCGGTGTCGGAGCTGCGGGGCTTGGCGAACTGTCCGGCGATGCGGCCGATCTTGACCACGGGCATCCGGGCGCCGTAGGTCAGCACGACCGCCATCTGCAGCAGCGTCTTGACCTTGTTGCGGATCGCGTCGGCACCGGAGTCGTCGAAGGTCTCCGCGCAGTCCCCGCCCTGCAGCAGGAAGGCCTCACCCCGCGCGACGGCGCCGAGCCGCTCCTTGAGCCCGTCGCACTCGCCGGCAAAGACCAGCGGGGGCAGCCCCGCGAGCTCGGCGACGACGTCGCTGAGCACCTTCTGGTCCGGCCAGGTCGGCTGCTGAGCCGCGGGGAGAGTCACCCCGCCAGCGTACGGCGGCCGGCCGGGTGCAGGCGGTGGCGACCAGCGAGCGAGAAACCGCGGGTTCAACGCCGCCCCGGCGCGCTCCAGGCGGCCCGCGGAGAGATTTGGTACGTTTCGTGACTTTTTGCCCGGGGAAGTCGTTCTCCTGGTGCCCACCCACCAGCCCCCACCGCCGGCCAGTCCCCCGAGCCCCAGGAGTGTCATGCGCCTCGCCCGTCCGGCCATCGCCGCCGCCGCAGTCCTCGCTGCTGCCGCCGCCACGGCCACGCCCGCCCATGCCGCCACCAACGACCCGCTGTACGCCAAGCAGTACGGGCCCCAGCAGGTGCACGCCGAGCAGGCCTGGGCCACCAGCACGGGTGCCGGCGCGGTGATCGCGGTCGTCGACACGGGCGTCGACCTGACGCATCCGGACCTGGCCGGCAAGCTGGTCGCCGGGGCGACGTTCATCGGGTGCAACCCGTCGTGCGGCGACGGCGACTGGAAGGGCCCCGACGGGGTTGCGCAGTCAGAGGACACGCACGGCACGCACGTCTCGGGCATCGCCGCAGCCGCGACCAACAACGGGGTGGGCATCGCCGGTGTCGCCCCGGACGCCATGGTGATGCCGGTCAAGGTGCTCGAGGCCGGGTCTGGCTCCTACGAGGACATCGGCAACGGCGTGCGCTGGGCGACCGACAACGGCGCCGACGTGATCAACATGAGCCTCGGCGGCCTGCAGGGCACCCAGGCCCTCGTGCTCACAGGGATGGAGACGAGCCTGCAGGACGCGATCATCTACGCCAAGAGCAAGGGCGTCGCGGTCATCGCCGCCGCCGGCAACGACTCGGTTCCGCTGTGCAACTCCCCCGGCTTCGACGAGGGCGTTCTGTGCGTCGTGTCGACCGACAAGCGCGAGGCCCGCTCCGCCTTCAGCAGCGGCCCGATCCGGCCCGACCTGAATGCCGTCGCGGCACCGGGTGGCTCGCTCGCACCTGTCTGCGGTGAGGACATCGTCTCCACGGTTCCTGCCGGCACCAGCTCCTCCGGCGCGACCTGTGGCTACGGCAACGCCTACGACGAGTACGCCGGCACCTCCATGGCGACCCCGCACGTCGCGGGCGTAGCGGCCCTGCTTGCCGCGCAAGGTCGCTCGGCGGACGCCATCTACGCGGCGCTCACCTCGACCGCGCGCACCCCTGGCGCGAACACCCGTGGCACGTTCACGCCGACCTACGGCTACGGCATCGTGGACGCGGCCGCCGCTGTCACCAGCTGAACAGCCGCTCCGCGGGCGCACGCGGACGCCGGAGAGCTGTCACCCCAGATGTGGCAGCTCTTCCGGCGTTTCGGGGGGGCTCAGCCGAAGAAGACCTCGGCCTCCGCGTAGAGAGTGGGGTCGACCAGCTTGAGCTCGGTGGTCGCGTCCGACAGCGGGACGCGGACGATGTCGGGGCCGCGCAGCGCGACCATCTTGCCCCAGTCACCGTCGTGCACCGCATCGATCGCGTGCAGGCCGAACCTCGTTGCCAGCCAGCGGTCACGCGCCGTCGGCGTACCGCCTCGCTGGATGTGACCGAGGACCGTCGTGCGCGCCTCCTTGCCCGTGCGCTTCTCGATCTCCTTCTCGAGGATCCCGCCGATGCCGCCGAGCCGGACGTGCCCGAACGCGTC
>JAVEDJ010000306.1 GCA_030841025.1 Actinomycetota bacterium
ACGTCGCAGTCAAAGACATGCCGGACGCCCGGATCGAGCACCCGTGCGACGTACTGGTGAAGATCACCACCACGAACATCTGCGGTTCGGACCTGCACATGTACGAGGGCCGGACCGATTTCGAGCCGGGCCGGGTCTTCGGGCACGAGAACATGGGCGAGGTCGTCGAGGTCGGCGAGGCCGTGTCGAAGGTCAAGGTCGGCGAGATGGTCGTCCTGCCGTTCAACGTGGCGTGCGGCTTCTGCAAGAACTGTGAGCGTGGACTGAGCAACTACTGCCTGACCATGCAGCCCGACCCGCACATGGCCGGCGCAGCGTACGGCTTCGCGGACATGGGGCCCTACCAGGGCGGACAGGCGGAGCTGCTGCGCGTCCCCTACGGGGACTACAACTGCCTGCGCCTCGGTGAAGACGCCCGGGAGAAGCAGACCGACTACGTGATGCTCGCTGACATCTTCCCCACCGGGTACCACGCCACCGAGATGGCACAGGTGAAGCCGGGCGACCAGACGGTGATCTACGGCGCGGGCCCGGTCGGGCTGATGGCTGCCTACTCGGCCGTCCTCAAGGGCGCGAGCAAGGTGATGGTCGTCGACCGGCACCCGGACCGTCTCGCCAAGGCGGAGGAGATCGGCGCCATCGCGATCGACGACTCCAAGGTCAATCCAATCGAGAGTGTGCTGGACCAGACGATGGGTCTCGGCGCCGACAACGGTTGTGAGTGCGTGGGGTACCAGGCTCATGATCCGCAGGGCGCCGAACATCCGGATGACACCCTGAACAAGCTTGTCGCATCGGTGCGGTTCACCGGGCACATCGGCGTCGTCGGTGTCTTCGTGCCCCAGGACCCTGGCGCTCCGGATCCATTGGAGAAGCAGGGCAAGGTGCCGTTCGACTACGGGATGATGTGGTTCAAGGGCCAGCAGATGGGGACCGGCCAGTGCCCGGTGAAGAAGTACAACCGCGCCCTGCGCGACCTGATCGCCGGTGGCAAGGCCAAGCCCTCCTTCGTCGTCAGCCACGAGCTGCCGCTCGACCAGGCACCCAATGGTTATGAGCATTTCGACAAGCGCGACAAGGGCTGGACCAAGGTCGTGCTGCACCCCAACGGCGGTTGACCGCAGATCGGTTCAGGCCTCCACCGCGCAGCGATCCAGGCAGACCACGTTGTCGGGTGCCGCAGGGTCACCGGCGAGCGCCCGCATAGGGTCGCGGCATGAGCACCGCAGTCTGCGTGGCCGGGGCGACCGGCTGGACCGGCCGGGCCATCGCCGAAGCCGTGCTGGCCGCCGAGGACCTGGAGCTGCACAGCGCCGTGTCGCGGTCGGCCGCGGGGCAGGACCTCGGCGCCGCTTGGGGCGCCGCGGACGTCGGCGTGACCGTGACCGGCACCGTGGCCGACGCGCTCGCCGGCGTTGACGTGCTGGTCGACTACACCTCGCACCACGCCGCCAAGGAGCACGTCCTGACGGCGATCGCGCACGGCGTCAACGTCGTGCTCGGAACGTCCGGGTTGAGCGCCGACGACTTCGACGAGATCGACGCCGCGGCCCGGGAGGGCGGGGTCGGCGTCGTCGCGGCCGGCAACTTCTCGCTGACCGCGGCGATGGCCCAGGCCGCGGCTCTGCTCGTCGCGCCGCACTTCCCGCACCGCGAGATCGTCGACTACGCATCGGCCGGCAAGCCGGACGCGCCGACCGGCACCGCGCGTGAGCTGGCCGAACGGCTGGGCGAGGTGTCGCGTCCGCTGCTCGACGTGCCGCTCGAGGAGACCGGCGGGCACGCCGAGGCACGCGGCGCGACCATCGCGGGCACCCAGGTGCACTCCGTGCGCCTGCCGAGCTTTGTCGCCTCGACGGAGGTCGTCTTCGCGCTGCCCGACGAGCGGCTGGTCATCCGGCACGACGCCGGCGGCACGCCCACGCCGTACGTCGCCGGCACGCTGCTCGCCGTCCGCGCCGCGCCGCGGCATGTCGGCCTGGTTCGCGGCCTCGACACGCTGTTGCTGTCCGGGCACCCGGGGGCGGGACGCCAGTGAGCCGCGTGGACGTACGAGGCGCCTATCGCGACGCGCCCACCGGTACGGTGTCCGTGGTGGACTGCGGCCGGAGTTCTTCCCGAGGGTTGCCCTGAGGGTTTGCCGACTCAAGTCCTGATCCGCCGGGCCCCTAGCTCAATTGGCAGAGCAGCGGACTTTTAATCCGCGGGTTGTGGGTTCGAGTCCCACGGGGCCCACCACTTGTGACTGGCCTTTCGCCTTTTCGGGCGGTGAGCGGGAGTCGTTTTCGGCGCAGATGGGGCCCGAAAGCTGCGTTCTGCGAGTTGCCCGCTGCGGGGGACCAGTCGTGCAGCTGCTTCGGCGGCGCTGCGGGCAACTTCAGGCAGCACGCTGGCGTAGGTGTCCGCGGTGATGGTGATCGTGGAATGCCCGAGCATCTCCGACACCGTCTTGAGGCCCGCCCCGCCGGCCAGCGCCAAGGTCGCGGCACCGTGGCGGAGGTCATGCCGCTGGACGGGCGGCAGACCGGCGTTTCACGCGAGCCGCTCGCAGGGGCGGCTGACGTATGCCGAACTCGTCGAGAACCTCTACCGCGGCCACGCCGACAACAGCGTCGGCAAAACATCGAGACCCTCCTGCGCAACGACCTGATCATCTGCGATGAGGTCGGCTTTGCAGCCCTGGACTCCAACCCCTCGAAGCGCTAACCCGTCGCGCGAGGCGGGGACTTTTCCTGGCCACCGGTGGGGACCACGACTTGGCCATTTGACAATCGCGCACCAGTGGCTCCACCAGCAACAAGACGGTTGCCGAAGCGGAGAGGGGGCTTGGCACACTGAACCGTCTTGAGACGAGTCGCCTACGGGGATGTGACGTTTCGACCATTGGGGGCGAGTCAGCCCGTGCCGAAGAATGATGCGGCGATCTGTCCCGGGCGTCCGGGAGCCGTCTCGGGGGCTTACCCGTGGACGTCGACGATTTCGACACACGGAGCGGCCGCCTTGGCCCTTGAGAGCTTGGAGCCTGAGTGCGGCCGGACGCGGGAGGAGCAGCAGAGCCTCCGAGATCGGTCCCAGCCTCGCTGTTGGCGGCTGTTGGGCAGGCCGTCATCAGCACGGACCGGTCTGGCCGCATTCAGTATTGGAACCGGGCCGCGCAGGACCTGTACGGCTACACCGCGCAAGAAGTGTCGGGTCGGCCGCTGATCGAGGTCATCGCCCCCCCGGAGGCCGAGCACCGGGTCATGGAATTGTCTGCCCGGCTGGGCGCGGATGAGTCGTACGCGGGTGACTGGCCGGTTCGTGACAAGGCAGGGCGGATCTTCACCGCCTATGTGACGCTCACATCGGTCCTGGACGACCAAGGCTCGATCGTCGGTGCCGTGGGTGTGTCCTACGACGTGTCGGCTCAACGTGAAGCTGAAGCGCGGGCGAGGCGTCTGGCAGCGATCGTTGATGGTTCGAACGACGCGATCATCGAGGTGGGACCGGACGGGCGCGTTCGGCACGCCAACACGGCTGTCGAGCGAGTGTTCGGCTACCTGCCAGAGGAACTGATTGGCCGCGATCTCGAGCTACTTGTCCCCGAGGGCCGTGCGGCCGAGATGATGGAGCTTGTCGAGTCGATACTCACCGGTCGACGGGTGGACGTGTTTACGACTCAACGGCGCCGCAAGGACGGCTCGCTGATAGACGCCGCTTTGCGTCTCTCGCCAGTTCGCGACGGGTCGGGCTCGATAGTGGGCGTGAGCGAGACGACTCACGACGTATCCGCGGAGATGCAGACGCGTGCCGCGCTAGAGGCAAGTGAGCGTCGCTACCGCGCTCGGTACGAGCAGGCGAACATGCCTCAAGCGTTCGCCGATCTGCAGGGCTGCATTGTGAATGTTAATGACGCGATGTGCAGGCTGTTGGGCCGAGAACGCGCACAGATGGAGGGCATGCCGCTGCGATCGTTGAGCCATTCAACCGACAGTGGGGTGGCGGACGACAACCTCGCAGCGGTACTGGACGGACGGCAGGAGACCGACTCCTGGGAGCGAGTGCTTGCGCACGGGGACGGTAGCCCTTTGCCGGTCGTCGTTCACGCGGCGCTGATGCGTGATTCAGACGGAGCCCCTGACGGGGTAGCGGCCTTCGTCCAGGACCTGACCGCGTTGCGCCGTGCTGAGTCAGCGCTGGCTCGTCGAGAGGCAAAGTTCGAGGCGTTCGCGCTCCGAGCTGGCGAGTGGGTGCTCGTCATGGACGCATCTGGCATGTTGCTGCACGTGTCTCCGGCAGTGAGTCGGTTGCTGGGCCACGACCCGGCCGCGATCACGGGACGAAACGGCTGGGATTTTGTGCATCCGGACGAGCTTGCTGATGCGCGGCGAAGTTTTGATT
>JAVEDJ010000122.1 GCA_030841025.1 Actinomycetota bacterium
ACACACGTACACCGCGACCCTCGCGCAGCTCGGCACCGTGCGGGCCGAGTTCACCGTCGCCCCGTCCGCCTGACGTCGGACAGCCGGGCCGCACGAGAGACCGGCAACACTTGGGTTTCCCCAACTGTAATGCTAGAATTCTAGTAGTGGTTGGCCTGGTTCAGGCCTCCTCAACGCTCAAGCCGGCTCGCACCGGCAGCCCCTGAGAAGGTGCCATGGATACAACGACGCTTCCGCCGCCCGCCTTCACGCCGTTCACCCCTGCTGACGGCTTCGACACCGACGTGATCGTCGTCGGACTCGGACCCGCCGGGGGTACCGCGGCGCTCGCCCTGGCCACGTACGGGATCCGCGTGCACGCGGTGTCGCTGTTCCCGTGGGTGGCGAACGGGCCGCGCGCGCACATCACCAACCAGCGCGCCGTCGAGGTTCTGCGCGACCTTGATGTCGAGCAGGAGGCCCGCCGCTACGCCACCCCGTGGGAGCAGATGGGCGACACCCTGTTCACCACCAGCCTGGCCGGCGAGGAGATCGTGAGGCTGCAGACCTGGGGCACGGGGGACCGCCGCTACGGCGACTACCTGCAGGGCAGTCCCTGCACGATGTTGGACGTCCCGCAGCCGCTCATGGAGCCGGTGCTGGTGAAGAACGCCGCCGAGCGGGGCGCGATCATCAGCTTCCACACCGAGTACCTGTCCCACGAGCAGGACGCCGACGGGGTCACGGTGTTGTTCCGCGACGTGCGCACCGGGCAGACGTTCTCCCAGCGTGCCCGCTACCTGCTGGGTTTTGACGGCGCCAGGTCGAAGATCGCCGAGGACATCGGCCTGCCCTTCGAGGGTGAGCTCGCCCGGGCCGGGACCAACTACGTCCTGTTCAACGCGGACCTGAGCCGCTACGTGGCCCACCGGCCGAGCATCCTGCATTGGATCTACAACTCCAAGGCGGGCTTCGGTGAGATCGGCATGGGCCTGCTGCGCGCGATCAAGCCCTGGAACCAGTGGATCGCGGGCTGGGGCTTCGACATAGCCGACGGTGTGCCGGACCTCCCCGACGACGTCGTGAAGGACCGGATCCGGATGCTGGTCGGCGACGACGACCTCGATATCGAGCTCGTGGTCCGCTCAGTCTGGTACGTCAACCAGCAGCACGCCACCAACTACCAGGTCGGCAGGGTGCTCTGCGGCGGCGACGCAGTCCACCGCCACCCGCCGTCGTCCGGGCTCGGGTCGAACACGTCCATGCAGGACGCGTTCAACCTGGCCTGGAAGGTCGCCTTCGTGGTGAAGGGGCACGCCGGCGCCGGCCTGCTCGACTCCTACACGCCCGAGCGGATGCCGGTCGGGAAGCAGATCGTCGCCCGGGCGAACCAGTCGCGCAAGGACTACGCCGGGTTGCGCGAGTGGCTGGCCACCGACAGCGACGACCCGGTGCGCGACGGTCTGGTCAGGCTCAAGGAGGCGACCCCCGAGGGTGTCGCCGCCCGCGAGCGCCTCTACGAGGCCCTCGAGCTGAAGAACACGGAGTTCAACGCCCACGGTGTGGAGCTCAACCAGCGCTACGAGTCCGCCGCCGTCCTTGCCGACCCCACCGTCGGGCCGGAGGAGTGGCCGCACCACCCCGAGCTGTACCTGCAGGCCACCACCCGGCCCGGGGCCAAGCTGCCGCACGCCTGGCTGGTCGGGCCGGACGGCTGCCGGATCTCCACCCTCGACGTCGTCGGTAAGGGCAAGATGACCCTGCTGACCGGCTTGGCCGGGGCGGCGTGGAAGAGCGCCGCGCAGAAGCTCGACCTGCCGTTCCTGCGCACCGTCGTGGTCGGCGAGCCCGGCACGATCGACCCCTACGGCAACTGGCACCGCGTCCGCGAGGTTCACGAGGCCGGCGCGATCCTCGTCCGCCCCGACGGCTACGTCGCCTGGCGCCACACCGGCGCCGTCTGGGACGACGACCACGCCCTCCAGGAACTCCAGACGGCCCTCGGCGCCGTCCTGGCGCAGGACACCGACAATGCCGACCGCGACCCCGAGGCGGCCGCCTACAACACCCGGGCGGTGCCGATCGCCGTGCCGCAGGCAGGCCCCGACGACGGCTCAGACCGACCGAACACCTCGACGGAGGAAGCACTGCGATGACCGAGCGTCCGTACACCAGTGTCTGGAGCGACCTCAACCAGGTCGAGTTCAGCCAGGGCTTCCTGCAGGCCGGGCCCTACCGGACCCGCTACCTGCACGCCGGTGACGACTCCAAGCCCGTGCTGCTGCTCCTGCACGGCATCACCGGCCACGCCGAGGCCTACGTCCGCAACCTCAAGGCGCACGCCGAGCACTTCTCCGTGTGGGCGATCGACTTCATCGGGCACGGCTACTCCACCAAGCCCGACCACCCGCTGGAGATCCCGCACTACATCGACCAGGTCAACCACGTCCTGGACACCCTCGGCGTGCAGAAGGCCTACTTCTCGGGTGAGTCGCTGGGCGGCTGGGTCACCGCCCGCTTCGCCCAGCTCCACCCCGAGCGCGTCGAGAAGATCGTGCTCAACACCATGGGCGGCACGATGGCCAACCCGAAGGTGATGGAGCGGCTCTACACACTGTCCATGGAGGCCGCGAAGGACCCGTCCTGGGAGCGGGTCAAGGCCCGCCTGGAGTGGCTCATGGCCGACCCGACCATGGTCACCGACGACCTCATCCGCACCCGGCAGATGATCTTTCAGCAGCCCGACTGGCTCAAGGCCTGTGAGTCGAACATGGCGCTGCAGGACCTCGAGACCCGCAAGCGCAACATGATCAGTGACGACGACCTGCGCGCGATCCAGGCCGACGCGCTGGTCATCTGGACGACCAAGGACCCGTCGGGCCCGGTCGACGAGGGCGAGCGGATCGCCTCGCTGATCCCGAACGCCCGGCTGGCCGTGATGGACGAGTGCGGGCACTGGCCGCAGTACGAGGACACCGAGACCTTCAACAAGATCCACCTCGACTTCCTGCTCGGCAGGACCACCGAGGAGTCGTGATCGCATGACGCTCGCCCTCGTGGCCACCAGCCACAGTCCGCTGCTCGAGCACGCCGAGCTCGATGCCGAGGTCTCCGCCGAGCTGGACGGCGCCTTCGACGAGGCCCGCCGGTTCGTCGCCGACTACGACCCCGACGTCGTGGTCAACTTCGGGCCCGACCACTACAACGGGTTCTTCTACCGGCTGATGCCGCCGTTCTGCGTCGGCTACGCCGCGCAGAGCATCGGCGACTACGGCAGCCAGGCCGGACGGCTCGACGTCCCCGAGGACCTCGCCCGCGGCATCGCCGAGGCCGCCCTCGACGCCGGCCTCGACCTCGCCGTGTCCCTCGACATGGAGGTCGACCACGGCGCCGTGCAGCCGATGGAGATCCTCTT
The DNA here is from genome assembly GCA_030841025.1 of Actinomycetota bacterium. Taxonomy (GTDB): domain Bacteria; phylum Actinomycetota; class Actinomycetes; order JACCUZ01; family JACCUZ01; genus BP-173. The sequence continues at coordinate 3,395 of JAVEDJ010000122.1, forward strand.
CGGCGACATCACGGCAAAGCCCTTCGTGCCGGTCTTCGTCAACTCCGTCGCCCCGCCTTTCACACCGCTGCAGCGCGTCCGGCTGCTCGGCGAGGCCATCGGCCGTCACCTCGCCGGTCTCGACCAGAAGATCCTTCTCATCGCCTCCGGCGGCCTGTCCCACGACCCGCCCGTGCCACGCCTGTCGACGGCGAACGACGCGCAGCGGCGCGGACTGATCGGGGAGGGTCCGCTGTCCCCGGAGGCCCGCGACGCCCGCCAGCAGCGAGTGATCACGGCGGCCAAGGACTTCGCCGCGGGCACCGCGACCATCCAGGACCTCGCCCCTGAGTGGGACCGCGAGTTCATGGAGATCGTTGCCTCCGGCGACCTGACCCCGCTCGACGCGTGGAGCCCGGACGAGATGACCCGCATCGCGGGCAACTCGTCGCACGAGGTGCGGACCTGGATCGCCGCCTACGCCGCGCTCGGCGCGGCCGGGACCTACTCGGTCCAGTACAGCTACTACCGGCCCATCCGTGAGCTCATCGCCGGGTTCGGCCTGACCACGGTCGCCCTCGACCCCCGCTGAGCGCGGCGTCGAGGCACAAGGAGCAGACACATGCCACCCACCAAGGTCGCGATCATCGGGTCGGGCAACATCGGCTCGGACCTGATGATGAAGGTCATCCGGCTGTCCGAGACGCTCGAGATGGGGGCGATGGTCTGCATCGATCGCGGTGGGCGGATGGGT
>JAVEDJ010000078.1 GCA_030841025.1 Actinomycetota bacterium
GCCGGCACACCCAGCGGGGTGGGACGGGCGTTGATCGGGCGGGACGGTACGTCGACGCCGCGTCTCAGGCCGGGCGGCGCCACGGCATCGGCCACGGCGCTGCACGCGCTCAGCGCGCCCAGCAGCAAGACAGCCGCCAGCATTCGGCCCCACGTGGTCACCCATGCTCCATCGGCACTATCGGTGGCCGGGAGTAGGTCTGGGTCTCGGCGTTCAGGTGGCGAGCACGGCGGCGAGCCAGATCGCCACCATCGCCAGCGCGGCCGCGAGCTCCACGAGCACCCCCACGCCGACGGCCACCAGCACCGCCCGCGTGGACCGCCAGGCCGCCGCGGCGGAACCCAGCCGCGCGAGCTCCAGCAGGAAGATCGCCCCGATCCCGCCCACGACGAAGCCGATCACCGGGATCACGAAGAACCCCACGACGGCGGCGACGGCACCGACCAGCAGCGTGGATCGCGGCGCCCCCGCGCCGGTCGCGGAGCGAGCGGGCAACACGTACTTCAGGACGGTGGCCGCCACGAACGCGAGCGTGATGAGAACCACTGCGCCCCAGCGCACGGGCCCGCCGCCGTCCAGCCACGCCCAGGCCACGGCGGCGCCCCACACCAGCAGCAGGCCGGGCAGCACCGGGACCACGACACCGATCACACCGACGAGCATCAGCAGGCCGATGAGCAGCTCCCCGGCACCGGTCATGCCGCGGACTCTACGAGGCACGCATGTACGACCCGCAGTCATCGTGGCAGGGTGAGCCGATGAGCAGCACATTGCTGGAGCAGTACGACCACGCAGTTGCCGAGGTGGACGCGCGGGTGCGCAAGGTTCGCGACGACCAGTGGTCGGATCCCACGCCGTGCACCGACTGGGACGTCCGCGCCCTCGTGGGCCACGTCGTCGACGAGCAGCGGTGGGTCCCGTACCTGCTCGCCGGCGGCGCCGTCGCGGATGCCGGGGACCGGTTCGCCGGCGACCCGTTGGGCGACGATCCGGCGGGGGCGTGGCAGCGGGAGAGCAAGCTGGCGCGGGACGCCTTCCACGCCAGGGATGGGCTCGACCACGCGGTGGCACTGTCCTACGGCGAGACCACCGCCCGCGACTATCTCTGGGAGCTGACCCGGGACCTCGCGATCCACGCGTGGGACCTGGCGCGGGGCATCGGGGCCGACGAGCGCCTCGACCCCGAGCTGGTGCGGCGCATCCACCACGAGACGGAGAAGGACTTCGAGTCGCTGTCCGCGTCCGGCATGTTCGACCCGCCGGTGACCGTGCCCGCCAGCGCCGACCTGCAGGCCCGCATGCTGGCGTTGTTCGGGCGCAAGCCCTAGCGAGGCTGCTCGACCAGGTCGAGCAGCCAGCGGGGGCCGACGGCCACCGCGCCCACGTCGGCGCAGCGGCGGCGCAGCTCACGGTCGGCTGTCACGACCAGCTTGGGCGGTGTGAGGACCGCGGCGTGCGCGACGATCGCGTCATCGCCGGAGCCGGGCGCGACCACTACCTCGACTGCGTCGGGGGGGTGCTGGGCGGCGGACCGCGCGGCGCCTTCGAGGACCCCCGAGACGTGGGGCCACCAGTGGGCGAGCGGGGCCCGGGGCAGCTGCTCGGGCAGCGCCGAGCCCGGTACGCCGCCGCGGGCGAGCGTCGCGCACGAGGTGAGCAGCCGCTGGGCGGCTCCCGCGCGGTCGCGCCACCACCCGTCCGGACGCGATCCCATGACGTTCGCGACATCGACCACGACGGACAGTGGCGTCAGGGCGTCGCGCAGGACCGGCCAGCTCTCCGCGAAACCGGGGTGCAGCGGTAGGTCGCCGAGCCGGTCGACCGGCCACCAGACGACGTCGATGCTCTCGCCGCCGGTGGGGCGGGGGTCCAGGTGGTCGACCGCTCGGGCGAGGATCGTGACATAGGCCCAGCCGCCGTGGTCGTCGTCGTACTGCCCGTCGGGGTGCACATGGGTGGGATCCACGCCCCCCTCCTCGGCTGCCTCGCGCAACGCACCGGCCAGGGGCGACTCGTGGCTTGCGCGGGCGCCGCCGAGCAGCCCCCAGGTGCCGCCGTGGTGGCTCCACTCGGCCCGATGCTGCAGCAGCACCTCAGCGCTGCCGTCCGGGCGGGCTCGGTGCGCCAGCAGGCCGGCGGCGCCGAAGCGCCCCCAGTGCCGGTGACCCAGCGAGCACTCGACCCAGCCGTCGCCGTCGCCACGGTGGTCGGGGTGGCTCATGGGGTCGAGACTGCCAGAGCCGCGTCTGCTCGCTCCAGCTCGTCGGCAGGCTTCACGTCGACCGGTCTACCCGGGGAGGGGTGGCTGGACGCACGACGGCCGCGACTCGCCGCTAGTCGGTGGGAGAGGCGCCCGCTGCGAGATGTCGCTCGGCGACCCAGTCGTCGATCCGCTGCCACCAGTCGAACAGCCAGTCGATCCGCTCCTCGCGATCGCCCGGAACCTCGGCCGCCGGGACGATCCACCACCGCATCTCGATCTTCTTGTCCATGGGCAGCTCGCGCCACACGTCGAGCACCGTGACCATGTGCTCGACGCCGGTGTGCGCCACGAAGACGACATCGGCGTCCGCGGCGTTCGTCAGCGCCGCGAGGACGCCACCGGGCCGGGGTGCCATCACGTGCTGCAGCTGTTCGGCCCGCTCGGCCTCGTCGATCAGGCCCTTGCGGCGCAACCGGTCGATCGCCCTCTTGCGCCGGTGCTGGGTGAAGTTGCCGCCCTCGGGGAAGATCACGAATGCGTCGTTCTCGTCGAGGTTGCGTGCCAGCTCGCCGACCTGCCGCTCCACGAGGTCGCCGCTGCGACCGGGCTCCGGGCGGATGAAGCGGTTCGGGAGCCGGTTGAGCAGGACGTCGATCGCGGCATCCCACTGCAGCGTGTCCTTGAGCACGATGCGCGGCTCGCGGGCGTACCAGTTGATCAGGGCGTGCACGACGAGGAACGAGTCGCCCGGGCCGGCGTGGCGGGAGAGGATCAGCAGCGGCTTCCCGTCGTACGACGTGGGTGGTGGCCCTTCGACCTCGACCTGCACGTGCAGGACGCGCTGGCACTCCCAGTAGAGGATCTGCAGGTACCACCGCACGATCGCGTAGTGCGCGCGCTGGAACCGCGGCGACCGGATCCGCCAGCCGAATCCGCTCGCCAGCCACAGCACGAGCAGCGCGACCAGCCCGACCGACTCGAGCACGAGGTAGAGCAGCGCCAGCCACATCAGCCGCAGCACGCGCCACCGGCCGGGCAGCACCGTCGAGGCTGCCACCGCGACCAGCAGCAGGACGGGCAGACCCGTGATGGCTAGCACGGTGAACGCGATGAGCGAAGGAGCGAACACCAGTCTGCGGATCAGGACCGGGGGGAGCACGGCTCAGCCCGCCTGACGGGCCGGGTCGCGCAGGTAGGCCAGGCTGGCCTCGTAGGCCGCGGCCATCCGCTCTTGGACGCGCGAGAAGTCGCGGTAGCGCAGCGCGGAGAGATCGGCGTAGCGCGGGGGCTCCGTAGCACCGGTGGGCAGCACGTGCACCGCGACGCTGTCCGGCAGCGTCACCAGGTCGCGCCCGAACCGGTGCCGGCGAGCGATCTCGAAGGCGACCGTCGCGACCTCCCACGGCCGTCGCGGCACCTCGAGGGGTCGCTCGATGCGTCCGACCTGCAGCACGTAGATGGTCGTGGCGCCGAGTGCGACAGCCCGACCGACCGGGATGGAGTTGACCAGGCCGCCGTCGAGGAAGTGCTCGTCACCGACCCGCACGGGCGGCAGGATCCCGGGCACCGCGGCGCTGGCCAAGACGGCGTCGACGAGCGCGCCGCTGTCGAACCAGTGCTCTGCCGCGCGCTCGATGCTCGCCGCGACGCACTGGAACGGCACGGCGAGGTCCTCGATCAGGGTGTCGCCGAACTGCTCGCGCAACAGCGCGCGCAGCGGCTCGTTGGGGTGCACGTGCGTGTGGGTGCGAGCCAGGTGGCGCACCCGGCGCAACGCCGAGCCGGAGAAGAGATCCGAGTCGGCGAGGCTGTGCCAGACCTCGGTCAGCTTCGTGACCGCCGACGCAGTCGGATCGGCGGCGACCGCGGCGCCGTTGATGGCGCCGACCGACGTACCCACGACCAGGTCGGGCCGGACACCCTCGTCGAGCAGCGCCCGCAGCATGCCCACCTCGTTGGCGCCGAGCATGCCGCCACCACCGAGCACGAACGCCGTGGCACCGGCCCGCTGAACGGTCACACGCTGATCATGCCTCGCCGGCGTTCATGGCGAGGAGCCGGTCGAGCACCCGCGCGTCACTGCGCAGGCCGTCATGCCCGAACTCGCTGGTGACCCACCACTGGCAGCTGCCGATGCGCTGCGCCGTCTCGAGCGAGTAGGCGTACTCGACGTACATGTCGTCGTGGTAGATCGCGGCCGCCACCGGGACCGTGTTGCCGGCCAGCCGGTCCAGGTCGTAGAGCGGCGGCCAACCGCCGTACTCCGCCAGGAGCTGCGCCGCCTCGGCGAGCGGCGCGAGGGTCCGGTCGGCTTCGAACATCCAGGGGTAGATCATCTCGCCGGTGGGCTGCAGCGGCCGCGTGTCGGGCGACAGCTCCGGTCGCTTGTCGCGCATCCGCTGCGCCGACCACTGCGAAGACATGCCGTCGCCGAGGCTGTAGATCGACTCGTGCAGCAGCGCGTAGAGCGGCTTGTCGGCGAACGTCGTGGCGTGCTCGACGGTCATCAGGAACTCGTCGGACAGCTCGTCGCCGGCCCACGCCGTCTCCAGCAGGTAGTGCAGCCGCTCGAAGCCGTCGGTGGCGCCCAGGACGATGCCGAGGTGCTGCAGACGCGGGACGGTGAACGGGTCGCCCGAGGACAGCCGTACGACGTCGCGCGCCAGCCGGTCGGCGATCGCGTCGAAGCGTGCCTGGTCCTCCGGGTAGCGCTCGACCCAGCGCCGCCACCGCGACTCGACCCGTCGGTAGGTGGCCGCGTAGACGTCGTCGGCACCGCGGTCGAGCGGTGGCAGGCCGCCGCTGATCAGCGCCTCGCGCATCCCCTGCGGCGCCAGTGAGAGGTAGCTCAGGGTGGCGAACCCGCCGAAGCTCTGGCCGAGCACGCTCCACGGCTGGTCGCCGATCAGCTCGCGACGCACCAGCTCGGCGTCGCGCACGATGGAGTCGGCCCGGAAGCTGCGCAGGTGGCGGGCCTGCGCCTCGGGGGAGCCGAGGCCCGCGAGCGTCTGGCGGGTCTGCGGCGACGACCGGCCGGTGCCGCGCTGGTCCAGCAGCAGCACCCGGTGGTCGAGCAGCGCGCGACCCAGCCAGCTCGAGCGGTCGGTCGGGCGGTTGGCCCGCATCCCCGGACCGCCCTGCAGGAACAGCAGCCACGGCAGGTCCTGGTCGCGCTTGCGCGGCGCGACGACCTCGCGGGCGAACAGCGAGATCTGCTGGCCGGACTCCTCCGAGTGCGCACCTGCGTCGTGGTGCAGCGGCACCGTGAACTCGTGCTCGGTGACGAGCAGCCCCGGCATCCGATGAGTCACGCGTCGCATCCCCCGACGCTAACCCGCCCGGCTGCTGGGGTGGTTGACTGCGCGGATGCTGCCGTGGACAGGTGAGCTGGCCGGCCGGCTCGACGAGCACGTGATCGACTCCGATCTGCTGCGGGACAACCCGCTCGGCGACCCGCACCAGCGGCCGCTGTGGGTCTACGTGCCGCCTGGCTACGACGACGCAGGCACCCGCTACCCCGCGGTCTACATGATCCAGGGATACACCGGTCACCTCGGAATGTGGGCCAATCGCAAGCCCTACCGGCAGCCGTTCACCGAGACCGCCGACCAGGTCTTCGCCAGCGGCCAGGCGCCGCCGTGCATCGTGGTCTACGTCGACGCGTGGACGGCCTACGGCGGCTCCCAGTTCGTCGACTCGCCCGCCACGGGCCGCTATCACTCCTACCTCTGCAACGAGGTGGTGCCGTGGGTGGACGAGCGGTATCGGACCCTGGCCGACCGCGGGTCACGGGCGGTCGCCGGCAAGTCCAGCGGCGGCTTCGGTGCGATGATCACGCCGATGCTGCGGCCGGACCTGTTCGGCGCCCTGGCCACGCACGCCGGAGACACGCTCTACGAGTACTGCTACCTGCCGGAGTTCGCGACCGCCGTGCGCCACCTGAGGGGGTACGACGGCGACATCTTCCGGTGGTGGGACGACTTCCGGTCGCGGGTCGCCTTCACCAAGCCGGAGGACGGGTCGTTGCTCACCGTGCTGGGCTGCTCGGCCGCCTTTTCCCCGGGCCCCGACGGCCGGCCGGTGCTGCCCTTCGACCCGCACACCGGCGTCCTGCGGCCGGACGAGTGGCAGCGGTGGCGGGCCTGGGACCCGGTCCGGATGGTCGAGCCGTACGCCGACGCGGTGCGCTCCCTGGATGCCGTGTGGATCGACGCGGGCACCCG
>JAVEDJ010000115.1 GCA_030841025.1 Actinomycetota bacterium
CCGACACTGTCCGCAACTTCCAGCAGGGCGGACTGATCGCCTACGTCAACGACGACCTGTTCACCCGGCTGTCCCATGTCGCGATCTGGAACACGCGGCAGACGGAGTTCGGCAAGGAGATGCCGTACGCCGACGGCCTGTCCTACGGCGGCACGATCGTCGGGCCGCCGGACGAGACGACCTGGCTGCGGCTCACGCACCACGTCGACCCGGCGAACGGCGAGCACGAGCTGCGCGCCTGGACCAGCCGCACCGGCAGCACCTGGGTGCGTGGCGGGGTCTGGACGCTGCCCGCCGGAGCGAACCTACGCGTCGGCCTGATCTCCCATGGTGGTGCAGGTGCCACCGCGAACTTCGACTACTTCCGCACCTACCGCTGACCCACCCTTCTCAGGAGGCAGACTCACGATGTCCGAGCACATGGCAACCAACGGCTTCTCCCGCCGACGCTTTATCGAGCTGGGCTTCGGGGGGGCCGCCGCAACGGCGCTTGCGGCATGCGGTGGCGGCAAGTCCGCTCAAGACGCGGCCACCGGCAACAAGTCGACCGCCGCGTTCAACGGCAAGTACGACGGTCCGGCCGTGACGCTGTCCTACTGGAACGGGTTCACCGGTGGCGACGGGCCGTTCATGAAGCAGCTGGTCAACGAGTTCCAGCAGGAGAATCCGAAGATCACGGTGAAGTCCAACACCGTGGAGTGGGCGCAGTACTACCAGCGCGTGCCTGCTGCCGTGACCGCCGGCAAGGGCCCGGACGTCGGTGCCATGCATCTCGACCAGCTGGCGACCAACGCCGCCCGCAAGGTGATCGTGCCGGTGGACGACGTCGCGAAGTCGCTCGGGCTCTCGGAGAGCGACTTCACCCCCGAGGTGTGGCAGGCGGGCATCTACAAGGGCGCCCGCTACGGGATCCCGCTCGACGTGCACTCGCTCGGCATGTACTACAACAAGGACCAGTTCCAGAAGGCAGGCATCACCGAGGCACCCAAGGACGCTGCCTCCTACGAGGACGCCCTCGGCAAGCTCAAGTCGGCCAACAACAACGAGCCGTTCTGGATGCCGAGCAAGTGGCCGGCGCACCTGATGTTCCTGTCGCTGCTGTGGCAGTTCGAGGGCGCGCCGTACGCCGAGGACGGCAGCAAGGCGACCTTCGACTCCGACGCCGGCGTGCAGGCGCTGACCTGGATGGCCGACGTCGTCAAGAAGGGCTACAGCCCGAAGAACGTCGCGCAGGACTCGCAGTACGTCGCCTTCAAGAACAGCAAGCTGAGTGTGACCTGGGACGGAATCTGGCAGATCAATGACCTCAAGGCCTCCAAGCTGCCGTTCGCGCTCGCACCGGTGCCCGTGATCGGCACCACCAACGCCGTGTGGGCCAACTCGCACAACTTCTACATCACCAAGCAGGCCACGGGGGACGACAACAAGCTGCAGGCCTCGAAGGTCTTCATCGACTGGATGAGCAAGAAGTCGGCCGAGTGGGCGGGTGCCGGCATGGTGCCGGCGCGCAAGTCGGTGCGCGAGAGCGCCCAGGTGCAAGAGACCACGCAGGCTCCGATCGCTGCCGAGATCGCTCAGATGAAGTTCCTGCCTCCAGTCCCCGGCCTCGGTGACGTGCAGGCGCAGACCCTGGAGATCGCGGTGGCGGACGCCATCCTGGGCAAGCAGGCCCCGGCCGCCGCGCTCAGCAGTGCGGCCAGCAAGGCGACCAAGCTCATGGAGGCGAACCAGAAGAAGTTCGGGGCCTGAGCATGACGACCTCAGCAGCACCGCTACCGGCTGCGAGAGGCACCGACCAGCGCGACGACGAGCAGCTGTCCAGCACGGGCAGCGACCCGACAGCGTCGCGGAGAAGCGCGACGCTGTCCGGCGGTGCGGCGCCGTGGCTGTTCCTCACCCCTTACCTCGTGCTGTTCCTGGCCTTCGTCGTCGGACCGGCGATCTACGGCTTCTGGATCAGCCTGCACGACTACGACTACACCCTGCCCGGCAAGCCCTTCGTCGGGCTGGACAACTACCAGAAGCTGTTCTCGTCGGACTCGGTCACGTTCGAGCCGTTCTGGATGAGCATGAAGGCCACCGGCATCTTCATGTTGTTCAGCGTGCCGTTGCTGCTGGTGATCCCACTGCTCGTGGCGCTGGTCATGAACAGCCGGTTCCGGGGCCGCAACCTGTTCCGCGCGATCTACTTCGCGCCGTACGTGCTGGGCGTCGCGGTGGTTGCGGTGCTGTGGCGCTTCCTGCTGGACGCCAACATCGGGCTGGTCAACCAGCTGCTCGGCGGCCTAGGACTGCCCGACGACACGGCCTGGTTGACCGCCACGCCGGCGGCCTGGGTGGCGCTCGTCGGGGTGACCGTGTGGTGGACGCTCGGCTTCAACGCGGTCATCTATCTCGCCGGGCTGCAGGACATTCCCGCAGAGCTGTACGAAGCAGCCCGCGTCGACGGTGCCAACCGGTCGCAGAGCTTCCGGCACGTGACCTTGCCGGGCCTCCGCCCCGTCCTCGCGTTCGTCACGATGGTCACGATCATCGCGTCGGCCAACATGTTCGGCCAGTCCTACCTGATGACCCGTGGTGCACCGGGCATCGAGACCAAGACGGCCATCTACTACATCGCCGACACCGGCCTGAAGAGCTTCCAGATGGGCGATGCCGCTGCCATGAGCTATCTGCTGACGGTCGTGCTGATGCTGCTCAGTGTCGCGGTGTTCTGGCTGTTCCGGGAGAGGAAGGCGTGATGGCGACCCAGACAGCTCCTGCTGCCGCGGCCACTCCTGCGCAGCCGCCACCGTCGCCACCGCGTCGCGCGGCTCGCTCGGCCGCGGCGCGGTACGTCGCACTCGTCGCCCTGGGCCTGCTCTTCGTCAGCCCGCTGCTGTTCATGTTCGTCACGTCGTTCAAGTCGCGCATCGAGGCAGCCGCGGTCCCCCCGACGTGGATCCCGAAGGATCCGACGTTGCAGGCCTACGACTCGATCCTCAACGCGTCGGGCACGCCCGTGCTGCGGTGGTTCGTCAACAGCATGATCGCGGCGACGTCGCACTCGATCCTCGTGGTCTGCACCGCGGCGCTCGCGGCGTACCCCTTGGCACGCATGAGCTTCCGCGGGAAGAACGTCGTGTTCGGTCTCATCGTCGCGACGCTGTTCGTGCCGCCGGTAATCCTGATCATCCCCAACTACCTGATCGTCGGCGAGCTGAAGTGGCTCGACACACTGGCCGCAGTCGTCGTGCCGACGGCCGCCTCCGCGTTCGGTGTCTTCTTCCTTCGGCAGTTCTTCCTCACCCTGCCGCTCGAGCTGGAGGAGGCCGCACGCCTGGACGGTGCCAACACGTGGCAGATCTTCCGGCGCGTCGTGCTGCCTCTGTCCAAGCCCGCCCTCGTGACCTTGGCCGTGCTGGCGTTCCTCACCAACTGGAACGACTTCCTGTGGCCGGTGTACGTCCTGTTCAGCCCCGAGGCGCAGACGCTCCCCGCGGGCCTCTCGACGCTGCAGTCGGCCAACAACGTGCGCTACGACCTGCTCATGGCGGGCGCCGTGATCGCCAGCGTGCCGGTTCTGATCCTGTACGTCGTTTCGCAGCGCTTTATCATCGAGGGAGTCTCGCGATCCGGCCTGAAGGGTTGAACGGCTGCGACCCGGGCTAGGACGGTCACGGCAACGCGCGTCCGACGGAAGGCGTCACATGGAGCTCGGGTTCGCCGTACCGGTCGCAGGATCGTGGGCCACTCCCGATCGCCAGGTGCAGATCGCGCGCCGCGCCGAAGACCTGGGCTACGCCTCCATCTGGACCTTCCAGCGGCTGCTTTTCCCCGCCGACGAGGCCGAGACGTCAGGCAACCCGCGCTGGCAGCCGGTCTACCGCAGCGTGCATGACCCGCTGATCACTCTCGCCTTCCTCGCCGGCCACACCTCGCGCGTGCGCCTGGGCGTCGCCGTACTGAACCTGCCGTGGTTCTCGCCGCTGCTGCTGGCGAAGCAGGCGAGCACCCTCGACCACGTCTCCGGAGGACGGCTGGACCTCGGCCTGGGACTCGGGTGGGCGCAGCAGGAGTACGACGCCGTCGGCGTGCCCATGACCGACCGGGCGGCGCGGGCCGACGAGTTCGTCAGCTGTCTGACGGCCATCTGGACCCAGGACCCGGTCGAGTTCCACGGCAAGTACTACGACCTGCGACCTGCCCACGTGGACCCCAGGCCGGTGCAGCAGCCGCACCCGCCGATCCTGCTCGGCGGCATGGCCGAGGCTGCGTTGCGCCGGGCCGGCCGGCTCGCCCAAGGATGGGTCAGCGCCAGCGGCCAGAACCTGCTCGACATCGGCAACGCCATCGAGATCGTGCGCGAGGGAGCCGTCGAGGCCGGCCGCGACCCGTCGCAGCTGCGGTTCGTGAGTCGCGGGGTCGTACGGGTTCGTCCGCCCGGTCGTGAGGGACGGCGGCCACTCTCGGGCTCGTTGGACGAGATCCGCGCCGACCTGGCGACTCTGGAGCAGCAAGGCGTGACGGAGGTGTTCGTCGACCTCAACTTCGACAACGAGATCGGCTCGGTAGGCGCTGATCCCGATGAGTCGATGCGCCGTGCGCACGAGGTGCTGGAGGCCCTCGCGCCAGGCCGCGGCTGACGCGCGTCGAGGACGGCGTCGACGTGGTGCGCAAGCGGGTGATCGCCGACGGCACGGTGCAGGGCGTCTTCTTCCGCGACAGCTGCCGTCGCGAGGCCCAGGCCCGTGGCGTCGCAGGCTGGGTGCGCAACAACGCGGACGGCACGGTCGAAGCCGCCTTCGAGGGCGAGGACGCAGACGTCGAGCAGATGGTGGCGTGGATGCGGCACGGCCCGCGCGGCGCCCGGGTCGAGTCGGTCCACGTCAGCACCGAGGAACGTGAGCACCTGCACGGTTTCCGGATCGTCTGAGGTGAGCGTCGCTTCGGCTCAGGATTCCTCGGCCACGGTCCGGCTGACCTCCCGGATGTAGCGGGGGTGCAGCCCGGCGTCGAGCCCGGCCGCCACCAGCCGGGCCATGGAGTAGGCCGGGTCGCTCGCCAGGGCCCGGGCGACGGCGATGTTGGCCAGCGTGCCGTCGCCGCGCGCGTGGGCCACCCAGGCCAGCGCGGTTGCTACCGGTGGGTCGAAGGGCTCGACAGCACGACCGACGAGGTCGAGCAGCAGGCTCAGCAGGCCGTTGGTGTCGTCCTCGGCAGCCCAGGCGAGCACGGCGTCGCGCGCCGCAACGTCGACCAGACCCACGATGAGCCTCGCCGCCGCCGCGTCGGACGGCGACCCACCCCGGGCCGCCCGGCCCATCGCCGCTCGGAACAGCTGCGCGGTCTCTGCGCGCAGTGCCGCCAGCGGGGTCCCGGCCTCGACGCGCGCTGCGAGCTCGCCCGCCACGGCCGCGTGCAGGTCGAGCAGGTCGGCGCACCGCTGCCCGGTCGGCGCCGCCACGCTGGACACCAGCGCCGACCGATCGGGGAGCACGCCGGCGCCCTCGGCAGCGAGGGCGACGCCCGCCGCGGACGGGTCGCCGGCCGGCCGCAGCGGTCGGCCGGCCGACGGGCAGCAA
>JAVEDJ010000117.1 GCA_030841025.1 Actinomycetota bacterium
GGGCGGTCGCATGACCGCCCGCCCGGCGGCCGGATCGAGCACCCGGCCGCTGCGCGCGGCGGGCGCCAAGCCCGCCAAGCAGCCGGTGCACGACCCCGACGGCACCCGGCTGCAGCTGGTCCTCGCCGCCGCCGGACTCGGCAGCCGCCGGGCGTGCGAGAAGCTCATCGACGAGGGTCGCGTCGAGGTCGACGATGCCGTCGTCCACGAGCAGGGCCTGCGCGTCGACCCGAAGCGGGCGGTCATCAAGGTCGACGGCATGCGCATCCAGTCAGCGCCCGACCTGGTCTACCTCGCACTCAACAAGCCCACCGGCGTCGTCAGCACGATGAGCGACCCGGAAGGGCGTGTGTCCCTGGCCGACTACGTCGCCGACCGGAACGCCCGCCTGTTCCACGTGGGCCGTCTCGACGTCGACACCGAAGGGCTGATCCTGCTCACCAATGACGGTGAGCTGGCCCACCGCCTCAGCCACCCGTCGTACGGCGTCGTCAAGGTCTACCTCGCCGAGGTCCAGGGCCCGATCGCCCGCGACGTGGGCAAGCGGCTGAAGGCCGGCATCGAGCTCGAGGACGGCATGGTGTCGATCGACTCGTTCCGCCTGGTCAGCCAGGTCGGTGCGCGGATCATGGTCGAGGTGGCGCTGCACGAGGGCCGCAAGCACGTCGTACGCCGCATGCTCGCCGAGGTCGGGCACCCGGTGTCGCGCCTGGTCCGCACCGACATCGGCCCGGTCTCGGTCGGTCACCTCAAGCCCGGCAAGCAGCGCAAGCTCAGCCAGCAGGAGATCGGCGCGCTCTACCACGCCGTCGGCCTCTGACCGCCGGACAAGATCTACCCCCGGACAAGATCGACCCGCAGACACACAGAAGGCCGGTTCGGCGGGCGGATGAGCCGCTCGGACCGGGTCTCTGTGTGTTCGTCGGTCGATCATGACGTCGCGGGTGGTTGTCCGCTGTCGGCGTACGACTGCGTGCCATCGGGCGGCCGGCGCCGCACGTTCCCACGGGTATGACCGACGTCACATCCGGCGGGACATCGGACGAGCCGCTCGACGCCTACTCACGCGTCGTGACCGGCGTCGCGTCGGCGCTACGGCCGTCGGTCGTCTCGGTGCGGGTTCTCAGCGGTCGCGGCGAGGGCTCCGGGTCGGCGATCGTCTTCACGGGTGACGGCTTCCTGCTGACCAGCGCGCACGTCGTCGAGGGTGCCTCCGGCGGGGGCGTCACCTCGGCAGACGGCGAGGAGGCACCCTTCGACGTGGTCGGGGCCGACCGGCTCTCCGATCTCGCCGTGCTGCGCACCCGGGGTGGTTTCGCGCAGCCGGCCACCCTCGGCGACGCCGACCGGCTCCATGTCGGTCAGCTCGTCGTGGCCGTCGGCAACCCGCTCGGCTTCGCCGGCTCCGTCACGGCCGGCGTGGTGAGCGCGCTGGGCCGGTCGTTGCCGGCCCGCGAGGGACGTACTGTGCGGGTGATCGACGACGTGATCCAGACCGACGCGGCGCTCAACCCCGGCAACTCCGGGGGAGCGCTGGCCGAGAGCCACGCGCGGGTCATCGGCGTCAACACGGCAGTCGCCGGGATCGGGCTCGGTCTCGCGGTGCCGATCAACGCGACCACGCGGCGCATCCTGGGCGAGCTGATGGGGGCCGGGCGGGTACGACGGGCGTGGCTGGGCGTCGGGGGCCTCACCGTGCCGCTGTCGCCTGCGCTGGCCGCCAAGGTGGGGCGCCGGGAGGGGTTGCGGGTCGTCGAGGTCGTGCCGGGCAGCCCGGCCGCGGCAGCGGGCCTCTACCTCGGGGACGTGGTCGTCACGGCCGGCGGCACGCCCGTGACGACAGCCCAGGACCTGCAGCGGCTGATGCTCGGCGCCGAGGTGGGCCGGCCCCTGCCGATCACGGTGTTCCGCAAGGGCGCCCTGGTCGATGTCGTCGCCGAGCTGGTCGAGCTGCGCGTCCGCTGAGCCGTCCCACTCACTCCAGCGGGAGCGGCGGACGCTGGTCGCTGCGGCGGCCCAGGGTGATGCCGAGGCTCGCCAGGCTGACCAGGAGCAGCGCCAACAGCTCACGCCCCTCGAGCGCCTGACCGAGGACGAGCAGTCCGGCGAGGGCGGCCGCCGCCGGCTCCAGGCTCATCAGCACGCCGAACACCCGGGTGGGGATGCGGCGCAGCGCCGCCAGCTCGAATCCGTAGGGGATCAGCGAAGAGAGCAGGGCGACCGCGCACCCCACGAGCAGCACGGAGGGCTGGTCGAGCACGCGCACGACCCCCGGCGCCCCGAACGGCAGCGCGACGGTCGCCGCGATGACGAGCGCCACGGCCAGGCCCTCCACGCCCGGCACCAGCCGGCCGACACGGGCGCTGGCCAGGATGTACAGCGCCCAGAACACACCCGCGAGCAGCGCGAGGAAGAGCCCGAAGAGCGGTACGTCGCCGCCGCTGCGCAGGCCGAGGAGCGCAACACCCGCGGCGGCGCAGAGGACCCAGAACAGGTCGCGCCAGCGTCGGGTCTGGACGAGTGCCACGGTGAGCGGACCGAGGAACTCCACCGTCACGCAGACACCGAGCGGCACTGTCCGCAGAGCCAGGTAGAAGACCATGTTCATGCCGGCCATGGCCAGGCCGAACAGCAGCGTCGCGAGCTGCGCGTCGCGCGGCCAGGTCCACGGCTTCGGTCGCAGCACCGCCACCAGGAAGAGGCTCGAGAACGCCAGTCGCATCAACGTGATGCCCAGCGCGCCTGTCTCGTCGAACACCGTGCGTGCGACCGCGCTGCCGGTCTGCACGGAGGCGATCGCGACGATCACGAGCACCGGCGCGGGCACCCGGTCGATCGCCGTCGTGGGTCGAGGTGGGGCGGACAGCGTGAGCCTCCCTCGTCGAGCCGTCGGCCCGGCGACCCTACCGATGAGGGCACCTCGTTAGGGTGGGCGCCGTCCAGCCGGCGGCTTCGGGAGGTGCAACGGACGATGGCAGTGCGTGCGATCCGAGGCGCGACACAGCTCGACTCCGACGACCGCGACCATCTGCTCGCGTCGGTGGACGAGCTGATCCGCGAGGTCTTCGAGCAGAACGACGTCGCCAACGAGGATCTGATCTCGATGATCCTTACCGCCACACCCGACCTGCACAGTGAGTTCCCCGCGCTCGCAGCCCGGCAGCTCGGCATCGGTGACGTCCCGCTGCTGTGCGCGCAGGAGCTCGACATAGCCAGTGCGATGCCGCGGGTGATCCGGGTGATGGTGCACCTGGAGACTGCCAAGCCGCGCAACGAGATCCGCCATGTCTACCTCCGCGGTGCTGCGGCGCTCCGCCGCGACCTGGCCCAGTGACGCAACGCCCAGCGACGCAACGGAGGACGAGCGCCGCGTGACCACGAGCGAGATCCACAGCGCACTGGTCGTGGGCTCCGGCCTCATCGGTACGTCGGTGGCGCTCGCGCTGCGCGGGCACGGCGTCGTGGTGCACCTGACCGACCGCGACCCCGACGCCGTACGACGCGCGGCGGACCTAGGGGCAGGCGACCCGGCACCACCGAGGGAGCAGGTCGACCTCGCCGTCGTCGCTGTCTCGCCGTCGGCCACCGCGTCGGTCGTCGCCGGACTCATCGCGGGCAACGTCGCCAAGACCGTCGTCGACACCTGCGGCGTCAAGGCCGACGTGCTGCGTGACGTCAAGCAGCAGGTCGGTGAGCCGGTGCACTTCGTGGGGACGCACCCGATGGCCGGCCGCGAGCGCTCCGGGCCCGGCGCCGCGCGCGCCGACCTGTTCGACGGCCGGCCGTGGGTGATCGTGCCCGACGGTGTCGACCCCCTCTCGCTGGCCCGGGCGGAGCGGCTGGTCGAGCTGTGCGGCGGCGTCGCGGTGCAGCTGGACGCCAAGACCCATGACGACGCGGTTGCTCTCGTCTCCCACGTCCCGCAGGTCGCGGCCACTCTCGTGGCCGCCCGCCTGGCGGAGGGTGAGGAGGGCGCGCTCGGCCTCACCGGCCAGGGCCTGCGCGACGTCACCCGGGTGGCCGCCTCGGACGCCGACCTCTGGGTGGACGTGCTGGTGGCCAACGCCGTGCCGGTGGCGCGCATCCTCACCGAGCTGCGGCACGACGTCGACCACGTCATCGCCGCGCTCAACGACTCGGCGCACGACCCCGAGTGGGGCCGCAACGCGCTGCGCGAGGTGCTGCTGCGGGGCAACGCGGGTCGCGCCCGGCTGCCCGGCAAGCACGGTGGCCGCGCGACGTCGTACAGCCTCGTGCCCGTCGTCCTGCCTGACCGGCCAGGAGAGCTCGCACGACTCTTCGCTGCGGCGGGAGAGGCGGGCGTGAACATCGAGGACGTGTCGATCGAGCACTCGCCCGGGCAGCCCGTGGGTCTGGTCGCGCTCGCGGTCGCGCCCGGCGCCGAGAAACAGCTCGCCATGGCTCTCGTGGCCCGTGGCTGGCAAGTCCACTCCTGACGGGGCGGTAGCCTCGTAGGGTCCCTCCAACCCCCTGCCCGAGGTCCCGCGTGCCCGCGAACAGCTCCCGTCCCGACTCGATCGTCGTTGCCATCGACGGTCCCTCCGGCTCGGGCAAGTCCACCGTCGCCCGCGGCGTCGCTGCCCGGCTGGGGTTGCGCTACGTCGACACCGGCGCGATGTACCGCGCGCTTACCTGGTGGGCCATCTCCCTCGACGTCGACCTGGCCGAGACCGACCGTGTCGCCTCGCTGGCCCGCGAGCTGCCGCTGCAGCTCGGCACGGATCCGGCCGATCCGCACGTCTTCGTCGACGGCAACGACATCGGCGACGCGATCCGGTTGCCCGAGATCTCGGCAGCCGTGAGCGCGGTCGCGACCAACCTCGGCGTGCGCGAGGAGCTGGTACGACGCCAGCGGGCGTTCGCCGCCGAGGGCGGCGTCGTCATCGAAGGACGTGACATCACCACCGTTGTCGCGCCGGACGCACCCGTACGCGTGCTGTTGACCGCGTCGGAGGCCACGCGGCTGGCCCGGCGCGCCCTCGAGGTGCACGGCTCCGACGACGAGGCGGCGCTCGAGGCGACCCGCGACCAGGTCGTGCGCCGGGACGCCGACGACTCCACGGTCGCGACCTTCACCGTGGCGGCCGACGGCGTGACCGTCGTCGACTCGTCACACCTGACACCTGACGAGACGATCGAGGCCGTGCTCACGCTCGTCCCCGCGGAGGCACGGCAATGAGCGAGCACGGCGACACCGATCTGGCCACGACCGAGAGCGGGCCGGTGCCGGTGCTGGCCGTCGTCGGCCGGCCCAACGTGGGCAAGTCCACCCTGGTCAACCGCATCCTCGGGCGCCGCGAGGCGGTCGTCGAGGACGTGCCGGGTGTGACCCGCGACCGGGTGCCCTACGACGCGATGTGGAACGGCCGCCGGTTCACGGTGGTCGACACCGGCGGCTGGGAGCACGACGCCAAGGGCCTCCAGGCGCAGGTCGCCGGTCAGGCCGAGGTGGCCATCACGCTCGCCGACGCGGTGCTGTTCGTGGTCGACGCGACAGTGGGGCCGACCGACACCGATGAGGCCGTCGTGCGCGTGCTGCGTCGAGCCGGCAAGCCCGTCGTTCTGGTGGCCAACAAGGTCGACGACGCCAAGACCGAGGCCGACGCCGCGGCGCTGTGGTCGCTCGGTCTCGGCGAGCCGTACGCCGTGTCGGCGCTCCACGGCCGCGGCAGCGGTGACCTGCTCGACGCGGTGCTCGAGGCGCTGCCCGAGACGCCCGCCGAGAACTTCGACGAGGAGGCGGGCCCGCGTCGCGTCGCGCTGTTGGGCCGCCCGAACGTCGGCAAGTCGAGCCTGCTCAACCAGGTGGCGGGGGAGCAGCGCGTGGTGGTCGACTCGGTCGCCGGCACCACCCGGGACCCGGTCGACGAGCTGGTCGAGCTGGGCGGCAAGACGTGGAAGTTCGTCGACACGGCAGGAATCCGTCGGCGCGCGCGCCAGTCATCAGGCACCGACTACTACGCGACGCTGCGCACCCAGTCGGCACTGGACCGGGCCGAGGTCGCCGTCGTGCTGATCGACGCGAGCGAGCAGTTGTCCGAGCAGGACACCCGCATCATCTCCATGGTGGTCGAGTCCGGCCGGGCCCTCGTCATCGCCTACAACAAGTGGGACCTGCTCGACGAGGAACGACGCTTCTACCTCGAGCGCGAGATCGAGCGGGACCTGGTCCAGGTGCCGTGGGCCCCGCGGGTGAACGTGTCGGCCCGCACCGGCCGGCACATGGACAAGCTGGTGCCCGCCATCGAGACCGCCCTGGAGTCGTGGGACAGCCGGGTTCCGACCGGCCGACTCAACTCCTTCCTCGGCGAGCTGGTCTCGGCACACCCGCACCCCATCCGAGGTGGCAAGCAGCCGCGCATCCTGTTCGCGACGCAGGCCGACACGCGGCCGCCGCGGTTCGTGCTGTTCGCGTCCGGCTTTCTCGAGGCCGGCTACCGGCGGTTCGTCGAGCGCCGGCTGCGCGAGGAGTTCGGCTTCCTCGGCACGCCGATCGAGATCAGCGTCCGGGTCCGCGAGAAGCGCGGTCGCGGCTGACGGCAGCCGCGTGCCCTGACCCGTCCGGAGTGGCGCCGATCCACCACGTCAGGTAGGCGAGGCGGGTGCATGCGCGGCCGGCGGTCAGCCCACCTCACGCGTCGCGGCGGCGCATCAGCACGGCGGCGATCGCCAGCAGCACGACCCACCACAGCGAGAACACCAAGTAGCCCGTCCACGGGTCGAGCTGGTTGTCGACCGGCCGCGCGTTCATGATCGAGCCCCCGGCGTTGAGCACCTTGCTCACGTTGTCACCCCAGCTGCCCGGCAGGAAGTTGCCGACGATCGGGAGGATGAAGACCAGCCCGACCGCCGCCGTGATCGCCCCGGCGGTGTGCCGCAACAGAGCACCCAGGGCGAAGCCGAGCAGCCCGCAGGCAGCGACGTACAGCGCGCCGCCGATGACGGCCCGCAGCACACCCGGGTCGCCGAGCGAGACCTCGATGCCGGCGTTGGCCGTGGACAGCACGGCCTGCCCGAGCAGGAACGACGGCACCATCGTGACCAGCCCCGCCGCGAACGCGATGACCGCCAGCACCAGCCCCTTGGCGGCGAGCAGCCGCAGCCGCTGCGGTACGGCGGTGAGCGTCGTGCGGATGCCGCCCGTGGAGTACTCCGAGCTGATCGTCAGGGCGCCCAGCACGATGATCGCCATCTGTCCGAGGAAGATGCCCGACAGGCTCTGCGACACCGGCTCGATCTGCGCCCGGTCGGCGGCGTTGATGTCGTCCCAGTTGGCGGCGACGGCGAGACAGAGCAGGGCGGAGATGCCGACGGTCACGACGACCAGCGCGATGAAGGTCCACATCGTCGAGCGGACCGACCAGAACTTCGTCCACTCGGAGCGCACGACGTGGTCGAACCGGTCCGTCGCAGGAGGTACGACGCTGCGTTGGCGGGCGTGGCCGCCGCCCGGCTGCTCGGTGGTCTGTGTCGTCACGAGCTGGCCCCCTTGTCGGCCGTGGTAGGAACTTCCGCGTGGTACTCCACGCTGTCGCGCGTCATCTCCATGAATGCCTCCTCGAGCGAGGCGCGTTCCTCGACCAGCTCGTGGATGGTGAGGCTGTGAGCAGCGGCCAGGTCACCGACGTGATCGGTCGTCACCCCCCGCACCCGCAGCGACCCGTCGACCGGTTCGGCGGTCACGTCCTGGGCGCGCAGCAGCTCGACGAGCTGCGCGGCCTGCGGTGACCGCACGCGGACCGCGTTGGTGGAGCTCTGCGTGATGAAGTCACGGGTGGACACGTCGGCAAGCAGCCGCCCGCGTCCGATCACGATGAGGTGGTCGGCGGTCTGCGCCATCTCGCTCATCAGATGGCTGGAGACGAAGACCGTGCGGCCTTCGGCGGCGAGGGCCCGCATGAAGTTGCGGACCCACTGGATGCCTTCCGGGTCGAGGCCGTTGACCGGCTCGTCGAACATCAGCACGTCCGGGTCGCCGAGCATGGTTGCGGCGATGCCGAGCCGCTGGGACATGCCGAGCGAGAACCCCCTGATGCGCTTCTTCGCCACCGAGCTCATGCCCGTCATCTCCAGCACCTCGTCCACGCGCTTGGCCGGGATGCCGTTGCTCTGCGCCAGCGCGCGCAGGTGAGTGCGCGCCGTCCGGCCCTTGTGCACGTCCTTGGCGTCGAGCAACGCGCCGACGTGGTGCAGCGGCCCCTTGAGGGTGCTGTAGGGCTGGCCGCTGATCAGAGCGCTGCCGCTGGTCGGGCGGTCGAGCCCGAGCACCATCCGCATCGTCGTGGACTTGCCGGCGCCGTTGGGACCGAGGAACCCGGTCACAGTCCCCGGCTGGACGGTAAAGGACAGATCGTCGACGGCGAGCGTGTCGCCATACCTCTTGGTGAGCCCCCGTGCCTCAATCATCGACGTCCCCATCCTTGAGATGTCCTGCCTGCCAAGGAAGCCAGCCTGTCAGGTTCCGTGCCCTGTGCGTGGCCGGGGGCCGGTCAGGTCGGCAACGACTCGGCAACGAATCTGCTGGTCGAGCGAGTCGGGCCCGGGAGCAGCACAACGGCGCGCAGCCCCGGCCCGGCATCCTCGAGCCGAACCGTCCCGCCGAGCGACTGCGCCAGCTGACGCACGATGGCGAGGCCGAGTCCGCTGCCGCCCGAGTGCTGGCTCCTCGACGCGTCGAGTCGCGCGAACCGCTCGAACACCCGCGCCCGCTGGTCGGCCGGGATGCCCGGACCGTCATCGGCGACGGTGAGCTGCACCCAGCCCGCCGACTCCGTCACCTCGACGTTGACGGCGGACGCGGCGTAGCGGTCCGCGTTGCTCAGCAGGTTCTCCAGGATGCGCACCACGGCGTCCTCGTCGGCCTGGACCCGGACCGGTTCGCCGTCACACTGCACGTGTACGGCGACGCGGCCGGCCGGGCGGTGCACGGCCGACGTGACCAGCGCGCGCAGGTCGATCTCTTCGGTGCGTGGCGGCGGCCGGCGGTCGTCGTCGAGCCGGGCGAGCAGCAGCAGGTCGTCGACGAGTCTGGACAGTCGCGCGAGGTCGGCGAGGACACCTTCGGCGGTGTCGTCCCAGTCCGCGCCGTCGGGATGCGCCCGCGACACCTCGAGCTGGGTTCGCATGGAGGCGAGCGGGCTGCGCAGCTCATGGGCGGCATCCGCGACGAAGGAGCGCTGCCGGGCGCCACCGGCCGCGAGCCGGTCCAGCATGTCGTTCAGCGTGACCGCGAGCCGAGCCACCTCGTCGCGTGTGGCCGGCACCGGCAGCCGGGAACCCGTGCCGGCCTCGGTGATGGTCCCGGCGCCACGGCGGAGCGCCGCCACCGGCCGCAGCGCCGCGCCCACCAGGAACCAGCAGACGACTGCGAACGCACCGATCAGCAGTGGGACACCGACCAGCAGGACGATCGCGACGACCCTGAGGCTGCGAGTCGCCTCCGTGCTCGAGACCGCCACCAGGACGGTCTGCGGGTCATCGGCGGGTCCGGCTGTCGTTCCGACCACCCGCAGGGTGTCCGAGATCCCGATGCGCGATCCCGGCACCTCTTGGGTCACGCCGCGCCGCGCGTCCGCGAGCGCCCTGCGACCAAGCAGTGGGACGAGGGCGTCACCACCGGGCGTGGCCGCGCGAACGCGGTCCTGCCGGTCGACGACCTGGACGAGGACCGTGCCGCCGGCGACGGGGATGCTGGTGGGCAGGTTGCCGGTGTCCACGAGGGTCGCGACGTCGCGCGCACGCTGTCGCGCGGAGTTGTCGAGCGTGTCGACCAGCGTCCGCCCCAGCGCCAGCGTCAGCAGCACCGCGCCCCCGACGAGCACGACGGCCACGAGCGCGGTTGCCGCCAGCGTCAGCCGGGCCTGGATGCCCAGCCGTGGTCGCGGCCGCGTGCCGGGGCGGTCAGCCACCATCGGCGGCCAATCGATAGCCCACCCCGCGCACCGTCTCGAGCGCGCGGCGGCCGAAGGGCGTGTCGACCTTGCGCCGCAGGTAACCGACGTAGACCTCGACGACGTTCGGGTCGCCCGAGTAGTGGCTGTCCCAGACGCCGCCGAGGATCTGGGACTTCGGCACGACCTCGCCCCGGCGGCGCATCAGCAGCTCCAACAACGCGAACTCACGCGGGGTGAGGGCGATCTCGTCCTCGCCGCGGCGCACCGCCCGGGTCGCGGGATCCAGCGTCAGGTCGCCGGCGGCAAGCACCACCGGACGTTCCGGCGCCCCGCGCCGCAGCAGCGCACGCAGCCGCGCCACCAGGACGACGTACGAGAAGGGCTTGGTGAGGTAGTCGTCCGCGCCGATGTCCAGGCCGTCGGCCTCGTCGTACTCGCCGTCCTTGGCCGAGAGCATCAGCACCGGCACCCAGTTGCTGGCTGCGCGCAGGGTCTGGCAGACCCGGTAGCCCGACAGACCGGGCAGCATCACATCAAGCACGAGCGCGTCGTAGTCACCCTCCAGGGCGAGGTGGAGCCCCTCGTGACCGTCGTGGGCAAGGTCGACCGAGAAGCCCTCCGCCTCCAGCCCGCGGCGCAACGCGCGCGCCAGGCGGACCTCGTCCTCGACCACCAGCACCTTCATGCCGCCCAGCCTGCCCTGTCGCGGCTGTGAGTGTGCTGAGAGCCGTTCTCAGCGCCTCTCAGCGTCGTCACAGGTGACCCGAGGCAGAGTGTGTCCATGACCGACGCAACAACGGACCTGACGGACCTCGACAGCCGCCCTCGCCGGGCTCGCCTCGCGTGGGCCGTGCCCGCTCTCGCGGTGGTTGCCGTCGCAGGCGCGGTGACCGTGCCCATGGTGGCCACCGCCTCCCCGTCGCTGCCGGCCAAGTCGGCCGCCCAGCTGCTGGTGGACGTGTCCCAGGCCTCGGGCACGCCGCTGTCAGGGACCGTGGTCGAGACGGCACGCCTGGGCCTTCCCGCGCTGCCGGAGGTGGGCGGGGCGGCCATCTCGCCGACCGCGTTGCTCGCGGGCTCGCACACGGCGCGGGTCTGGTACGACGGCGCGGACAAGGCCCGCGTCGCGCTGGTGGGAGACCTCGCCGAGACGGACCTGGTGCGCAACGGCCGGGACGTGTGGCTGTGGACCAGTGGCAAGAACACGGCGCAGCACATCGTGCTCCCTGCACCCGACCCGAAGAAGCAGAGCGCGACGCCCACCCCGTCCGAGTCGTTGACGCCGCAGGCCGCTGCCCAGCAGGCACTGGCGGCAGTGGACCCGACCACCGAGGTGCGTGTCGACGGAACGGCATCGTTGGCGGGTCGGTCCGCCTACGAGCTGGTGCTGTCCCCTCGCGACACCCGGTCCCTCGTCGGTGATGTGCGCATCGCGATCGACAGCGAGACGAGCGTGCCGCTGCGGGTGCAGGTCAACGCGGCCAAGTCGAGCGGACGGCCGGCGTTCGAGACTGCGTTCACCTCCGTGACCTTCGCGAAGCCCGCCGCCCACGTCTTCCGTTTCGCGCCGCCGCCGGGCGCGAAGGTGACCGGCCCCGGCACGTCGTCGTCCGCGGCGCCCGAGGTGCCGGACGCGGCGGGTACGCCGAAGAGCGACTCGCGACCTCGCGTCATCGGAAAGGGCTGGACGGCCGTCGTCGAGCTGCCCGGCATGAGCCTCCCGTCGTCCGGCGGGAGCAGGGACGAAGGCTCCGGGTCCGTGTCCGAGACACTCGGCGCGCTGACGCGCGCGATGACCCCGGTGAGCGGGTCCTACGGCTCCGGGCGGGTGCTGCGCACCAAGCTGGTGTCGGTGCTGCTGCTCGACGACGGACGAGTGTTCGTGGGGGCAGTTCGGCCTGAGGTCCTTGAGCAGGCCGCCGGCTCATGAGCTCGTCGTCGGTCACGACGGGTGAGCGGGCGGGGGAGCCGGACCCGTCCGCGTCGGCGGATGCCGCTGGAGGTGGTCGTGCGGCGCAGCGGGACTCCACCGAGACGGCTGCAGCCATCCAGACCTACGGCCTCACCAAGCGCTTCCCCGGGGGGCAGGTGGCGGTCGACAGGGTGGACCTGGTCGTGCCGCGCGGCGCGATCTACGGGTTTCTCGGACCCAACGGGTCGGGCAAGACCACAACGATCCGCATGCTGCTGGGCCTCGTGCGGCCGACCTCGGGACGCCACGAGATGCTCGGAACGCAGATGCCCCGTGCGGCGGCTGACGTGCTGCCGCGGGTGGGCGCCCTCGTGGAGGGGCCGGCTTTCCACCCCTACCTGAGCGGGCGGGACAACCTGCTGCGTCTGGACGCGGGCGACCGGACGGTCACCGGATCGACGGCACGGGCCCGCGTCGACGCCGCGCTGGACCAGGTCGGGCTGACGGCGGCCGCCCGCAAGCGCTATCGCAAGTACTCGCTCGGGATGCGTCAGCGGCTGGGCCTGGCCGCAGCCCTGTTGCGGCGGCGCGACCTGCTGGTGCTGGACGAGCCGACGAACGGGCTCGACCCCCAGGGGACCCGGGAGGTGCGCAACCTGCTGCGCGAGGCCAGCGCAGCCGGCGCGACGGTGTTCGTGTCGTCGCACCTGCTCAGCGAGATCGAGCAGATCTGCACCGATGTCGGTGTGATGAGCCACGGGCGTCTCGTGTTCCAGGGGTCGTTGCCCGAGCTTCGTGCCGCTGCCGGTGTGCGGGTCCGCGTCGAGACGTCACATCCGCAGGCCGCCGCCGAGGTGCTGACCCGGCTCGGCACCGGCACACCCGAGCTGCGCCCCGACGGCGTGGTCGCCGACCTCGGTCTGGTGCCCAGCGACAAGGTCACCGCCGAGCTGGTGGCCTACGACGTGGACGTGCGCCAGCTCGTGGTCGAGCGACCCGATCTCGAGGATCTGTTCGTGGCGCTGACCGGAGAGGGCTTCGATGTCGACGAGTAGGTTCGTCGGCCAGACGATGGTCGGCTCACGCCCTTCGTCCGCGGCTGCGCGACCAAACCGGTCCGCTGAGCTCCGTCTGCTGCGTTCCGAGCTGCGGCTGGTGTTCGGCCGGCGGCGCAACCTGGCGCTCATGGCTGTGCTCTGCAGCTTCCCGGTCCTGATCGGGACTGCGGTGCGGGTCTCTGCACCGTCCGGTGGCGATGGCCCGCCGTTCTTGAGCCAGGTCACCGACAACGGGCTGTTCCTGGTGTTCACGTCACTGACGGTGCTGCTGCCGTTCTTCCTCCCGCTGGCTGTCGCGGTCGCGTCCGGGGAGGCGATCGCCGGCGAGGCCAACATCGGCACCCTGCGCAACCTGCTGGTGGTCCCGGTGTCGCGGACCCGGTTGCTGGTCGTGAAGTACGTCTCGACAGTGGTGTTCGCCTCCGTCTGCACCGCTGCGGTTGCCGTCGTGGGAGTGGTCGTCGGACTCGTGCTTTTCCCGCACGGTGACGCGACCCTGCTTTCGGGCACGACTATCTCCTACGAGGCGGCCTTGTGGCGGGCGTTGCTCGTCGCGCTCTACGTCACCTTGATGCTGGCCGGTGTGTGTGGGATCGGGCTGTTCATCTCGACGCTCACCGAGGTGCCCATCGGTGCGATGGCCGCGACTGCAGTGCTGACGATCGTCAGCCAGATCGCGGACAGCATCCCGCAGATCCACATGGTGCACCCGTACCTGTTCTCGCACCCCTGGTTCAACTTCGGCGACCTGCTGCGCTCACCGATCTCCTGGCACGGCCTGCAGATGGGCCTGGTGACGCAGGTGGCCTACCTCGCGGTGTTCCTCCCTCTGGCGTGGGCCCGGCTGCAGACCAAGGACATCACCGCCTGACGCAGGGGTCCTTCGACTCGCTCGCCGTCGTACGACGCGGGCGGTCAGCCTCGGTGACCAGGTTGCGCCGTGAGCGCCCGGGCCATCATGATCCACTCTCCTGCTACCGAAGGAGACACGGTGACCGCGACGCCCGGCACGGGATTGCTGAGGCAGACGGCGCGCCCGATGCTGCGCCGCGGCCTGCGTGCTGCGGAGGCCGGGGTCGTCGCCGCCTTCGTCGCCCTGGTGGAACGGCAGGCCCGCGTCGGCCGGCTGACCCCGAGGGTCGAGCAGGCGATCGCGGACGCCCTGCGGCACGTGGCCACCACCAGCAAGGGTCGGGCGCGGACCGGATCGCCCGCGGTGCGAGAGCTGGTCGACCAGTTCCACCGGCTCTGCTACGACGACGGGCAGACCTGGCGCAAGAACACCTGGCAGGGCCGGCGGACCTGGAAGTCACCCAACGACCTCTGGCTCTACCAGGAGATCATCCACGCGCTCAGGCCTGGCCTCGTGATCGAGACCGGGACGGCGTTCGGCGGCAGCGCGACGTACATGGGGTTCCTGCTCGACCTCGAGCAGAAGGGACGTGTCGTCTCCGTCGACATCGCCTCCCGGGCGACGCCGCCGCATCCGCGCGTCACCTACATCGCCGGGTCGTCCACGGATCCTGCAGTCGTCGAGCAGGTCCGCAGCATGGTCGAGCCGGCCGAGCCGGTGCTGGTGATCCTCGACTCCGACCACAGCGAACGCCACGTCTACGACGAGCTGCAGACCTATGCCGACCTGGTCACCGTCGGCTCCTACGTCATCGTCGAGGACACCAACGTCAACGGGCATCCCGCGCACCCGCAGCACGGGCCCGGACCGATGGAAGCGGTGCAGCGGTTCTTGGCCGAGCGCTCGGACTTCGTCGTCGACGAGCGCATGCACCGGTGGCACTTCACCCTCAACCCGCACGGCTACCTCCGCCGCATCGGCTGAGCTCGACCACGCGTCCCCGGCTGAGTTCGACCACGTTTGGCAGGCGGGACTGTGCCTCAGCAGGCCTGGGGACCTGTTGTCGCCCGGTTTCGCCTGTTGCGGCGACGTGCCCCCTAGCCCTGCTCCGGCCCGGGACCGTCACTGGCGGCGCGCAGCATCGCCTCCCGATCCGCGATCTTGGCGCGCTGGCGGCCCTGGGCCTGGCCGAGCCGCGCCTCGGTGAGCTCGATCGCGCGCCACCCCTGCCACGTCACCACCCGTACGCCGCGCTCCCGCAGCAGCTCGAGCACCGCGTCGGGGTCGCGGACCGGCGCTAGCGGCAGTGCCGATGCGTCCGCCAGCAATGCGGCGACGGTCTCGTTGGCATCGTGCTTGTTCGTGCCGATGACGCCGGTCGGCCCGCGCTTGATCCAGCCGGCGACGTACTCGCCCGGTGCCACCGCGTCGTCGCGCAGCACCCGGCCACCAGCATTGGGGATGACGCCGGTCGTCTCGTCGAAAGGCACCCCGTGCACCGGCAGCCCGCGGTAGCCCACCGACCGCAGGACCAGCTGGGCGTCGATGTCCGACAGCTCGCCGGTGCCGGTCGCGTTCCCGCGCTCGTCGAGCCTCGTGTGCTCGACTCGCAGGCCGCTCACCCGGTCGGTGCCGAGCACCTCGACCGGGCGCAGCAGGAACCGGACGTGCACTCGTCGGGGCCGGCCTTCCGGAGTGCGCGCGGCCCAGGCCTGCATCACCTCCACGTTTCGCCGCAGCAGGGGGTCGTTGGTCCTCATCAGCTCACTGGCCTCGTCCAGCTCGAGATCACGTGGATCGACGAGCACATCGGCGTTGGTGAGGTCGCCCAGCTCGCGCAGCTCCTTGGTCGTGAACTTCGCCTGGGCCGGACCACGCCGACCGATCAGGTGGATGTCCTCCACCTGGCTTGCGGCGAGCGCGTCCAGCACATGCTCGGGCAGGTCGGTCGTGCGCAGCTCATCGGCCGACTTGGCCAGCATGCGCGTGACGTCGAGCGCGACGTTGCCCATCCCGATGACCGCGACGCTGCGGGCGTCGAGGGTGAAGCCGTCGGGCGGCGCGTCCGGATGGCCGCAGTACCAGGCCACGAACTCGGTGGCGGAGGTGCTGCCGGGAAGGTCCTCGCCGGGGATGGCGAGCCGCCGGTCGACCGAGGCGCCGTGGGCGAAGATGAGCCCGTCGTAGAAGCGGTGCAGGTCCTCGATGTCGATGTGCGTGCCGACCTCGATGTTGCCCAGGAACCGCACGGCCGGGTCCTCGAAAATCTTCTCCAGGGTCCGGCTGATGGACTGGATCTTGGGATGGTCGGGCGCGACGCCGTAGCGGACCAGGCCGTACGGAGAGGGCAGCCGGTCGATCACGTCGACCAGGACGTCGCCGTGCTGGGCCAACGCCCCGGCCGCATAGATGCCGGCCGGCCCGGACCCGATCACGGCTACGCGCAGCATGTCGCAACCATGGCAGGTCACCGACGTCGACGCGGCACAGGTGGCGATTCCTTTCCGGCGATGCCGCCACCGGCACCCGCGGCGTCGTACGGGTACGGCGGGGTTACTCGTCGGTGCCGCGCAGGATCGCCAGGATGCGCAGGAACTCGATGTAGAGCCACACCAGCGTGACGGCGAGACCGAAGGCCGCGGTCCATGCGTAGCGAGCAGGAATGCCCTGGCGCACCCCGCGGTCGATGAAGTCGAAGTCGAGCACCAGCGAGAGCGCCGCCAGGACGGCACCCACCGCGCCGATCGCCAGACCGAGACCGCCCGAGCGGATGTTCACGTCGGTGAACAGCGCGACGCCGAGGTTGACCAGGCAGAACAACGCGTAGCCACCGACAGCGATGAGCATGATGCGCGTGAACCTCGGGGTCACCCGGATCCTGCCGCTCCTGTACAGCATCAGCATGACTGCGAACGTCGACAGGGTGGCCAGAACCGCCTGCACGACGATGCCGTTGTAGGCGTCCTCGAAGACCTTGCTGATGCCGCCGAGGAACATCCCTTCAAAGGCGCCGTACGCGAGAACCAGCGCCGGCGACGGCTCGCGCTTGAACGCGTTGACCAGCCCGAGGACGAAGCCGCCGGCCAACCCGACGAGCATGAGCCCCGGTGCCAACAGCCACGTCGCAGCCGCCGCGACGAGCAGCACGGCGAACAGTGAGCCGGTCCGCATGATGACGTGGTCATAGGTCATCCGCTCGGTGTCCGCCGGCGCGGGCGCGGCGTAGGTGTCGTCGACGCCGGGCCAGACGGGGACTGGCGACGTCCCTCTACGGCGTCGTCCGGGAGCTCCCTCGAAGACCGCGTAGCCGCTGCCGGCAGCCTCCGGGAGACGGGACAGCACCGGGTTGTTGCTGCGCATCACGGGACCTCGCAGTGGTGTGGGCCTGCCCCCACTGTCGCCTCGGCCGCCGCCACCGGACATCACCCGAACAAGGACCTTTCCCCCGCGGTACGACGGTGAGCGCCGCGGAGGGAGGCGCGGCGGGCAGGATGGGGGGATGGAACATCGAGCCCTTGGCCGCAGTGGTTGTGCCGTCTCGTCCCTCGCGCTGGGCACGATGACGTTCGGTGCCGAGACCGATGAGGCCGGCTCGCACGCGCAGCTCGATGCGTTCGTGGCCGCGGGCGGCAACCTGGTCGACGCGGCCGACGTCTACAGCGCGGGCAGCTCCGAGGAGATCATCGGTCGCTGGCTGGCCGCTCGCCCGCCGGAGATCCGCGACGCGGTGATCCTCGCCACCAAGGGCCGCTTCCCGATGGGATCCGGCCCCAACGACGCCGGCCTGTCCCGCCGGCACCTGCAGCGGGCGCTGGACGACTCGCTGCGCCGGCTGGGTGTGGACGTGGTCGACCTCTACCAGGTGCACGCCTGGGACCCGCTGACACCGATCGACGAGACCATGCGTGTGCTGGACGGCTTCGTGCGCGCGGGCAAGGTCCGCTACGCCGGCCTGTCGAACTTCACCGGCTGGCAGGTGCAGAAAGCGGTGGCCGTGGCCCGCGAGCTTCGGCTCGAGCTGCCGGTCACCCTGCAGCCGCAGTACAACCTGCTGGTCCGGGAGATCGAGTGGGAGATCGTGCCGTCCTGCCTCGAGGCCGGGCTTGGCCTGCTGCCGTGGTCACCGCTCGGTGGTGGTTGGCTCACCGGCAAGTACCAGCGCGATGCCCAGCCGACGGGTGCGACCCGGCTCGGCGAGGACCCCGACCGCGGCGTGGAGGCCTACGCCGGCCGGTCCGCGCAGCAGCGCACCTGGGACGTCGTCGAAGCCGTGCAGCGGGTGGCCGAGGCGCGTGGTGTGTCGATGGCGCAGGTGGCGCTGGCCTGGGTGCTGCAGCGACCCGGCGTCTCGTCGGTCATCCTCGGCGCTCGCACTCTCGAGCAGCTGCAGGACAATCTCGGTGCGGCGGCGTTGCGGCTGGCCGACGAGGAGCTCGCCGCCCTGGGCGCGGCCAGCGACCCCGCACCCGCGGACTACCCGTACGGCGGCCCGGGGCAGGAGCAGCGCAGCCGGGCCCTGCCGGCCGAGTAGGACCTAGGCTGCGTATGTGACGCTGCAAGTAACCTCTCCCGGCCGGCTCGCCGAGCTGCTCGAGCACCAGGGCTACCTCCCCGACGAGGGCATCGCCACGGCCGCCTACCTCGCGATGACCATGCGCCGGCCGCTCTTCCTCGAGGGTGACGCCGGGGTCGGCAAGACGGCGCTGGCGCACGCCCTCGCCCAGGTCGTCGGCGCGCCCCTGATCCGGCTGCAGTGCTACGAGGGCCTGGACGCCGCGCAGGCGCTCTACGACTGGGACTTCCCGCGCCAGCTGCTGCACCTGCGGGCCGCCGAGGCGGCCGGCGTGCAGGACGCCGACCGGCTCGAGGCCGAGCTCTACGACCGTCGCTTCCTCGTCGCGCGGCCGCTGCTCCAGGCGCTCGAGACGACGCCGTCCGTGCTGCTCGTCGACGAGGTCGACCGGGCCGACGACGAGTTCGAGGCGTTCCTGCTCGAGGTGCTCAGCGACTGGACCATCTCGGTCCCCGAGCTCGGCACCATCCGCGCCGAGACGCCACCGATCGTGGTCGTCACCAGCAACCGCACGCGCGAGGTACATGACGCGCTCAAGCGCCGCTGTCTCTACCACTGGCTCGAGCATCCCGACCTGGCCCGCGAGGTGGCGATCATCCGCCGCCGGCTCCCGCAGGCGACAGCGGCACTGGCCGAGGGCGTGGCGCGGGTGGCCCAGATCGCCCGGGGCCAGGACCTGCTCAAGCCACCGGGTGTCGCGGAGTCCCTGGACTGGACCGAGGCGCTGCTGGCACTCGGTGCCCACGACCTCGGCGCCGACAACCTCGACCGGGCGGCGGCCAGCCTCGGCGCGTTCCTGAAGTACCGCGAGGACCAGGAGCGGGTGGCCAGCCGCATCGCCGAGTGGGCAGCGGCGGGATAGCGCGCCGATGAGAGCCGCCGAGGATTCCGATGTCACCGCGACCCTGGTGGGTTTCGCGAGGACGTTGCGGGCGGCCGGTGTCGACGCGTCCCCTGAGCGGGTCCAGGCGATGGTGAGCGCCACGTCCGTCCTCGAGGTGTGCGTCCGCAATGACGTCTACTGGGCGGGTCGGCTCACGATGTGCGCCGGGCCCGACGACCTCGAGAGGTACGACCGCGCGTTCCGCGCCTACTTCTCCGGCGAGATCGCGCCGCCGCTGCGCCGCGTCCCGCCCGTCGAGGTCGTGCGGCCGGTCGCGGTCCCCGGCACCGAGCGCAGCCGCCCCCGCGAGGTGGACGACGAGTCCTCGCCCGCGTCCACGGTGAGCGAGACCGAGATCCTGCGCCACCGCGACCTGGCCGCACTCAGCCCGAGCGAGCGCGACGTCGTACGGCGGCTCATCGCCGCCATCGACCCGGTCGGGGAACCGCGCCTGTCGCGTCGTCACCGCCCGTCGCACCGCGGGCCGCTGGACCCGCGGCGCACGGTCCGCACCATGCTGCGGCGCGGGGGGGAGCCGGTCCGGCTGGAGCACCGCCGACGCAGGATCCGCCCCCGCCGGCTGGTGCTCGTCGTGGACGTGAGCGGGTCCATGCAGCCGTACGCCGACCCGTTCCTGAGGTTCGCGCACGCCGCCGCGCGGCGGCGCCCGGGCACCGAGGTGTTCACCATCGGCACCCGGCTGACCAGGGTGACGAGGGAGATCCGCGACCGTGACCCATCGGCAGCGCTGATGGCGGTGGCCGGCGCGGTGCCGGACTGGAGCGGTGGCACCCGGCTGGGTGAGCTGATGCAGGCGTTCCTCGACCGGTGGGGCCAGCGAGGCGTCGCCCGGGGCGCGGTCGTCATCGTCGCGTCGGACGGCTGGGAGCGCGGTGACGCAGCGCTGCTCGGCGACCAGATGGCACGGCTGCACCGGCTGGCGCACCGGGTGGTATGGGTCAACCCGCACCGCGGTCAGCCGGGCTATGCCCCGATGACGGCGGGCATGGTGGCCGCACTGCCGCACATCGACGACTTCGTCGACGGGCACTCCGTCGCCGCCCTCGAACGCCTGGCGAAGGTCATCTCTGGAGGTCCCGATGCATGACGTGCTCGACGAGATCGCACGCTGGCAGGACGATGGCGAGCGGTTCGCGCTGGCGACCGTCGTCGGCACCTGGCGCAGCGCGCCGCGCCAGCCGGGTGCCGCGATGGCGCTGACCGCTGACGGCGAGCCGGTCGGCAGCGTGTCCGGCGGTTGTGTCGAGGGCGCCGTCTTCGAGCTGGGGCAAGAGGTCCTGGCCTCGGGCGAGCCGGTGCTGCAGCGCTACGGCGTGAGCGACGACGACGCGTTCGCCGTAGGGCTGACCTGCGGCGGCATCGTCGACATCTTCGTCGAGCCGGTCGACGCCACGACGTTCCCGCAGCTCTCGTCGGTCGTCGCGTCGGTGCGCCAGCACGAGCCGGTGGCCGTTGCAACGGTGATCGACGGGCCCGGCAACGCCGGTGCCCACCTTGCGGTGTGGGCCGATCGGGCCGTGGGCTCGCTCGGGACCGAGCGGCTCGACGCCGCGGTCACCGATGACGTGCGGGGCATGCTCGACCACGGCGCGACCGGAGTGCTGCGCATCGGACCGGACGGGGAACGTCGTCAGGACGAGCTCAGCGTCTTCGTGCAGTCGTTCGCACCGTCGCCGCGGATGCTCGTCTTCGGCGCCATCGACTTCGCCCGGGCAGTGGCGCGAGTCGGCAAGTTCCTCGGCTACCGGGTGACCGTGTGCGATGCCCGCGGAGTCTTCGCGACCCACAAGCGCTTCCCGGAGGCCGACGAGGTGATCGTCGAATGGCCGCACCGCTACCTCGAGAAGGCCGAGGTCGACGCGCGCACGGTGATCTGCGTGCTCACCCACGACCCGAAGTTCGACGTGCCGCTGCTCGAGGCCGCACTCAAGACCGACGCCGCCTACATCGGGGCGATGGGCAGCCGGCGCACGCACGACGACCGGCTGGCGCGACTGCGCGACGAAGGTGTCGCAGAAGAGGACCTGGCGCGCATCGCGTCGCCGATCGGGCTCGACATCGGAGCCCGCACCCCGGAGGAGACCGCGGTGTCGATCGCCGCCGAGATCGTGGCGCTCCGCTGGGGCGGCAGCGGGCAGCGGCTGGCCGGCACCGAGGGGCCGATCCACAAGTGAGGGTCGCCGGGCTCGTCCTGGCCGCCGGCGAAGGTCGTCGGCTCGGGCAGCCCAAGGCCCTGCTGGAGATCGACGGGGAACGCCTGGTGGACCGCGCCGTGCGGGTGCTGCGCGAGGGCGGCTGCGACCCGTTGTACGTCGTCGCGGGCGCGGCGCCCATCGACCTCGGCGGTGTGACACCGGTCGGGAACCCCGAGTGGTCGACCGGCATGGGGTCGTCCGTGCGCCGTGGCCTGGCTGCCGTGGCGGAGGACGCGGTCGTGGTGATGGTCGTGGACACCCCCGGCATCGGCGCCGAGGTGGTGCGTCGACTGGTCGAGGCCTACGAGAAGGGCGCGACGGTGGCGGTCGCGTCGTACGCCGGACAGCCGCGCAACCCGGTGCTGCTCGCCCGCGAGCACTGGCCGCCGGTTGCCGAGCTCGCGGTGGGCGATGTCGGCGCGCGGGCGTTCCTCGCCCGGCATCCGGAGCTCGTTACCGAGGTCGAGTGCGGTGACGTCGCGGACCCGACCGACGTCGACACGCCGGAGGACTGGGCGCGCCTTGCCGGTCGCTAGTGAACGACCTCTGCGACCGGCTCGGTCAGCCGACCGGGACGCAACCGTGGGACGAGCATCAGTTGTACGACGAGAACTCCGGCCAGCACGGTGTATGGCAACGTGAAGGAGTCGGTCACGTCATGCAGGACACCGAACAGCAGCGGCCCGAGCGACGCCGTCGAGTACGAGATCAGGAAGGCCAGGGCCGACAGCCGCGCCGACGCGGCCGGCGTGGGCGCGTAGTCGACGAGCTTGACCAGGCCGAGCGAGAAACCCCCGCCCTGGCCCAGGCCCATCAAGGCGATCCAGAGGATCGGGGCCGCGTCGGGGGCGAGGATCACACCGAGCAGGCCGGCCAGGCCTACGCCGACCGACGCGGCCACCAGAGGTCGCCGGTCCCGGAACCGGTCGGCCAGCACCGGCGCGCCGAGGCCGGACACCAGCTGCACGATGCTCCAGACAGCGAGCAGCAGGCCCGCGTCGGCGGCGGACCACCCGCGGTCCTCGTACGACGGCGAGATCCAGGCCAGCTGGCTGTAGAACCCGAACGACTGCAGCGCGAGGTAGGCCGCCAGCAACCAGGCGGTGCGGCTGCGCCAGGGCAGCGCGGCGCGCATGACGCCGGGCTCCGCCGGTTCTGCGTGGTCGTTGACGGCACGCATCACGGGGACCCAGGCCACGAGCGCGACGACCGCCAGCACGGCCCAGGACGCCAACGAACGCTGCCACGAGCCGAGGGCCTCGGCGAGCGGGACGGCCAGGGCGGACGCCGCGGTCGCACCGACCATCATCGCCACGAGGTAGACGCCGGTCACGATCCCGGGGCGGTTGGCGAAGAACTCCTTCACGATGCCGGGCAGGACCGTGCCGCACAGGGCGATGCCGATTCCCGCCAGCAGCGTGGTCAGGAACAGCACCGGTAGCACCGAGGCGGCGAGCCGGAGCAGCAGCCCGACCAGCAACAGCCCGACGGCCACGCCCACGGTGGCCTCCCGGCCGATCGTGTGGGCGAGCCGCTGCGAGACGGGAGCGAACAGGCCCATGCACAGCACCGGGAGCGTCGTCAGGAGACCCGCTGTCGCGCTCGAGAGGCCGAGGTCGGCCTGGACCGTGTGCACGAGCGGCGGCAGGGAGGCCAGTGCTGCGCGCAGGTTGAGCGCGACCAGGAAGATGGCGAGCACGAGCAGACGTGCGGGCACCGGCAGTGCAACCCCGTCGGCCCCGTCACGCCCCGTGGTGGAGGAGGGCATGGTCGGACCATCGTCCCAGACCCGACGGCACGTCCGGCACGCCGGGAGCCGGTGACGCTGGAGACGTTGCTCACGCCGTACGGTGGGCGCCATGAAGGTGGCAGCCCGGACCGAGGTGGGTCATGTCCGGCGACGTAACGAGGATGCGCTGCTGGTCGAAGAGTCCGCGGGGGTCGTGGCCGTCGCCGACGGTCTCGGCGGCCACCCGTCCGGAGACGTCGCCAGCCGCGCCGCCGTGGTCAGTCTTCAGCAGACGAGCGCGTCGACCCGGCCGGCCGGCGAGCAGCTCGGGCAATGGGTGACGGATGCGTTGCTCACCGCGCACCAGGCGGTCCTCGACGAGGCGGGCGACGACCCGGAGCGGGCGGGCATGGCGACGACGGCGGTCCTCGCGGTGGTCGGCGACACCGATCTATGGATCGGTCACGTCGGCGACAGCCGCGGCTACCTGCTGAGCGCGGGTGGCCGGCTCCAGGCGCTGACCCGTGACCACGGGATGGGCGGCTACATCACCCAGGCGCTCGGCCTGGAACGCGACGTGGTGCCGGACGTCGCGCACGTCGACGTGTCGTCGGGCGACCGGCTCTTGCTGTGCACCGACGGCCTGACCAACATGGTCGACGAGCCCCGCATCGCCGCCCTCCTGGGCGACAACGACGTGCAGGCCGCGACCGACGGGTTGGTCGAGGCTGCGCTGGCCAACGGCGGGGTCGACAACGTCACGGTGATCGTCGTCGAGTTCTGACCGGTCGCTCCCGGGCCTGATCGGCCTGGTTGCTCATGGGCGGAGGGCTGGATCACCTACCAGGGCGGCGCCGCCTCGGCCAGGGCGGTCAGCGCTGCGGGGAAGATGTCGGCGGGTGGGTTGACGATGCCGGCGCCCACCTGTCCGGTGCCGGCGACCTTGCCGGCCATGCCGGTGTTGATGTGCGGCAGGATGCCGGTGCGCACGACGCGGGTGACGTCGATGCCGGTCGGCGTTCCGCGGAAGTCCAGCACCGGGATCTGGTAGGCCAGCGACTCAGCAAGC
>JAVEDJ010000150.1 GCA_030841025.1 Actinomycetota bacterium
TTCGCCGACCTGGTGCTGTGGCTCCCGCTCGAGCAGGGCCGGGGTGGCTTCGTCGCGGCGGCCCAGATGCGTCCCACGACGGGTCCCACGGTCTATCACGACGACATCGTCGGCACCGAGGTGCCGCGGGGCCGGCATCCGCAGCTCGAGCTGGCCTACGACCAGGGGCGCATCTGCCGTGAGCGCGACCCCGACTGGCCGGGCAACGTGCCGGTCCGCGAGGAGACCATCCCGGTCGTGCGGGACGACCGGGTGATCGCGGTCGTCAGCCGGCACACCGATCTGGCGGCCGCCCGCACTCCGAGCCGGCTGGAGCTGACCTACCTGCGCACCGCCGACGACCTCGCGTCGATGATCGCGCAGGGCCGGTTCCCACTCCCGGGCGGCGCGGGGCAGGTCGAGGGCGGGCCGCGGGTCGGCGACGGCCTGATCCGGCTCGACGACGCCGGTCTGGTCACCTTCGCCAGCCCGAACGCGCTGTCGGCCTACCGCCGGCTCGGGCTCACCGCTGACCTCACGGGCCGGCATCTCGGTGAGGTGACCGCCGGCCTGGCGCGCCGGGCGCAGCCGGTCGACGAGGGACTGTCGATGGCGATCAGCGGGTGGGCCGCCCGGCAGGCCGAGGTCGAGGCCGGCGGCGCGACGGTCCGGCTGCGCGTCATCCCCCTGACTGCTGGAGCGGAGCGTGCGGCGGCGCTGGTGCTCTGCCGCGACGTCACCGAGGTACGCCGTCAGGAACGCGAGCTGGTCGGCAAGGACGCCACCATCCGCGAGATCCACCACCGGGTGAAGAACAACCTGCAGACCGTCGCCGCCCTGCTGCGGCTGCAGGGCCGTCGGCTACCGGCCGCCGAAGAGACCGCCCGCGACGCCCTGGTGGAGGCCGAGCGTCGCATCGGCTCGATCGCCCTGGTCCACGAGACCCTGTCGCGCACGCTCGACGAGCACGTCGACTTCGACGAGGTGGCCGACCGGGTCGCCGCGCTGGTCGACCTCGCCGGCGTCGGGGGCGTGCGGGTGGCCCGCGACGGCAGCTTCGGGCCGCTCGTACCGGAGGTTGCCACCCCGCTGGCCCTGGTGCTCGTCGAGCTGGTCCAGAACGCCGCCGAGCACGGGCTCGGGGAGGATGGTGGACAGGTCTTCGTGCAGGTACGACGGGGGCCGCGCGCGCTGTGCCTCACCGTCTGGGACGACGGGCCGGGGAAGGGCGGCGGCGCTGACCTCACGGCCGGCGCCGGGCTGGGCCTGCAGATCGTGCGCACCCTCGTCGAGTCCGAGCTCGGGGGAGAGATCACCAGCAGTCGCGCCCCCGACGAGGGCGGGGGAGTGCGGGTCACGGTGACGGTGCCCCTGGACACTGACCCGGCCGGGCCAGTGCCCCCTGAGTGGTCCCCGTGAGCGGTCCCCCGACTGCCGGGCCCCAGCACGACAAAGCCCCGGCCGCCCATCGGGGGCCGGGGCTTCGTGGCTCGTTCAGGCGCGAGCGTGGCTCGCGCAGGTCAGGCCGTGCGTGCGCGGTTGCGTGCGCTGCGACGCTTGAGCGCACGGCGTTCGTCCTCGCTCATGCCTCCCCAGACACCGGCGTCCTGGCCGGACTCGAGAGCCCAGGTCAGGCACTGGTCCAGGACGTCGCAGCGACGGCAGACGGCGCGCGCCTCTTCGATCTGCAGGAGCGCCGGGCCGGTGTTCCCGATCGGGAAGAACAGCTCCGGGTCCTCATCACGGCAGGCTGCGCGGTGGCGCCAGTCCATGCTGCGTCACTCCTCTTTTCTTGCTTGCTTACGGGGGACAGTGATCTCTTCGCGGGCGAGCCTTGTGAAACCGTTCACGAGCTCCCCCGCGCATGAACCGGACCGTGTGGTCCCCCATGCTGACGGGTTTTGCTCGAGCGGTGCGCTGCCCGGGCGCACCCGCGTGAAACACCTGCCGTCAACCTTGGCAAACCAGGCTGCTTGTTACAAGGCTCGGCGTCGATCTTTTTACGCCACGGTGTGTCACGTATGTCACAGGCGTGTAGCCGGACCATCACCCGGTGTGGACGATCTGTCCTAAAAGGACCGAAAGCGACCGATCAGCACACTACGCGGAGCGCATCCGGCACCGAGGTGAACGAGGCGCCGTCCCGGCTGCCCAACGGCTCGCCGTCGACCTGCAGGGCGACCGGCCGCGAGGCGGTGACGGTGAACGACGAGAGATCGTGCCGATTGAGCGCCGCGCGGCCCAGCGGCTCGCGCTGCCGCCGGGAGACGATCTGCCGCACCTGCCGGAGGGTGCTGACTGTGCGTAGCGAGCGCAGGGCGTAGAGGTCCAGCCCGGTGTCGAAGGAGGCACGCGGGAACGGACCGATGGGGCGGGTCCCCAGATAGGTCCACGGTGCCGTGTTCGCGACCATCACCAGGTGCAGGTCCGTGTCGTCGGGCAGCGGCTCGTGCGGCGCGCCGGGCTCCCGGCCGGGCTGTTGTCCCGGCTGGGGCCCCGTGTAGGAGACGGTGAGCGCCGGGTGCCGGCGGTCGGTGCCGGCGAAGAAGCGGCGCAGCGCCGCCCGGAAGTAGTCGTGCGCGCCCGTACGGCCGCTGGACTCGGCGCGGCGGCGGTCGACCTCCTCGACCACCTCGGCGTCCCAGCCGAGGCCCGCGTTGAACGTGAACCAGCGGGCGTCGACCTGCCCGAGGCCGACGCGGCGTCGGCGACCGTCGCGCAGCGCGGTCAGCAGTGCACCGGTCGCCTCGACGGGATCCCGCGGCACGCCGAGAGCACGGGCGAAGACGTTGGCGCCGCCGCCGGGCACCACGGCCAGATCGGGCACGTCGGGGTGCGGCCCGTCGGCGAGCAGCCCGTTGACCACCTCGTTGACGGTGCCGTCGCCGCCGAAGGCGATGACGATCCCCATGCCGTCGGCTCGGGCCTGCCGGGCCAGCTCGGTCGCGTGCGCTCGGTGCGTCGTGTGTGCCACCTCGAGCTTGAGCTCGCCCTCGAGCGCAGCCACCAGTACCTCGCGGGTGCGGGCAGACGCTGTGGTCGCATTGGGGTTCACGACCAGCAACGCCCTCATGGCGGCCCAGGATAGCCGTGGACCCCGCCCCTGGGCTGCCCGATAGTCTGCGTCCCCGTGCCGCAATCACCGCTGCCGCGCTCACCGCTGGCGCTCGTTGCCGGCCTGGTGGGCCTGCAGGGAGTGGTCCTGGTGGTCATCGCGGTCGCCTTCGTCGTCGAGCTCGCCGTGGCGACGGCCGCCGACGTCACCCGAGCCCTCGTCACCGCCCTGCTCGCGCTGGTCAGCGGGGTCGCCCTGCTGCTGGTCGCCCGTGGCCTGCGACAGGGGCGCCGGTGGGCCCGGGCACCTGCGCTGGTGACCAACCTGATCCTGGTACCGGTCGCGATCGGGCTCTTCCAGGGCGGTCGCTGGCAGGTCGGCGCGCCGCTGCTCGCGGCGGCGGCCGCGGTCGTCGTACTGCTGTTCTCGCGTCCGGTGAACGCGGTGCTCGACGAGACCGACCCCGACCAGCAGCGCTGAGGCGGCGGCCCCTCACTCCTCGACGAGCAGGCCCTCCCGCAGCTGGGCCAGCGTGCGCGCGAGCAGTCGGGACACGTGCATCTGCGAGATGCCCACCTCGGCCGCGATCTCGGACTGCGTCATGTTCTTGAAGAACCGGAGCATAAGGATCTTCTTCTCACGCGGTGGCAGGCTCTCGAGCATCGGCTTGAGCGATTCGCGGTACTCCACCCCCTGCAGCGACTCGTCCTCGACGCCGAGGGTCTCCGACACCGGCATGGGCTCGTCGCCGCTGCCGGAGTCGCCGGCGTCCAGGGAGAGCGTGCTGTAGGCGTTGGCCGACGCCAGGCCCTCGAGGACCTCTTCGTCGCTGATCGTGAGGTGGGCTGCGAGCTCCGAGACCGTAGGCGCCCGGCCCTGTTTCTGGGACAGCTCGCTGGTCGCCGAGGCGAGCGAGAGCCGCAGCTCCTGGAGGCGGCGCGGCACCCGGACGGCCCAGCCCTTGTCGCGGAAGTGCCGCTTGATCTCGCCGACGATGGTCGGCGTGGCGTACGTCGAGAACTCGACGCCTCGCTCGAGATCGAAGCGGTCGACCGACTTGATCAGTCCGATCGTCGCGACCTGCACGAGGTCGTCGTAGGGCTCGCCGCGGTTGCGGAACCGGCGGGCCAGGTGCTCAACGAGCGGCAGGTGCGCCTCGACGAGAGCGTCGCGGGCACGCTGTCGCACCGGGTCGCTCTCGGCGGCGGACTGCAGCTCGACGAACAGCTCGCGGGTGCGTTCGCGGTCGACGGAGAGACGGGAGCTCTGCCGCGGCGGAGCCGGCGTGTCGGCACCGCCATCCGGCGTCGCGCCCTCGAGCGCGCCGGCATCGGCCGTGCTGTCGGCACCCTCGGGCTCGGCGACGCCCTCGCTGAGGCTGGGCTCGTGCGTGGGCGGCTCGCTGGCGGGCTCGGCCGCCGCCTTGGCAGGAGAGGTCACACCGTCACCCGCTGCCGGTCGGAGTGCGGCGCTTGCGCAGCTGGATCCAGACGTCGCGCTCCGCGTTGGTCCCGGTGTCCACGTCGCCCGCCAGAGCGCTCAGCACGGTCCACGAGAAGGTGTCGCGCTCGGGCAGCTGGCCGCGCGTGGTCGGGATCGTCACGGTCACCGTGAGCGTGTCGGGCGTCAGCTCGAACCGGCAGGTCAAGGTAGCGGTCTCGATGGCATGCGGCAACAGCATCGCGCAGGCCTCGTCGACCGCGATGCGCAGGTCCTCGATCTCGTCCAGGGTGAAGTCCAGCCGAGCGGCGAGGCCGGCGGTGGCGGTGCGCAGCACCGAGAGATAGGCCGAGTCGGCCGGCAGCCGGATCTCGACGGCGTCCTCGATGGCCGTCTCCACGCCCTGCGCCTGGGCAGCCGGGACCGCCTCACCCAACGATGCGCTGCTCGTGACCACCCGTTCACTCACCCTTGTCCTCCGGTCGTTCCCTGCCCTCGATCCGACGAGACCGCACGGTACAGGCCGGATCGGGACACCCGCAGACCCCGGTCGGCCGCTGGACCGCCGCATTTAACCACCACAGCTGCTTGAGCGAGGGCTTGGTCCTGCCGACCATCAAAGCACGCCGACCGAGGAACGGATCGTCCGCAATGCATTCGACCCGCACCGCTATCGCCGCCGGAGCCGCCGCGCTCGTGGTCGGCGCCTTTGCCATGTTCCTCGGCGTGAGCGGCGCCAGCGACGACACGGTGCTGGTCGTGAACAACCTGCTGCAGACCCTCGCCGCCCTCGCTGCCGGGCTGGTCTGCGCCTCAGTGGCGGTCTACGGGCGGACCGGGCGGCGCTTCGGCTGGATGTCGATGGGTGTCGCACTGGTTGGCTGGGGCCTCGGCCAGGCCTACTGGAGCTGGTCCGAGATCGTCGCCAAGACCGAGACGCCGTTCCCGTCTCCGGCCGACGTCGGGTTCCTCGTCTTCCCCGTCGCGGCGGCGGTCGCGGTCCTGAGCTTCCAAAAGGAGACCTCGGCGGGCCGGTCCCGGCTGCGGGCCGCCTCGGACGGGGCGATCGTCTCGACGGCGTTGTTCCTCATCAGCTGGGCCTTGGTCCTCGGACCGGTGTACGACGCCGGTGGCGACAACGCGTTCGCCTTCGGCGTCGCGGTGGCCTATCCCATCAGCGACCTGCTCGTGGTGGCGCTGGTCTTCCTGCTGCTCTCCCGGACTGCCGGCAACCGGACGCCCATGCTCGTACTTTCCGCCGGCCTGCTGGCCATGGCTGTTGCCGACAGCGGTTTTGCCTATCTCTCGACCTCGGGTGACTACCACACGGGCAGCATCATCGACGTGGCCTGGGTGGCGGCCTTCCTGCTGTGCGCCGTGGCCGCCGTGTCGGACATGGGCAGCTCGCACCGCACCAGCGACTTCACCGGCGTCACGAAGCTGGCCTTATACCTGCCACTGGTGCCGTTCGTGGCCGGGACGGTAGTGCTTGCCGGAGAGGCTTGGGAGTCGAGGATGGATCATGCCCTCGTCGTCTCCGGGATCCTGCTGCTGTGCCTCATCGCGTTTCGGCAGATGCTCGTGCTGAACGAGAACGGTCTGCTGGTCAGGACCGTTCACCAACGCGAGGAGCAGCTGCGTCACCAGGCCTTCCACGACCCGTTGACGGGCCTGGCCAACCGGCTGCTGTTCCGCGACCGGCTCGAGCACGCGGCGAGCGTGCGGCAGCGGGACACCAACGACCTGACCGTGCTCTTCCTCGACCTCGACGACTTCAAGCTGGTCAACGACCGGCTCGGGCACGCCGCGGGTGACGCCCTGCTGGTTGATGTGGCCGAGCGGATGCGTGCTTGCCTTCGCAAGGGCGACACGGTGGCGCGTCTCGGTGGTGACGAGTTCGCCGTACTTCTCGAGGACGACCGTGAGCCTGCCGATCAGCTGGCCCGCCGCATCGTCGACTCGATGGAGATGCCGTTCCAGCTGGGCAGGCAGCGGGTGCAGGTGACCGGCAGCGTCGGTGTCGCGACCCTGGCGGTCGCCGGCGAGGACGCGCAGGCCGTCTCCGACCGACTGTTGCAGTGCGCCGATGTCGCCATGTACACCGCCAAGCGCCAGCACAAGGGTTCCTACGTCGTGTGGCACCCCTCGCTGCGCATGGACGTAGGGCACGGCCAGCATGCGCCCGACCCGGAGCACGGCAGGGCCAGCACCGCGAGCGAGGCCGTCGCGCGCTGACGACCGCCCAGGTCAGTCCAACGGTCAATCCCGCGTTACGTCCCGCGCCGCCAACGTTCGCAGTGCGTCACCGGTGAGCCGCTGCACCGTCCACTCGTCCATCGGTACCGCATCGATGGAGCGGTAGAACGCGATGGCTTTCTCGTTCCAGTCGAGCACCCACCACTCCAGCCGGCCGTAGTCGCGGTCCAGGCAGATCCCGGCGAGCTCGCGCAGGAGTGCAGTACCGACGCCGCAGCCGCGCGCCTCCGGCCGCACGTACAGGTCCTCCAGGTAGAGGCCGTGCTTGCCCAGCCACGTCGAGAAGTTGGGGAACCACAACGCATAGCCCACCGGTTGACCGACAACCTCGGCGATGTGGCAGAACACTGCAGGCTGCCCGGCGAACAGGCTCTCCCGC
Source organism: Actinomycetota bacterium (assembly GCA_030841025.1). Taxonomy (GTDB): domain Bacteria; phylum Actinomycetota; class Actinomycetes; order JACCUZ01; family JACCUZ01; genus BP-173. Next base: position 7,110 of record JAVEDJ010000150.1, read on the forward strand.
AGATTCTCCTCGGTGGCCAGCACCTCGTGCAGCGACCGCTCGAACTCCGCCAGCTCGCGGATCATCGAGAGGATCAGCGGGACGTCGTCGACGGTGGCCGTCCGCACGACGACCGCCTCGCTGCGCTCCTCGGGTGCGGTCATGACGACATCCAACCGGGCGGGCGGAGCGCCTGCAGCCTCGGGTCGCGTTCAGGTGGTCGAGTCAGCCCCGTGGCTCGATGACCTTCTTCCCGAGATAGGGCACCAGCACCTCGGGCACCTCGACGGTTCCGTCGCTGCGCTGTCCGTGCTCGATGATCGCGGCCCACACGCGTGGAGTCGCCAGGCCCGAGCCGTTGAGGGTGTTGACCGGCGCGGTGCGACCGCCGGGCACGCGGTAGCGGATGTTGCCGCGGCGGGCCTGGAAGTCGGTGAAGTTGCCGACCGACGAGACCTCCAGCCACTTGTCCACGCCGGGGGCGTAGACCTCGAGGTCGAAGATGCGCGAGGACGAGAACGTCAGGTCGCCCGCGGCCAGATCAACCACGCGGTAGGGCAGCTCGAGCCGCTGCAGTGACGTCTCCGCGTCGTTGAGCAGCTGCTCGAACTCCTGCTGAACGGTGTCCGGCGTGCAGATGCGCACCAGCTCGACCTTGTGGAACTCGTGGACCCGTTGGAGCCCGCGGGTGTCCTTGCCCGCGGACCCTGCCTCGCGCCGGAAGCACGCCGAGTAGGTCATGTAGCGCTTGGGCAGCTCCTCCGGGTCGAGGATCTCGTCCTGGTGCAGGCCCGTGAGGGGCACCTCGCCGGTGGGGATGAGCCACAGGTCGTCGCTCTCGATGTTGTAGGCGTCGTCGGCGAACTTCGGCAGGTGCCCGGTCCCCTCCATCAGCTGCCCACGCACGACGTGCGGCGCGAGGACCTCGGTGTAGGTCTCGCCGTGCAGGTCGAGCGCAAACTGCCCGAGGGCCCGCACGAGCCGGGCGCCGTCGCCGTAGAGCAGCGCGAAGCCGGAGCCGCTGAGCTTGGCGGCGCGCTCGGGGTCGAAGATGCCGAGGTCGCCGGCGACGTCCCAGTGCGGTCGGTAGGTGGTGCCGCGGAACTCCTCCTCCGCACGCCCCCAGCTGCGCAGCACCACGTTGTCGGCCTCGCCGCCGTCGGGTGCCTCGGGCGCCGGCAGGTTGGGCAGCTGCAGCATCTCCTGGCGCGCAGCGTCCTCGGCCTCCCGGTTCCTGGTCTCCTGCTGGGCGATGCGCGCCTTGAGGTCACCGAGCCCGGCTCGCTCGGTCTCGGCCGAGGGATCCTTGGCGGCCATCAGCCGCCCGACCTCCTTGGACCGGCGGTTCATCTCCGCCCGCATCGACTCGAGCTCGGACAGCACACTGCGGCGGTTGGCGAGCGCGTCACGCGCGGCCAGCACCGTGTCCTCGGCGACGCCCTTGCGGGCGAGGGCCGCGACGACAGTCTCGGTGTCGTCGAGCAGGAGGTTTGCGTCGAGCATCAGGATCTACTTTCGCGGTAACAGGGCGGTTGCGACGTGCTGCTGCGGCCGGGACTCCGGTCGCAGGGACAAATCGAGACTAGCGCCGTTGGGCGGGACGGTCGGGGGACGGCACTTCGTCAGGCCGGCACGACACCCGGGGAGCCCGCCGCGGTCACGAAGGCAGCTGTGGTCCGCACCGGTGACGAGCGGGTGGCGATCGTGTCCACCGACCGCTGCTCGACCTGGACGCGTTGCCGGTTCACGTCGATGCGCAGATAGCCGCGCCGCGCGCCGTCGAAGTGGCGGATGTGAGGGTTGAGGGTGGGGTTGGCAGCCTTGAGCGCGGCGTCGTCGCCCGGTGCGAAGCCCGAGGAGATCGACGTGGCGAGGTACTCCGACGCGACGATCTGGGAGGTGGGGTCGTCGAAGTTCAGCCTGACGTCGCTGAAGCACGATGCGTGCAAGTCGCCGGCCAGTACCACGGGGTTTGCCACTCTTGCGGAGGCGAGGAAGTGCAGCAGCCGGTCGCGGGCGGGTGCGTAGCCGTCCCACTGGTCCAGGTTTGTCACGTACTGGGTCTGGCCCGGCTCGGTGGGAAACCGCAATCGGCTCATCATCACCTGCTGCGCGATCACGTTCCACCGCGCAGGCGAAGACCGTAGTCCGGCGTGCAGCCAGCGCTCCTGACCCGATCCCATCAGGGTGCCGTGGGTGTTCGCGCGCCCGGCATCCTCCGCGCCGTAACCACCGCCGCGACCATCTGGCTGCGGGGTGCGGTACTGGCGCGTGTCAAGGACGTTCAGGCGCAGCAGGTTCCCGAAGTCGAAGCGCCGGTAGATGCGCAGGTTCGGCGATCCGACCCGGTAGGGCACCCGGATCGGCATGTGCTCGTAGTAGGCCTGGTAGGCCCGCGCCCGCTCGCGGGCGAACCGCACCGGTCCCTGCCGCCGGGGCCTATGAGGGTCTGCGTCGACCCGGTTGGCGTAGTTGCTCTCGACCTCGTGGTCGTCCCACGTGACCACCCAGGGGAAGGCCGCGTGCGCTGCCTGCAGGGCTGGGTCGGTCTTGTACAGGGCGTGCCGGTTGCGGTAGTCCGCGAGGGTGAAGAGCTGGTTGAGGCCCGACCGGTGCGGCTTGGTGTGCAGCCGGTCGCGGTAGGCGCTGGCCGGGTCGGACTCGTAGATGTAGTCGCCGAGGTGCAGGACCACATCCAGGTCCTCGTCGGCGAGCGCGGTGTAGGCGGGCCAGTATCCGCTCTGCCAGTCCTGGCAGTTGGCCACGCCGAGGCGGAGGTGCTGGATGGACGCGCCGTGCTCCGGCGCGGTCCGGGTGCGGCCGGTTTCGCTGACATGGCGCCCGACGCGGAAGCGGTACCAGTAGTCCGTCGCGGGTCGCAGTCCACCGACATCGACATGCACCGAGTGCGCCAGCCGGGGCAGCGCTCGGACGACGCCGTGCCGCCGCGCTCCGCGGAACCTGGGGTGTCGGGACAGCTCCCACTCGACCGCTACGGGACGTCGCGGCATGGAGCCGGCGTCGAGGGGGTCACGGACCAGCCGGGTCCACAGCACCACGCGATGGGGGAGTGGGTCACCGCTCGCGACCCCGAGCGCGAACGGGTACCTGCGGACGACGGCCCCGTGGGCCAGCCGCACGTCGGCCGGGCCGGCGAGCAGTACGACGCCGGTCGCGGCGCTGCCTGCGAGGAACGCGCGGCGGCTGATGGGCGCGGCGTCCGCCACGCTCATGCCGCCATCCGGCGGGCAACCGCCGGGATCACCGGCATGACGCTGCGGGCTGTCGGTCGCCGGTGATGAGCGCAACAGAACCCCCGTAGGCGAGCGGGCAGCATCGGGCAGCTCCGCTGACACGTAGACCGCGGTGTGGCGCCACGATAGGCCGTTCCCCGCGGCCCGTGGTCCTCGTTCTCCCCGCGGCAGCGGACCAACCTTGAGCACGCTGCTCCGTCATCCCGCTGTCCGCTCCTGCAGGTGCAGGGTGACCGTGTCTGCGGCCTGCCTGCCGATCGACTTGCGCAGGTCGGCCTCGACCGGGAGCTTGTGCGTGCCATCAACGAGCTCTGCAACGGATGGTCGTCGATGGTGCCTCGAACCTTGCCGGGCTCTGGTGCAGGGTTGCGGTGAACTGGGCGTCGATCATGGCTTCCTCCGGGTGCTGCCCCAGTGTCGCGCCGAGTGCCTGACACTGGACAGACCCGGTGGCTGGTGCAGAGTCGTCGCTCGCGACGACCGCAGTTGCCCAGCCATGCCTTCAGACCACGGTGAAGCCGTACCGTCTGCCGAGCTTCGTCAAGCTCCGCTTGTCCGGCACGCCGCTTCCTTCGACGCCGACCTTGTGCTGCCACCTGCGACAGGCATGCGCGGCCTTCGGTGCAGCGCCGCCATCCGCCTGTGCCTGGGCCGCGGCCTGCAGTTTGGTCAGCCGCACCTTCCGGGGCACGTACACGAGCACATGCCGAGGGGAAATCGGCCCGTCGAAACGTCCCCGCGGATGACACGTTGCTGTTCGCGCTTCATGTCTGGTTCATGGCGTTGGTCCTGCCGGATAGCGGACAAGCCAGGACGAAGCCGGACAAGCAACAGTGCCGCGCGCAAACATCTCCATGTGCTGGCGAGATGTGCGCCCAGAAGCCTTGACGGCCAGTTGACCGGTATGCAGAGATGTCCTCCGGATGGAAGAAATAGTTTCCTCTGTGCAGATATTCGCCCCAGGCGTTCGGATGCCACATGTCCGACTAACTCGGGCTAAGACCCCGGAGTACTTAGCACGTACAGCGTTCGCACCGGATCTCACCCAGGCAGTTGGTGCCTGAGCGAGTCACGGCTCGTCAAAGACTTTGTCGACTGCATGAAGGAGCACGTTCCATGCGCGGGAATCACAGGCGGATCGGTCGAGGGGTCGCTGGCTCCCTTGCAATGGCGCTGCTCCTCGCGGGCTGCGGAGGCGGGGATTCGGCGACTGAGGCCGGAGCTGGAGCTGGCTCGGGCGACATCGTCATCGGTGTTCCCGTAGGACTCTCCGGGGCCAACTCAGTGGTCGCCCCGTCCGTCGTCCAGGCCTCCGAGCTTGCCGTCGACGAGATCAACAAGGCAGGTGGAGTGCTCGGACGGAAGATAAAGCTCAAGGTCTACGACGACCGAAGCGGCGCCGAGGGAGCGGCTCAGGCGTTCACGACTGCCATCATCAAGGACAAGGTTGCGGCGATCGTCGCCATGGAGACGAGTTCTGCCCGCAATGCGGGTCAGCCGATCGCGGCGAAGACGAACACGCCTTACATCTACACCTCGCCCTACGAGGGCGCCGCCTGCGGAGCCAATCTGTTCCTCGACGGCCCTGTCCCCGTGCAGATGGTGGAGCCGTCGGCTCAGTACTTCGCAGAGAAGTTCCAGGCCAAGACCTGGTTCTTGATCGGCAGCGACTATGCCTACGGCAGGGGCCAGCTGGCGCATGTGCGCAGCGTCGTCGAAGCCGCCGGCGGCAAGGTCGTCGGCGAGGAGTACAACCCGGTCGATGCATCGGACTGGTCGAGCATTCTCCAGAAGGTGCGCTCCGCCAAGCCCGACGCGATTGCCACGGCAACAGCCGGCGGAGCGCCGAACGTCAGCTTCCTCAAGCAGTGGAAGCAGGGTGGCTTCGAACAGCCCTCCCTGAACCTGAGCCTCGACGAGGGAACCGCCGAAACGATCGGCGCTGCCGCCGAGGGCGTGTACTTCCCGAGCCAGTACTTCACGGGCATCGAGAGCGAGAAGAACCGCGCGTTCCTGGAGGCCCTCAAGGCGAAGTTCGGGGCCGAGGCCAAGACACCAAACTTCCTATCAGTACCGCAGTACTACGGCATTCACCTCTATGCCCTTGCCGTGGAGAAGGCCGGTTCAACGACGTCGGCAGCCGTCATCAAGGCCCTCCCCACTGTCAGCTTCGACGGCCCAGCCGGCCCCGTGTCGATGAACAAGCAGCACCACGCCGGGCTGAACATCTGGCTTGGACAGGCCGATGCCACCGGCAAGACCCAGATCACCGAGGACTTCGGCGCGGTTGACCCCGGGGCGCAGTGTCCGGACCTGAAGTAAGGGCCGGTGCAGCAGATGCCCTGTCACTGCCCTCGCTGACGAGTCGGAGCGCGTGTGCCAATGGTCGGACTACTCTTGGATTGCCTCACCACGTCGGCGCTGTTGTTCCTCGTCACGGTGGGACTGCTCATCATCTTCGGGATGATGCGGATCATCAACTTCGCGCACGGCGCCTTCATCACCGTCGGGGCGTACTCCAGCGTTGTCGCCGGGCAGTACGGCCTGTCTCCGTGGCTGACCTTGATCCTTGGTCCGTTGGCTGCGGGAGCGATCGGTGCAATCGCCGAGCCGCTCGTGCTCAGGCGGTTGTACGGACGTCAGCTCGACACCATCCTCGCAACGTGGGGATTGGCCCTCATCATCACTCAGCTCGTCACGCTCAAGTTCGGGAGAGGCACGCAACCGGTAGACAGCATCGATCTAGGAACCGTGACCGTCCTCGGGACGCCCTACTCCAGCTACCGGCTTGCCGTCATCCCACTCGTCCTGGTCCTGTCCATCGCTATCTTGCTGATCCTGCGTAGGACCAGATATGGACTGGTGGGGCGCGCGGTCATCATGGATGACGACCTCGCGCAGACGCTCGGCGTCAACGTCAAACGGGTGCGCTTCACGTCCTTCGTGCTCGGATCAGCAATTGCCGGGTTGGCGGGCGCGGTGCTCGTGCCCATGTCCAGCGTAGATCCGAATCTCGGCCTCCCTTGGCTGATCAATGCGTTTCTGATCTCCCTGCTCGTCGGAGTGTCGACAACCGCTCTTGCGTTCGCGAGTCTCGCCCTAGGGAGCGCACAGGTCTTGGTCGGGTTGTCGTTCAACTCGGTCTCCGCCACGCTTGCCATACCTGTGCTGGCCGTGGTCCTGCTCCGCTTGCGAGCGCATGGATTTGTCCGTGGCTAGCGCGTGGAGCGGACGGGACATCGGTGGCAGCACGGTGATCCGGGGATGAGCGCTCACACCGCGCAGGAGCCGGCGACGGGATCTTCACGGGCGCGACCGTCCAGAGACCGACAGGACTACCGAGCCCTTCTCGGTCCCATGGGTGGCGCGTTGCTGGCAGTCGCGGCTCTCTTGGCTTCCGGGCCGCTTCTCGGTGACTACGACAGAAGCATCCTTGTCCAGGGCATGCTCTTCGCAGTCGCAGCGGTCACGGTAGACATCCTCTGGGGTTACACCGGTGTCCTCAGCTACGCACAGTCGGTCTTCTTCGGGCTGGGCGCATACGGGCTTGCAATCTACTCTGTGGAGTTCGGGTTCAGCTGGACAGGCGCAGTCATTGCGATCGTGCTCAGTGCCGTCGCGGCCTGCGTCGTGGCTCTGCTGCTTGGTCTGCTCTCGTTCCACTCAAAGGCAGACTGGCTGTACGTCGCGACGGTCACCTTCGCCGCGACGTTTGCCTTCGAGAAGGTCATCCTTGCCGGTGGCTCCCTGACCGGGTCCAGCAGCGGGCTCTCCGGGTTCGTCCTGCAACCTGTGGGTATCGCCGATGGCTATCGGCTCAGCGGTCTGCTGCTCATCGCGGTGACACTCGGCGCCTGTCTGCTCGTTCGATCCGACGCAGGACGCGTGATGCGGGCCATCCGCGAGAACGAGGGGCGCAGCCAGTATCTGGGAATCCGCGTCCACAGAGTAAAGATCCTGCTGTTCGCCGTAGCGGCGTGCGTCGCAGCCATCGCGGGGTCGCTCTACGCAACGACGCAGAACGTGGTCGCCCCAGACCTGGGGGGCTTCCAGCTCGGAACAGCCATGGTGATCTGGGCCGCTGTGGGGGGCCGCGGCACCCTACTGGGGCCCGTAGGCGCCGCCATCGGCATCAATCACCTGAATGCCTACCTCAGTGGATCAATACCGTTTCTTTGGCAACTGGTCCTCGGCCTGGTATTCGTCTTGGTCGTCACCTACGCCCCGGGCGGCGCCGCCTCACTCATAGGCTTTCCGATTCGCTGGCTCCAGTCCAAGCTTCGCGTGCCTGGCGGCTCAATGCCGGGTGGCCTGCTGACCGTCGTACCGCACATGAAGGCGCACGAGGCTTCGGCACGGACAACGCGGCCGTTGTTGGAGGTCACCGATGTCTCCCGCAGCTTTGGGAGCTTTCACGCCGTCAAGGCCGTGGCCCTCGCGGCGGACGGCGGTGAGATCGTCAGCATCGTGGGGCCGAACGGCGCCGGCAAGAGCACGTTCATGAGGTGCATCAGCGACGGTGGTTACCGCACCTCCGGATCGGTGCGCGTGGCCGGCAGCGACATAGGGCGACTGACGCCTGATGTGATCTCCAGGCTCGGAGTAGGTCAGAAGTTCCAGACCGCGAGCGTGTTCGCGTCACTGAGCGTCTTTGAGTGCCTCAGCGTCGCGACTCGTGCGCGTCGGCCGTCAATCTGGAGGCGTACGTCGCAGCTGGAGATCCCCGCTCCAGCGTTTGAAATCATCCAGATGACCGGACTGGACCGACTCCTTCACCACACCGTCTCCGGCCTGTCGCATGGTCAGAAGCAGTCGCTGGAGCTGGCCATGGTGATGTGCACGGAGCCTCGCGTGATCCTGCTCGACGAGCCAACCGCTGGCCTGTCCCAGACCGAACGAGCCGCCATCGGCGCTGTACTGCGAAAGATCGCGACCGATCATCTGGCTCTGCTGATTCTCGTTGAGCACGACCTCGACTTCGTGCAAGAGATCAGCTCGCGTGTGCTCGTCCTGCACCACGGGGAGCTCCTGATGGATGGCACCGTCAGCGAAGTGGTGTCGTCTGAGCTGGTCCAGGAGATCTACACCGGCTCACCGGCGGGAATGGAATGATGGCTTCCGATCAAGAACCTGCAACGCAGGGCCTGCGCCGACGGGGAGCTTCTGGATCGGCCCTTGAACTCAGCTCCGTGTCAAGTGGATACGGGCAGGCCAGTGTCCTGCACGACGTGAGTCTGACGCTCCAGGCCGGCGAGATCATGGCCATCGTCGGCAGGAACGGCATGGGCAAGTCCACGCTGCTGCGAACCATCGCCGGGTTCCTGGCACCCACGCAGGGATCGATTCAGGTGCTGGCCCACCCGACGGCGCAGAAGCAACCGTTCGAGGTCGCCCGTATGGGATTGGGCTACGTCGCCCAGGCGCGCGCACTCTTCCCGGATCTCACGATCCAGGAGAACGTCGCTCTGGCACTGGCACCCCGGAACAGCCTTGACGATGCGTTTGCTCGCATCGGCGAGATCTTCCCGGTGCTCGCGGACCGCCGCCAACAGTTGGCCGGAACTCTGAGCGGCGGCGAGCAGAAGATGTTGATCCTCGCCAGGGCCCTCATCGCGGATCCGCGGCTGTTGCTCATCGATGAGATCACGGAGGGGCTCCAGCCATCTGTGCGGGAGACACTGCGTCTGGCTCTGGCAACGGAGACTGCCCGCAGGAGCATGACTGTGGTTCTGGTTGAGCAGGACCTGGCTTTCGCTTTTGCCCTGGCCGAACGCTACGCGGTGATGAAGCTGGGCCGAATCGTCAAGGACGAGCCGACCGAGGGCCGCCAATGGCAGGAGGTGGCGAGGGACCACCTCGCCGTATGACGAAGCCGGCGCGCGTCGGCGAAAGATTGGAGTTCACACGTGAGCCGCACCACAGATGAGGAAATCAGTTGGCAGGCCGGACTAGGCCGCACGCTTGAGCCTGGTAGGCGGCCCGCGATTGTCGTCGTGGACTTCATCCGCGCCTTCACCGACCCCCGATGCCCGTTGGGGTCAGACACCATCGAGCAGGTCAAGGCGACCAGAAGTTTGCTCGACGCTGCTCGCACCAAGGATGTCCCGGTCTTCTTCACAACGGTGCACCTCGAGCCCGGACTTCGCGACGCCGGCCTGTGGCTGGAGAAGCTCCCCGGTCTCGCCTGCCTGGAAGCGGGGACCGAGTGGACGTCGAGCGACCCGAGGGCCGATGTCGACCCCCTGCTCGCCATGCAGGACAACGAGGTCCTGATCGTGAAGAAGGGCGCCTCTGCCTTCTTCGGGACCAATCTCGCGTCCCTTCTGACAGCGCTCTCAGTCGACACAGTGATTCTCTGCGGCGCCTCTACCAGTGGCTGTGTTCGAGCCACCGCGATCGACGTGATGCATCACGGGTTCAGGGGACTGGTCCCTCGTGACTGTGTCGCCGACCGCGTGGCCGCTGCGCACGAGGCGAACCTCTTCGACATCCAGGCGACAAGCGCTGAGGTCGTGTCCTCCGCCGACGTGCTTCAGTACCTCGGGGCGGTAGCAGTGCGTGACTTGCCCGACCAGGGACACGGGCAGCACGCGGACGTTCGAGCAACCTGATTCCGGGGCACAACATCTCCGGAGTTGTTTCCTGGTGTGACTGATTTCCGATGTACTGACCTGTCAGAGACGGATATTGCTCCACCGCAGCCATCTCGGCCGCCTTGCCGCTCATCATCCGTCGACGTTGCTCATGTTCGGGGCTCAGATGTCATGGTCAGATCGACTGGGACGGGTGGGGTGGTGATGGTGCGTGGCAGCGATCCTTCTGACCTCAAGGTCCTCGATGACAGACCTCTTGTCTTGGAGCGATCCGCCGCCGTCCCCGCGGTTGTCAATGGCGAGTCCTGTTCAGCGTTGGAGGGTTAGACCCCGCCATGCAGAAGAAGCGGCTGGACGGATGGGCGGGTGAGACACCGCGATACCCGATCGAATCAGTCGATAACGCACTTCGGCTCCTGCTTCTGCTGGGTGAGCGTGCGGAGGTACGGCTGACGGAGGCGAGTCAGTACCTGGAAGTGGCTTCGTCCACGGCGCACAGAGTGCTGGCCATGCTTCAGTACCGAGGGTTCGTTCGCCAGGATGCCGCCACGAAGGCCTACCGCGCCGGCCCAGCGCTGACCAGCGTCGCCTTCGCGATACTGGGACGGCTGGACATCCGGGAACGAGCTCGCCCAGTTCTTCGTCGGTTGAACCAAGAGTTCGACGAAACGGTTCATCTCGGTGTCCTGGATGGCGGCATGGTGCATTTCATCGATGCCGTTGAGAGCCAGCAGGCCGTGCGGGTGTCGTCCCGAACGGGAAGTTCCATGCCCGCTTACGCGACGTCGACCGGTAAAGCGTTGCTTGCCCAGCTTTCCCGGGAGGAACTGACCCGGCTGTACCCCGAGCAGGACCTCAGGCCGGTCACATCGCATTCACTGACCAGTCGCTCCCAGCTGGAAAAGGAACTTGCGAAGGCCCGCAAGCAGGGATTCGCCGTCAGCCAGCAGGAGAGCGAGCCCGGGGTCGCCTCGGTAGCCGTCGCGGTGCCCAACCCGATCGGCACCGCTCTCGCGATCAACTGCGCCGTCCCGGACAACCGCATGAACGGTGTCCTGCAGAAGCGGATAGTCGAGGCGTTGAAGAAGGCCAGTCTGGAGCTCGGCGACCTCCTGTAACTCCGTGCGGCGGGTCCGCTCTTCGGCAGATGAATGCAGCCTGACGCTTCCATGACGGATTCGTCATGCGCCCCCGGGTCCGACCGGAGCAGCGCAGCCTCCTCGTAGCGGCAAGACCTAGGGGAGGACCCATCACATGAACAGACAATGGAAGATCTGCGCGACTACGGCGGCGACCGCGCTTATGGTCGCGGCCTGCGGCCCGCAGCCGGCAACGCCTGAGGCACACCACAACGGTCATCACGCGATCGCGCAGGCGGCGGCGCTCACCACCGGACAACTGCGGTCGTACTTCGTTGCGGCTGACGAGGTCCGCTGGGACTATGCGCCAGACGGCAAGAACGACATCACTGGCGAGCCGTTTGCTCCGGACCAAGAGGTGTTCACCAAGCAGGGCCCCAACCGCATCGGGCACAAGTACTGGAAGGCGCTGTACCGCGGGTACACGGATGCCTCCTTCACCCAGCTCATCCCGCGGCCCACATCGTGCGCTGTCACCTCCCGTGCTTGCGACGACACGCTGGGAATGCTCGGCCCCGTGATCCGCGCCGCCGTGGGCGACACCATCAGGGTCGTGTTCAAGAACAACACCTCGCGACCAACCTCGATCCACGCCCACGGCGTCTTCTACCAGAAGGACGCGGAAGGGGCGCCGTACGACGATGGGACCAACCGCGCCGCCAAGGCTGACGACGCTGTGCCGCCCGGGGCGACGTACATCTACAACTGGCAGGTGCCCGACCGGGCGGGGCCCGGCCCCATGGACGGCTCCTCGGTCCTGTGGATGTATCACTCCCACACCGACGAGGTGGCCGACACCAATGCCGGCCTCATCGGGCCGATCGTTATCACGGCCAAGGGAAAGGCTGACCCGGCGACCGCGGCACCCTTGGATGTCGACCGCGAGATCTTCTCGTACTTCACCGTTGAGAACGAGAATGCCAGCCCGTACCTGGAGCGCAACCTCCAAGAGATCGCGGGGCCCCCGCATTCCATCCCGCCTGGCGACGAGGAGGCCTTCGAGGAGAGCAACCTGATGCACTCCATCAACGGTTACGTCTATGGCAACGGCCCCGTCCCGACGATGCGCAAGGGCCAGCGCGTGCGGTGGTATGTCTTCACGCTGGGAACCGAGGTCGACCTGCACACGCCGCATTGGCACGGCAACACCCTTACCACGAACGGGATGCGCAGCGACATGCTGCAGCTCATGCCCGGGATGATGATGGTCAGCGACATGGTTCCGGACGACGCTGGCACGTGGCTCTACCACTGTCACGTCAATGACCACATCCTCGCGGGCATGCAGATGCGCTACCGAGTCACCAACTGAGCCGGGGGCAGGAGGAGGCGGGTCCATTGGATCACTTCAGTGGACCCCCCTCTGTCGCTCAGGCTTTTCGTCAGGTCGCCAGGGCACCTTGGAAGTCAAGGCGGCGGCTGTTCGCCGGCAGCCCTGCTAGCTCTGCGTCTCGGCGGACAGCGTCAGTGTGGAGGGATAGTGGCTCGGCTATTGGTCGTCGACGACGAGCCTCGCATCTGCCGCTTCGTTTCCCGCGCTCTCGAGGCACATGGCCACTCCGTCGAGACCGCCAGGACGGGCGAAGAAGCGCTTCAGGCGGCGGCCGCTTCCGACTTCGCGCTCGTCGTGCTGGACCTGCTTCTCCCGGGCATCGACGGCTATGAGGTCCTCGAGCGGTTGCTGGCACAGGACAGCAAGACCCGCGTGCTGGTCCTCTCGGCGGTGGGTGACGTCGAGTCACGCGTGCAGTGCCTGCGCATGGGCGCCGCCGACTACCTACCCAAGCCCTTTGCGGTCGCCGAGCTGCTTGCTCGAGTCGACTCGCGCCTGGCAGAACAGCCGACGGGTGCGGCATCGCGATGGCTCAAGGTCGGCGGTGTGCATCTGGACCTGCAGAAACGGGTGCTCTACGACGGCCAGCGGAGCGCGACGCTCTCCCAACGCGAGTTCGTCCTCCTCGGCCACCTGATGCGTCGAGCGGGTGAGGTCTGCACCCGTCATGAGCTCCTTGGCGACGTGTGGGGTTTCTGCTTTGACCCCGGCAGCAACGTCCTCGACGTCTGTGTCGGGCGACTACGTAGCAAGCTGGAACGACGGCATATCGAGACGGTGCGCAATGTGGGCTACAGCTTCAGTGCGTGAGCGTCTGCTCCTGCCGGCTTGGGCGGTGTTCGCAGGCGCCAACGCAGCACTCATGTATGTCGTGCCCGGCGCCGAGACGATCCCCTTTCACTTCGCCTGGGTGAGCACCGCGCTCGCCTATGGCCTCCGCCCGTGGTCCTTGCGCTACATGTGGGTCACGTGTGCGGCGGTGACGATCGCAACCGGAGTCCCGCTCGTACGCGACGCGAATGCTGGAGTCATCGGTTGGCAGGAGACCACCGAGATCCCGCTCATGGCGCTCCTGTTCCTTGTCATGGTCTGGCACGTTCGCCGACGCATGGCTGCCACCGCCGAGGCGTGCCGGCTGGCGGAGGTCGAACGCCAGGGCCGCGAGGCGCAACGCCGCTTCGTCCGCTTTGCCTCACACGAGCTGCGTACGCCCATTACGGTGGCGCGGGGTTTCACCGAGCTGCTTCGTGAGGCGCACTCCGAGCATCGGGCGGAAGCCGACATTGACGTCGTGCTCGATGAGCTGGACAAGCTCGAAGCAATCGCGGCGAGGCTGCTCGCCCTCGCTCAATCCGACGAGGTCGCCCTGAACTGTGAGGAGATCGACCTCGCAGCTCTTCTCGAGCGAACCGTGCACCGATGGCGCGGGGCCTCGCCGCGTCGGAGCTGGATCGTCGACTGCTCCCAAGTCTCGCTCCAGGCAGATCCGCAGCGCCTGGAGGTGGCCAGCGACAGCGTGGTGGAGAACGCCGTCCGGCACACCGGCGACACGGGCAGAGTGATCCTGCGTGGGACCGCCCGCGGCCAGGTGGTTGTGCTCGAGGTCGAGGATGACGGGGACGGCATTGCCGTGTCCGAGCTACCGCGGGTCTTCGAGGGCTTTCACAGCGCGGGACCGCACGCTGGTACCGGGCTGGGACTGGCAATCGTCAAGGCGGTGGCAGGGGCACATGGCGGCACGGTGTGTGCGGCGAACGGCAGGAACGGCGGCGCCGTCATCAGCCTGATACTGCCCGTCGGCCGGGCGCTACCTCAGCGGGCAGCGTTGGCTGCGCGCAGCCGCTCATGGGTGCCGCCCATCGCTGTGGCGCCGCGCAGGTAGCTCTTGGCCATCTTGGCGACGACCGTGTAGTTGGTGTCCACAACGTTGGCTATAGGTGTGAGGGCCGTCTGCGACACCAGCTGGTAGGCGTCCATCGCCGACAGCCGGGTCAGCTCGCGTACCCAGCCGACGAGCTCCGTGTGGGCGATGCGGAAGGCATCCTCGAGCGGTCGCGCGGAGCCGGCCGTCATGATGAACTCGTCGTCTTCGAGCCGCGGCCATGCGGTGGGCGGGAGTCCCTTGATGACGTCGACCACCAGTTCGGTGTCCATGGCGCACTCGACGGCGACGCCACAGGTCTCGCCCTCCCCCTGCCGTGCGTGACCGTCCCCGAGGCTGAACAGGGCGCCCTCGACGTTGACGCCGAGGTAGCAGGTGGTGCCGGCCCGCATCTCGGGCGTGTCCATGTTGCCACCCCACTGGCCCGGCGTGAGCGCGGACCGCACCTCGCCGAGAGCCGGCGCGACACCCACGGTCCCGTGCATGGGGTCGAGCGGGAGGTCGACCTGGAACACTGAGTCGAGCGCGTCGTAGCGCACGACTCCGGCCGCCTGGTCGATCTCATAGACCCAGGTCCGTTCGGGGAGCGGGTCGTGGAGCATCGCAGTGAGGTTCGTCGCGGTGAGCGATCCGAACAGCGGCACGGTGGTGCTGACGCCGCGACCGCCGCGCGGAACGATGCGGCGGAAGTGCACGGCGAGCGTGTCTCCTGGTTGCGCACCCTCGACGAAGAACGGCCCGGTCTGCGGGTTCAGGAACCGTGGGTCGCAGACCTCCGACACGAGGTCGGCCGTGGAGCGGACTCGCCCTGCGAAGCAGTCCATCGTCCAGGTGGAGATGACCGTGCCCGGCCGGACGCTGACCAGCGGCGCGAATCCCCCGAAGGTATAGGCGAGCGCCGCGGGGTCGCCGTCCGAGTCGGGCTCGAAGCGCAACACGTCATGGGCCGTCGTGCTCACGTGCGGTCCTCCAGAACCAGGGACGGCAGGGGCAGGGGCCGGAGCCCTGCCCCCGCCGTCCGACGGGTCGGTGCTGTGCGGTCTAGGTGTGTGGGCCGCCCTGCGCGGGGACGCCGTCACGGGCGTGCGTCTCCTCGAACACGGTCCGACCGATCGCGTCGTACACCGGTCGGTTGCGCGACTTCAACCACATCACGGCTAGCAGGCCCACCACGAACGTGAGGACCACGATGTACGGGATCGCCGTGAAGAACGGGGCGGACGACGCAGCCCCGCCGGCGAAGTCGATGTTGTCCAGCAGCAGCCAGACGACGTACACCATTCCGAGACCGCCCAACGCCGGGATGATGCCCGTGGTCAGGATGTTGCCCGGCGCCGCCTTCTTCACGTGGAAGTACCAGATCACTGCCAGCGACGTGATCGCCTGCACGATCAGGATCGCCATGGTGCCCAGGATGGCAAGCAGCCCGTACTGGTAGAGGTAGGCACCGCGAAGCGGGTCGTCGCCGTTCGTGGTCAGCAGGTAGAAGCCGATGGTCAGCACCAGGGTGATCCCGCTCTGCACCATCGACGAGACGTGCGGTGTCTGGTGGGTGCCGTGCGTGCGGCCGAGGTTGTTCTTGGTGGCCGGCACCTCGCGGCCGATGGCGTAGAGGTAGCGGCTCGCGGCGTTGTGGAACGCCAGCGCGCACGCGAACGATCCGATCATGATCAGGGCGAGGTAGATGTCCCCGATGAACGCGCCACCGAGCTTGTCCTTGGCCAGGTCGACCCACAGCCCGATCGAGTCGGTGTTGGCCTTCTCGATCGACTGGGCCTTGCCGTTGCCGGCGATCATCATCCAGGACACGAACGTGTAGAACAGGCCCAGCCCGACGACTGCGATCAAGGTCGCGCGAGGAACGATGTGCTTGGGGTTACGCGACTCCTCGCCGTAGACCGCTGTCGTCTCGTAGCCGACCCAGGACCAGAAGGCGAAGAAGAGACCGATAGCCCCGCTGCCTGCCGCGACCGCCTTGCCGTCGATGACCGCCCCGATGCCGCCGCCGCCCGTCTCGAGCGACTTGAAGGCGTTCAGCGGGTTGACGGCCTCCGCAACCAGCCCGTCCGGCCCGCCGCCACTGAACAGGACCGACAGAGCCAGCGCACCGAGCAGCAGCACCTCGGCGACAAGGGTCACTCCGAGGACTGCGGCGGCGATGCTGATGTCGAAGTAGCCGAAGAGGCCGACGACGATGATGCCGATGACGGCCAGTACCAACCAGTTGACGTCCCAGCCGAACCAGGTGTTGAGGGCGCTGTTGCTGAAGTAGGCGAAGATGCCGATGAGGGAGCCCTCGAACACGACGTACGCCATCGTGGCGAGTGCGCCCGATGCCATTCCCCACACCTGACCGAGCCCGTGGGTGATGAAGCCGTAAAACGCGCCGGCAGTCGTGATGTAGCGAGCCATCGAGACGAACCCGACGGTGAACAGGGTCAGCACGATGGTGGCCACCAGGAAGCCCGCCGGAGCACCGATGCCGTTGCCGTAGCCGACCGCGATCGGCACGTTCCCGGTCATCGCGGTGATCGGCGCCGCGTTGGCGACGGCCATGAACAGCACGCCCATCAGGCCGACGGCCCCGGGTTTGAGTCCATGGCCACGCTCGACCGGGCGTGTGTCGGTGCCCTGCGGCTGGGCCTCCCGGCTCAGTTCGTCACTGGTTGCCACGTTTGTCTCCATCCGGATGCTTGTGATGAGCCCCGTTCCGAGGGACGAGTGTCGCCCTCGGGTGTTTCCGGCCCGAAAAGTCGGCGAAACGAACCGATTGCGGGACGAGGTTAGTTATGGCAGCAGACAGCTCCTCGTGTGACCGGCGCCACATGAGCGCATCGTTGCAGCGGGGATGACCGCTGACAAGCACTTCGCCAAAATCGGCCAGTCTCGCGATAGCGGACCGTTGACCGGACCGGTTGCGAACTGCTAGAAACCATTATGCAGACCAAATATCGATTCGGTATGCAGACCTGGTACGCCGGTTCTGCCGGCCGTCCAGTCGGCGAGGTGCCGTGATGAGCTTCGACTACGGCGAGTTCTCCTTCGCGTCCAAGGAGGAGATGCTCGAGAAATCCCGCGAGTACTGGAACCCCGGCAAGACCGACTTCTGGGTCGAGACCGGTGTGCCATTGGTCATCGACCGCCGGGAGGAGTACTTCATCTACGACATGTCGGGCAAGCGTCTGCTCGACGTTCATCTCAACGGAGGCACGTTCAACCTCGGTCACCGCAACGGCGAGATGGTGCAGGCCGTGACGCAGGCCATGGCCCATTTCGACATCGGCAACCACCACTTCCCCTCGCTGGCCCGCACGGCTCTGGCCGAGGCCCTCGTACGCACGGCTCCCGACGGCCTGACCAAGGTGGTCTACGGCAGCGGCGGCGGTGAAGCCATCGACATCGCCATCAAGACGGCGCGACACGCCACCCAGAGGCGCAAGGTCGTCTCGATCGTGAAGGCGTACCACGGCCACACCGGTCTGGCAGTGGGCACCGGCGACGACCGGTTCAGCAAGCTCTTCCTGGCCGACCGGCCGGAGGAGTTCCCGCACGTGCCGTTCAACGACCTGGCCGCCATGGAGGACGCGCTGCGCGGTCGTGACGTCGCCGCCGTGATCATGGAGACGATCCCGGCTACCTACGGCTTCCCGCTGCCCGATGCCGGCTACCTCGAAGGCGTCAAGAACCTCTGCGAGCGGTACGACGCGCTCTACATCGCCGACGAGGTGCAGACGGGGTTGATGCGCACCGGTGAGTTGTGGGCCATCACCAAGCACGGCATCGCGCCGGACATCCTGGTCACCGGCAAGGGCATCTCCGGCGGCATGTACCCGATCTCCGCGGTGTTGGTCAGCGAGCGGGCGGCTGGGTGGCTCACCGAGGACGGCTTCGGCCACATCTCGACCTTCGGGGGTGCCGAGCTGGGCTGCATCGCCGCGCTCAAGGCGCTCGAGATCTGCAACCGGCCCGAGACCCGCTCGATGGTGCACTACATCAGCGACCTCGTCGGCAGCGGCCTTCGTGAGATCCAGTCCGACTACCCCGACTGGTTCGTCGGGATCCGCCAGAACGGCGTCGTCATGGGCTTGGAGTTCGCCCATCCGCAGGGGGCGAAGTACGTCATGCGCCATCTCTACGAGAACGGCGTGTGGGCGATCTTCTCCACCCTGGACCCGCGGGTTCTCCAGTACAAGCCGGGCATCCTGATGCGCCCCGAGCTGTGCGAGGAGCTGCTCGACCGCACCGAGGTGGCGATCCGCAAGGCGTGGGCCGAGGTCCGGAACACGTCGCGTGCGGGCGAACGGGTGCCCGCATGAACGGACTCCCGCGATGACGAGCGAGCTCGCCGCCACCCACCAGCTGGTCGATGCCGCGGGGGTACCGCGTGCCCGGCAGATGCTCGAACGGGCGCGCTGGGCATCACGGGCCTTCGCGACGTACGACCGGGCCGCCGTGCTGCGCATCGCCGAGGCGGTGGCCGAGGTCGCCGAGGCCAAGGCCCAGTACTACGCCGAGTGGGCGGTCCGCGAGACCGGCTTCGGTGTCGTGGAGCACAAGGTCATCAAGAACCGGCTGTGCTCACGCGGCATCCTCGACACCTACCGGGACCATGACTACGTCACCCCACGCGTCGACGCCGACCGCAAGATGGTGGAAGTGCCGCGCCCAGCAGGTGTGGTGCTGGCGCTGACCCCCAGCACCAACCCGGTCTCGACGGTCTACTTCAAGATCCTGCTCGCGCTGCTCACCCGCAACGCGGTCGTCCTCAGCCCACACCCGTTCGCCAGGGAGTGCTGTTCCGACGCGGCCCGCATCCTGGGCGACGCCGCGGTCGCGGCGGGCGCTCCCGATGGGGTGGTGCAGGTGGTGGAGGAGCCCTCGATCCCCCTGATCGACGCTCTGATGACCGACGAACGCACCGATGTCATCCTCGCGACCGGTGGCGTCCCCGTCGTACGCGCGGCGTATGCCTCCGGAAACCCCGCGATCGGCGTCGGTCCCGGCAACGTGCCGGTCCTTGTCGACTCGTCCGCCGACCTCAGGCGTGCGGCCGAGAAACTGGTGTCCAGCAAGGCGTTCGACAACTCGATCTTGTGCACCAACGAGAGCGTCCTCATCGTCGAGGAGTCGGTCGCCGACCGCTTCCAGCGCGAGATGGAGCGGCAGGGCGCCTACGTCCTGCGGCCGGAGGAACGCGACCTCGTCCGGGCCGCCGTCTTCCCCGACGGGCAATTCGACACCTCGGTGGTCGGCAAGGATGCGGCGGTGATCGCAGCGAAAGCCGGTGTGCGTGTACCGGGTCGGACGCGGATCCTCGTGGCACCGTTCGAGCTCGCTGTCGACGAGGAGCCGCTGGCCCACGAGAAGCTGTGCCCGGTTCTCGGCATGGTTCGGGTGCCCAGCGTGCGACGTGGCATCCGGACCGCCGTGGCGGTGCTCCGCATCGGTGGCGCCGGCCACTCCGCCGTCATCCACAGCAAGGACCCCGCGAACGTGATGGCGTACGCCGCCGCGGTGCGCGTCCTGCGCGTCACCGTGAACGAGGGCGGCAGCACCGGCAGCGCAGGTTTCGGTACGCATCTCGCGCCCTCGATGACCATCGGCACCGGGTTCGTCGGCCGCAGCTCGCTGGGCGAGAACCTCGAGCCCAAGCACCTCGTGAACGTCGCCCGCGTCGCCTACAGCACCGATCCGGCCGAGGTCCTCCCGTCGTACGACGGTCTGGTCCCGTGGGCGGCCCCGGACGGTCCCGTGCCCCCGTATCCGTTGGCGAGCAATCTCGTCCCCGACGCCTCGCGCGGGCTGACGCCCGTGTCGACAACGCCCACCGCTGCTCGAGGGGAGGAGGCGAGCGAGCTCCGGGAGGAGCTCCGCCGCCTCATCATCGAGGAGCTCAACACCATCATCAGGGGCTGACCCGTGGCCGAGCTCAGGTCGTTCATCTTTCTCGACCAGCTGCAACCGCAGACCATGTGCTATCTCGGCAGCTGGATCAAGGGCAGCCTGCCGCGCTCCAACATGGCTGCGCAGATCATCGAGGTCGCGCCCGGGCTGGACATCGAGCAGATCACCGATGTCGCGCTGAAGAACACCGAGGTGCAGGCAGGCATCCTCGTGGTGGAGCGGCAGTTCGGCTATCTCGAGATCCACTCGCGCTCGACCGAGGCGGTCCGGTCGGCCAGTGCCGCTGTGCTCGACGCCTTGGACGCGAGCGCCTCGGACGCGATGCGGCCAACGGTCCTGGCCTCGCAGGTCGTCTCGCGCATTGATGCCCAGCACGCGTTCCTCATCAACAGGAACAAGGTCGGCTCGATGGCGCTGCCCGGCGAGTCGTTGTTCGTCCTGGAGATGCAGCCGGCGTCGTACGCGATCCTCGCCACCAACGAGGCCGAGAAGGCCGCGGCCATCAAGGTCGTGGACTACCGCATGATCGGCGCGACCGGACGGGTCTACCTGACCGGCCGTGAGTCCGACGTGCGCGCCGCGGCCGAGGCTGCCGAGACGGCGTTGCAGGTGCGGACATGAACAGCGGCAACGGCGCCCTGTCGGGGATGTCGACCGAGGATCTGCGGGCCGCGGTGCGCGCGGTGCTGCGGGACGTGCTCCCCGCTGCGCTCACCGACGCCGGGCGCAGTCCGACTCCGGGCGGGACCGCCGAACAGGTCGACATGCGTAGCGACGCGGATCTGGATGCATTCGTACGACGGCTGGCGGTGCTGTGTGAGGACCCGGGACAGCGAGCCGCCCTGCGCGAGGGGCGGACTCGGTTCCGTCTCGGAACGGGGGCCCCGACCGCCTCCGGTGCCCGTGAGCACCCGGCGCCGCAGCCGGGCGGCGTGCTGCGGGTGGAACAGGGTGCCGTCACCGAACGCCGGGTCAAGCAGGCCGCAGCCCAGGGTGCGCGACTGGTCGTCGGCAGCAAGGCCGTGCTGACGCCGTTGGCCCGGGACAAGGCACGAGCCCTCGGGGTCGTCGTGGAGAAGGAGCGCTGATGCTGAAAGCAGTCGTGGTCGGCAACGTGTGGGCGACCAAGCGCGTCGAGGGTCTGCCGAACGGCGCATTCCTCGAGGTGGAAGTGGACGGCGGCGGGTCACGGCTCGTGGCCTTCGACGTTCTCGGCAGCGGTGTGGGCGAGCGGGTGCTCGTCGCGACCGGCTCGGTGGCTGCCGCCTATTTCCCCGACCCGCATCCGCCCGTGGATGCGTTGGTCATCGGTTCGATCGACGAATGAGGAGCGAGCAATGAGCAACGAGGCGATCGGGATGATCGAGACAAAGGGTTACGTGGCCGCGTTGGCCGCCGCAGACGCCATGGTGAAGGCCGCGAACGTGAGCATCATCGGGCGACAGGAGGTCGGTGACGGCCTGGTCGCCGTGACGATCGTCGGTGACGTCGGTGCGGTGAAGGCGGCGACCGAGGCCGGAGCCGAGACGGCCGGCCAGGTCGGCGAGCTCGTGTCCGTGCACGTCATCCCGCGTCCGCACGCCGAGCTGTCGAGGCACTTCGACACGGCCGGGTCCGAGGGGTGACGACCGGTCCCACGACGCCGGCCACCGCCGGCGTACCCCTCCCGCCGCGTCCTGAGCTGCGGGTCTACCTCCTGGTTGAGGACCTGCAGCCGCAGTTCGCCGCCTACCTCGGGACGCCGACCCGTGCTCGCGGTTACCCGCCGTTCGCCGGCCAGCACTCGCTCATCGTGGAGGTGGCGCCAGGCCTGGCGATCGAGCGCGTCACCGACCTCGCCCTACGCACCGTCCCGGCGGTGGAGCCAGGAATCCTGTTCGTCGAGCGCCAGTTCGGCGTGCTGGAGGTGCACGCCACGCGGCTTGATGATCTCAACCGGGCCGGGGCCGCGATCCTGGAGGGTCTCGGTGCCAGTCCCACAGATCAGCTGCGGCCGCGAGTTCTCTACACCGACGTGATCGAGGACGTCACCGACCAGCACGCGGTCATCATCAACCGCAACCGGCAGGCGTCCATGCTCATGCCGGGCCAGAGCCTGCTCGTCCACGAGATGACGCCGGCCTTGTTCGCGACCGTTGCCGCAAACGCTGCCGAGAAGGTGTCGCCACGTGCGACGCTCGTCGACGTGTCCATGATCGGTGCGGCGGGTCGGGTCTACCTGGCCGGCTCCACCGAGGACGTGCTGCGCGCGCAGGACGAGATCACTCGGGTGCTTCGCGAGGTGGAGGGGCGGGACCACTGATGAGCGTGCACGACCTGTCCGCAGAGGACGTCGCCGCGCGGCTCGAGCCGGTCGCCCGGCGGGCGCTGACGGAGTTCGGCGTCGCGCCGGATGCCACGTTGACGCTGCTCAACGTCAGCGAGAACGCCACCTATGCCGTCGATGATGCTGCCTCCGGCCAGCGGACAGTCCTGCGGGTTCATCGCCACGGTTACCACGACGCGGCAGAGATCGTCTCCGAGCTCGCGTGGTTGGACGCCCTGCGTGCGGAGGCGGACGTCCGCACCCCGCGGGTGCTGCCGACGGTCGACGGCCGGCGGCTGCTCGCGATGCCCGAGGCTGGCTCGCCCGACCCGCGCTACGTCGTGCACTTCGAGTGGCTCCCCGGCACCGAGCCGACGCCGACCGACGACCGGTTGCCCCAGTCGTTCGAGCTGCTCGGCGCCATCACCGCGCGGATGCACGAGCACGTGCAGACCTGGCAGAAACCCCAGGGCTTCCACCGCTTCGCGTGGGACTACGACGGTTCGTTCGGCACCATGGCCAGGTGGGGCCGCTGGCAGGACGGCATCGCGGTCGGCCCCGCGGAGCGCGAGGTGCTCGGCCGGCTGGACGCGACGCTGCGCGAACGGCTGGCGAGGTTCGGCTCCGGACCGGCCCGCTACGGCTTGGTGCACGCCGACATGCGGCTGGCCAACCTGCTCGCGGACGGCGACCAGACCTACGTCATCGACTTCGACGACTGCGGGTGGGGATGGCTCCTCTACGACTTCGGGTCCGCCGTCAGCTTTTTCGAGCACGACCCCCGGGTACCGGAGCTGGCGGACGCCTGGGTGCGTGGCTACCGCACCGTGCGGCCGCTCTCTGCGGACGACGAGGCCGAGCTCCCCACGTTCGTGATGATGCGCCGTCTGCTGCTCGTGGCTTGGATCGGCTCGCACTCAGGCACCGACCTGTCCCGGTCGATGGGAGCCGCCTACACGGCCGGCAGCGCAGATCTCGCCGAGGACTATCTCTCGCGCTTCGGCTGACCAGCCACGCCGGACAGGTAACGCCGGCACAGGTCAGGCCGGACAGGTGCAGCACCGACAAGGAGGAGGCAGGGTGTTCACACGGCTGGATGGTCGCTCGGTCATCGTGACCGGTGGCAGCAAGGGCATCGGCAAGGGCATCGCCCGGGTCTTCGCGCGCGCCGGCGCGCAGGTGCTGCTTGCCGCGAGGGACGAGGCGGCTCTCACGGCCGCGGCCGAGGACCTCGGCAAGGAGACGGGCGCGCGCATCGAGACCGTCGCTGCAGACGTCGCCAGCGTCGCCGACTGTCGGCGGATCGCCGCGGCCGCCGTCGAGCAATTCGGCGGTGTCGACGTGCTCTGCGCCAACGCCGGTGTCTTCCCGGACAAGCCGCTGGCCCAGCTGACCGAGGAGGACGTCGACGCCGTCTTCAACTGCAACGTCAAGGGCACCATGTTCATGGTCCAGGCCTGCCTTGCGGCTCTCGAGGCGAGCGGTCACGGCCGGGTGGTCATCACCTCGTCCATCACCGGTCCGATCACCGGTTACCCCGGCTGGTCGCACTACGGCGCGAGCAAGGCCGCGCAGCTCGGCTTCCTGCGCACGGCAGCGATCGAGCTGGCACCGAAACGCATCACTGTCAACGCGGTACTGCCCGGCAACATCGCCACGGAGGGCCTCGCGGACATGGGTGAGGACTACCGTCGCGGGATGGAGGCCGCCATCCCCCAGCGCCGCCTCGGAGAGGTCGAGGACATCGGCTACGCCGCTCTCTTCTTCGCCACGGACGAGGCCAGCTACATCACGGGGCAGTGCATGGTCGTGGACGGCGGCCAGATCCTGCCCGAGTCGCCGGCGGCGCTCGAGGGGATCTGACCAGGTGGCGCGGTGACCGAGACCGGGATTGTCATTGGGCCGGCAGCAGAGGACACCCGTCGTCGGCTGCTGGACCAGATCAGTCGCGGCCAGCTGCGCCCGGGGGAGCGGCTGGGGGCCGAGCGCGACCTCGCCCAAGCGCTCGGCGTGAGTCGCTCGACGGTGCGTCAGGCCCTGGCCGCCCTCGAAGCAGCAGGCGTCGTACGGCGGGTCCCGGGTCGCGGTGGCGGCACGTTCGTCCGCCAGCAGAAGGTCGAGCGGGACCTCTCCCAGGTCGTCGGGGTACCTGCCCTGTTGCGGCAGCAGGGCATGACGGCCGGCTCCCAGGTCGTGAGCACCGGGCTCGGCCTCGCGGACGAGGAGACTGCGACCGCTCTCGGGCTGCCGGCTGATGGCTACGTGATCGACGTGGTGCGCATCAGGTTGGCCGACGGCACGCCCATCTCGCTCGAACACGTCCGGCTGCCCGCCCAGCTGTTCCCCGGCCTGCTCGACCTGCCTCTCGGCGGATCGCTCTACGAGCTGCTGCAGGAGTACTTCGGCACGGTCCCCGGCGAGGCGGTGGAGCACATCGAGGTCGTCTCCGCGGCTGAGGACGAGGCGTCCATCCTCGGCGTGGAGGCGGGCGCGGCACTCCTGTCCATCACGCGCACGACCAAGGACGCCGCCGGCAGTCCATTCGAGTTCTCGCATGACCTCTTCCGCGCTGACCGGACGTTCATCACCGTGCGCACACCGGCGTCGACCGGCGCCCGGAAGGGTTCCGCGGAGCACGGCCGGGTGGTCCAGATGCGCCCGCGACCACGGCGGTGACTGCGACGGCGCTCGTCATCGCCAACTCGACCGACTCCGACTCCGGCTACGTGGGTGAGCGTCTGACCGAGCGCGGTTACCTCCTGCGCACGTTGCTGCGGGACAAGGGCGAGGTGCCGTACGACGTCGCGGACGCGGGTGACGTCGACGTCGTACTGCTGCTCGGCTCCGAGTGGTCGGTGCACTCACCCGTGGACCACGAGTCGCTTGCTGCCGAGTGTGCGCTCGCTCGGTCGGCCCGCGACGCGGGTGTGCCGGTGCTGGGCCTCTGCTACGGCGCCCAGGTCTTGGCGGAGGCGCTCGGGGGCAGCGTCTCGCCGGCGCCGCAGCCGGAGGTCGGCTGGGTGCACGTCGAGTCAGACGATGAACAGCTGGTGCCGGTCGGGCCCTGGCTGGCGTTCCACCTCGACGTGGTGCAGGCACCTCCCGGCGCGCGTGTGGTGGCGCGGAACGGCTGTGGGCAGCAGGCGTTCGTGTTCCCCGGTGTGCTGGGCGTGCAATTCCATCCCGAGGTCCGGCCCGAGACCTTGGACAGCTGGGCAGGTCGCTTCCCGGAGCTCCTCGTCGGCGCCGGCCTTCGCCGCGAGGAGCTCGTTGCCGAGGCACGGGCGCGCGAGTCACAGGCCAGAGCCGCCGCGCACGCGTTGGTCGACGCCTTTCTGGACCGTGTCGCCTAGCGCGCCAGCCCGCACAGCAACCCGTAGGCCACGGCGTACCGGTGACCGAGTGAGCCGGCGACGTTGCCACGACCCACTGCGACTCCCTCGGGGAGCGCCCGGGCGACCGCCGCCAGCACCTCGTCGTCGCCCGCCGGACCGCCGACGACGACGACGGTCCCCGGTGCCACGTCCAGGCTGCGCAGCGAGCGAGCCACGTTCCCGCCAAGCAGCTCGACCTTGAGCCGCAGCCGGAGCGCGCGCCACTCACCGGGTGCGAGGGTCCGGTGGAACGCCAGCAGCCCGGCCGGTCCGCGCACCACGAGGGCCCCCATCGCCTCCGCAGGCGCCGGAACGTCCAGGAACGCGCGCGAGCCGTCCTCGGCCAGCAGCACCTGTGGGGCCTCGACGCGGTGTGCGGGCCCGCGTTTGACCCACTCGGCGGCTGCGTTCGACGCACCCGTGAGCATCGCGACCGACACGGTCAGCAGCTCGCCGCCACCAGCCGCGACGACCGCCGCCGAGCGCGACACGGTGTCGACGGTCCCGCCGCCCAGGTCGATGACCACGGCATCGCCTGCACCCGGAGTGGAGGTCGCGCCGCTCCACGCGGCCCGAGCCTCCGACCCGGCGACCTCGACCGGAACCCCCAGCCGTTCGGCAAGTGCCGCGCCCGGGTCGGCGTACGGCGCGTCGGCGTGCAGCACGGCCAGCCCGATGGCCCGCGACTGCGCGACACCCACCCGGGTCATGACTGTGTCGGCCACGGCCGACAGGTCAACGGTCCACAGGTCGTCGACCGGCCGAGGATCCTGCTGGGGTGGAACGGCGTAGGACCGCGCGGCCCCGACGAGCCCGGCGCGGATGGCCTCGTGCCCGGCCGCGAAAGACAGCCGGCTGCCGCCGACGTCCACCCATCCGGCCGTCTGCGTGCCTGCAGCTGCGGCCGCCGGGCCGAGGGCGACCACTGCGTTGGAGGAGTCGTAGAGCCGTGCTGCGACCCGCGCCGCGTCGGCCCGCTCGTGGTCGTGCAGCTGGAGCGCGTCGGCCAGTCGAAGCGGGTCGGTCAGCACGCGCAGCGGGTGTCCGGCGGCGGCTACCTCGACCGCGACCAACCCGGCGCGGAGCACCTCGTCGCCGTCGACCTCGTCGACCACCGGCACCTGGTCGCCCAGCCGGTTGCCGACCAGCACCGCCTCGTCGTCCTCCAGCACGACGGCGGCGAGACGCCCGTCCGAGGCGAGGCCGCGCAGCTGCTCGACGGCCTCGAGGTAGCCGGTGCCGGCGGCCACGACGACGACCAGGGGATCGTTGCCCTCCGCGACGTCACCGAGTCGGTGCGGGCGCCCCACGCCGTGGCCGCCGCCGCCCGCTGTGCTGACGCCGGCGCTGACGACACGCAGCCGCCCGGTAGCTGCATGGGGTTCCGGCAGTGTTGCCGTCCGGGTGAGGACCGGTCGCAGGTGGGCCGCTGCCGCCAGGTCGATGCGCAGCTGGTGTGTCCGCTCCAGCCGGTGGACCAGAGCGGCCGCACCGTCGAGGCTTTGTGGCGAGCCCTTCGTCCGCCGCGTCGGCGTTCGGCCGGTGCAGAGGACCTCGATGCCATCGGGGGTGAGCCGACCGATCACGACCTCGGTGCTCGAGTTGCCGATGTCGATGCCTGCGGCGACCGTCACCGCAGCAGACCGCGCCGGACGTACACGTCGGCGGCTTCACGCACGAGGGCAGCGGACAGCGGCGCGGGGTACGCCTCGAGCCGGCGGGCCAGCAGCTCCAGCTCCTCGGCGGTCGAGCGATGCGGGCGCAGCGCCTCGTACATCGACATGACCTCTGCCTCGGGCACCAGCGCCAGCTCGGCCGCGCGGCGGAAGTTCGCCGCGAGCTGCGGATTGCCGTGCTGCTCGGCCACCTGTGCCTGCAGCTCGAGAGTCTCGGGATGGATGCGTACGTCGTCGGTGTCCAGCTCTTCGCGGGCCAGCCGGTCGGGGGTCAGCTCGCTGGCGTCCCGCCCCGAGAAGGCGCGGGTCACAACGTCACCTCGATGTCCTCGTTGCCCAGTGCCCGGTCGACGCAGCCCCGTTCCAGCGCCACGAGAGCGATCACGCTGGTGTGGTAGCGCGCCTCGATCGCCTCGTCGGTATAGGGGTTGCGCGC